>NZ_JAHDTH010000312.1 GCF_018531445.1 Pseudonocardia lacus
CGGCGGCGGGGGTCGAGCAGGCCGCCGCGGTGCGCGGCGACCAGCCAGAACAGCAGGCCCGCGAGCAGGCCGACCACGCCGACCGGGTAGATCGTGCCGGCCGAGCGCAGGGCCAGCACGGCCCCCGTCGCGCCCAGCACCAGCATCAGCCCGCCCACGGCGACCAGCGGGCGCTCGTCGAGCACCGAGGCCAGCGAGATCGACGCCAGGCCGACCAGGACCGCACCCACCGGGACGACGAGCTCGCCGAGGCCGAAGAACCCCAGCACGCTGCCCGAGACCGCCAGCAGCGCCGCGGTGACGACCACGGTGCGCAGCAGCCTCCCGCGGGCCCCGGACGGCAGCCGCGAGCCGGTGCCGTGCCGGCGGCGCAGGGCCACCAGCAGCCCGCCGCACAGCCCGAGCCCGACGGCCAGCACCAGGGTGCCGGTGCCCCCTTCCAGGGCCGTGGTGCCGACCGTCCACCATGCGGCGGCGACGACGGGCTCCATGTACGGGACCGGGACGGGGCGCGCAGCCGGTTCACGCATGCCCCCACGGTATCCGGATCCGGGCACGCGGCGGCGGCGGCCTCAGGGCAGCCGGATGCCGCCGACCCGCTGCACGTGCACGCGGTAGCCGACGTCGAGCGACGCGCCGGTCGTCTCGGCGACGGCCCGGGCGGCGACCCGCGGGGTGAACTCGATGCGCAGCACCGACTCGAAGGTCTCCCGGTCGGGGAAGGTCCACCGCGCGATCACGCGGCGCAGCGCGAAGCCCTCCCGGGCGAAGAACCGTTCCACCGCGGCCGGGTCGTAGTGCGGGATGTCGGCGCGCATCCAGTCGCCGTAGGGGGCGACGGTGGCGTCGAGGTCGACGATCGCGATCGTGCCGCCCGGGCGCAGGACGCGGCGGGCCTCGGCGAGACCGGGCTCGCAGCCGGGGCCGAAGAAGTAGGCGGTGCGGGCGTGCACCAGGTCGACGCTCGCGTCGGGCAGCGGCAGGTCGGCCGCCCCGGCCAGCAGCACCGTGGCGTCGTCGCCCACCCGCCGGCGGGCGCGCTCGACCAGCGGCGCGTACGGCTCGACGCCGGTGACCGACGCGGCCTCGGCCGCGAACCGGGGCAGGTGGAAGCCGTCGCCGCAGCCCACGTCGAGCACGTCGGCGCCGGCCCACGGCGCCAGCTCGCGCAGCGCGGCCCAGAGGGCGCCGTCGGCGTCCTGGGCCTCGTTCTCCCGCTCGTAGACCTCCGGCCAGTGCCAGATGTTCGGGCTCGGGATGGGCCGCTCGGGTGCGGCCCGGCGACGCGACGACCTCACCCGACGGGGACCAGCAGGCCCAGCACGGCCCAGCTGACCACGGCCGTGGGCAGCAGCGAGTCCATCCGGTCCATCAGGCCGCCGTGACCGGGCAGCAGGGTGCCCATGTCCTTGATGCCCAGGTCGCGCTTGATCATCGACTCGACGAGGTCGCCGAGGGTGGCGGTGACGACGAGCAGGGCGCCGGTGAGCACGCCCGCCCACCACTGCCCGCCCAGCAGCAGCCACACCGAGAGCGCGCCCGCCGCCATGCCCGCGATCTGCGAGCCGGCGAAGCCCTCCCAGGACTTCTTCGGGCTGATCGTCGGGGCCATCGGGTGCCGCCCGGCCGTCACCCCGGCCACGTAGCCGCCGATGTCGGAGGCCACCACGCAGATCATGAACGTGAGCACCCGGCCCACGCCGTCCTCGGGGACGGTCAGCAGGACGGCGAACGAGCAGAACAGCGGCACGTAGGCCGCCACGAAGAGCCCCGCCGTGACGTCGCGGACGAAGTGCGCGGCGCCCGCCCGCATCCGCCACAGCATGACCGCGATGGCGGTGAGCGCGAACGACACCGCCTGCCCCGCCGCGCCGAACGGCCAGGCCAACCACACCATCGCCTGGCCGCCGACCAGCAGCACCGGCAGCGGGACCTCGATGCCCACCCCGCGCCGCATGGCCCGGGCGAGCTCCCAGGTGGCCACCAGCGTGGACAGCGACAGCACGCCGATGAAGAAGTGCCGCTCGACCAGCAACGAACCGAGGATGACCGCGCCCAGCCCGGCCCCCACGGCGACCGCCGCACCCAGGTTCCGCCCGGCGCGCGACGGGCGCCGGGCCGGCGGCACGACCGCGGGCATGTGGTCGGAGGAAGATGCGGTCACGGACGGCGTCTCATACCTCGAGCAGTTCGGTTTCCTTGTGCTTGACCAGGTCGTCGATCTGGTGCACGTACCGGTCGGTGGTGCCCTGCAGCTCCTTCTCCGCGCGGGACACCTCGTCCTCGCCCGCCTCGCCCTCGCGGACGATGCGGTGCAGCTCGTCCATCGCCTTGCGGCGGATGTTGCGCACCGTCACCCGGGCGTCCTCGCCCTTGCCGCGGGCGACCTTGACCATCTCCCGGCGGCGCTCCTCGGACAGCGGCGGGATGACCACCCGGATGATCTGGCCGTCGTTGCTGGGGTTGAGCCCCAGGTCGGAGTCGCGGATCGCCTTCTCCAGCTGCCGGAGCTGGCTGGCGTCGTAGGGCTTGATCACCGCCATCCGGGCCTCCGGCACGTTGATGGAGGCCAGCTGGTTGATCGGCGTCGGCGCGCCGTAGTAGTCGACCACGACGCGGGAGAACATGTTGGGCGTCGCCCGACCGGTGCGCACGCTGGCCAGGTCGTCCTTGGCCACCGCGACGGCCTTCTCCATCTTCTCCTCGGCGTCGAACAGCGCCTCGTCGATCACGGCTGCTCCCTACCTTCCTGCCCTGCGCTCGAAGCGGCGCGCGATCCGGTGGCGGATCCCGCGCCGGCCGCCCAGTCGGGCGTGCTGACCAGGGTCCCGATCCTCTCACCGCGCACGGCCCGCGCGATGTTGCCCTCGATCAGCAGGTTGAACACGATGATCGGCATCTTGTTGTCCATGCAGAGGCTGAACGCCGTGGCGTCGGCGACCTTCAACCCCTGCTCGAGGACCTCGCGGTGGGAGATCTCCTCGTAGAGCTTGGCGTCGGCGTCGACCTTCGGGTCGGCGGTGTAGACGCCGTCGACGCCCTTGGCCAGCAGCAGCGCCTCGGCACCGATCTCCAGGGCGCGCTGGGCCCCCGCGGTGTCGGTGGAGAAGTACGGCATCCCGACCCCGGCGCCGAAGATCACGACGCGGCCCTTCTCCAGGTGCCGGATGGCCCGGCGCGGGATGTAGGCCTCGGCGACCTGCCCCATGGTGATGGCGGTCTGCACGCGGGTGTCGATGTGGTGCTCGCGCTCCAGGAAGTCCTGCAGGGCGAGGCAGTTCATCACGGTGCCGAGCATGCCGATGTAGTCGGCGCGGGCCCGGTCCATGCCGCGCTGCTGCAGCTCGGAGCCGCGGAAGAAGTTGCCGCCGCCGATGACGACGGCGACCTGCGCGCCGCCGGACACGACGTCGGCGATCTGGCGGGCGACGGTCTCCACGACCGTCGGGTCGACCCCGACGGCGCCGCCGCCGAACATCTCGCCGCCGAGCTTGAGCAGCACGCGGCGGAAGCCGGGGCGGGTGCCGTCGAGGCCGATCCTCAGGTCGCTCACGCTCTCCCTCGCTTACGCTCGATCGGCGCTGCGCGGGCGCTGTGTCATTGATTCGCTCGCAAGCTCGCTCATCGCGTCGTCGGGCCGGCCGTCAGGCCTGGCCGACCTCGAAGCGCACGAACTCCTTGACCGTGACGCCGGCGTCGTCCAGCAGCGCCTTCACGGTCTTCTTGGAGTCCTGCACCGAGGCCTGCTCGAGCAGCACGACGTCCTTGTAGAAGCCGTTGATCCGGCCGTCGACGATGCGCGACAGGACCTGCTCGGGCTTGCCCTCCTCGCGGGCGGTGGCCTCGGCGATGCGGCGCTCGTTCTCGACGACGTCGCCGGGGACCTCGTCGCGGGTGAGGTACTGCGGGCGGGCCGCGGCGATGTGCATCGCGACGCCCTTGGCCACGTCCTCGTCCGCGCCGTCGTAGGCGACCAGCACGCCGATGGCCGGCGGCAGGTCCGAGGCGCGGCGGTGCAGGTAGAGCGCGACCGGGCCGTCGACGTGGACGTAGCGGCGCAGCTCGAGCTTCTCGCCCAGGCGCGCGGACAGCGCCCGCACGGCGTCGTCCACGGTGCCGCCGTCGACCTTGGCGGCCTTGAGCGCCTCCAGGTCGGCGGGCTTCTCGTCGACCGCGACGCGCAGGACCTTGTCGGCGAGCTCCTGGAAGTCGGCGCTCTTGGCGACGAAGTCGGTCTCGCTGTCCAGCTCGACCAGCGTGCCGCCCTCGGCGGCCACCAGCCCGTTGGCGGTGTCGCGCCCGGCGCGCTTGCCGACGTCCTTGGCGCCCTTGATGCGCAGCAGCTCGACGGCCTGCTCGACGTTGCCGCCGGACTCCTCGAGGGCCTTCTTGCAGTCCATCATCCCGGACCCGGTGAGGTCGCGGAGCTTCTTGACGTCGGCGGCGGTGTAGTTCGCCATCGTGGTGCCTTCTCGTCCGTTCTCGGTGGGGCAGGTCGCGAGGAGGTCGCGGGCGGGACCCGTGGTGGGCCCCGCCCGCGACGTCGTCAGCTCGCGGTCTGCTGGGTGCCGTTGCTGGTGGTGGCCGGAGCCGCCTCGGCGGTCGGGTTCGGGCCGTCGGCGGTCGCGCCGGGCGCGGTCAGGCTGGCGCCGTCGGAGCCGGTGCCGCTGGTCAGCAGCTCCTGCTCCCACTCGGGCAGCGGCTCGGCCGGGGTGCCCTCGGCGGGCTTGTCCTCGCCCTCGCCGCGACCGCGCGAGCGGGCGACCAGGCCGTCGGCCGCGGCGCGCGCGATGACCTTGGTCAGCAGCGCGGCGGAGCGGATCGCGTCGTCGTTGCCCGGGATCGGGTAGTCGACCTCGTCGGGGTCGCAGTTGGTGTCGAGGATCGACACGACCGGGATGCCCAGCTTGCGGGCCTCACCGACGGCGATGTGCTCCTTCTTGGTGTCGACCACCCAGACCGCGCTCGGGACCTTGCTCATGTCCCGGATGCCGCCCAGGGTCTTCTCGAGCTTGTCCTTCTCGCGGGTGAGCATGAGGATCTCCTTCTTGGTGCGACCCTCGAAGCCCCCCGTCTGCTCCATCGACTCCAGCTCCTTGAGCCGCTGCAGCCGCTTGTGCACGGTCTGGAAGTTGGTGAGCATGCCGCCCAGCCAGCGCTGGTTGACGTAGGGCATGTTCACCCGGCCCGCCTCGTCGGCGATGGCCTCCTGGGCCTGCTTCTTCGTGCCGACGAACATGATCGTGCCGCCGTGCGCGACGGTCTCGCGCACGAACTCGTAGGCCCGGTCGATGTAGGACAGCGTCTGCTGCAGGTCGATGATGTAGATGCCGTTGCGCTCGGTGAGGATGTAGCGCTTCATCTTCGGGTTCCAGCGGCGGGTCTGATGCCCGAAGTGCACGCCGGAGTCCAGCAACTGCTTCATGGTGACGACGGCCACGGCCGGTGCTCACCCTCTCGTTCGGCGTGGTCGCCCGGCGGCCACGCGTGCGGTTGTGCGGGCGCCGGTCGGCGACACCGCCCTGGTGCTCGCACCGGCGGCCGGACCCGGTCGCGGGGACCGGGACCGCCCGTCCGCCGTTTGCTCCTGCCCAGGGGCCGATCGGCCGCGGGGCGCGGAGGGCGAGCACGCGAAGTCGGCCCGACTTGCGTCGAGCCGCACCACGAGTCTACGCCGCGGCCCGCCAGCAGCTCATCCGGTGCCCCGAGTTGTCCACATCGAGGCCCTCCATCCACAGATCCGCGGTTGGCGGCCCCGCCGACACGGGCGTCGACGCACGCTGTCGGCATGTCCGGAACCACACCGCGCGCCCTCCCCGCCACCCCCACCGCCCCGCCCCGGCGTCGGCGACCGAGCCGGTTCGCCGAGCGCGCCATGCGCCCGTGCGGGCTCGGGACGGGCCGCGGTGCGGCGCCAGGTCGACCGCCCGACCCGCCCGACCCGCCCGACCCGCCCGACCGGGAGCGCCGCCGGGTCCGCGCCGCGGCGACCCT
>NZ_JAHDTH010000313.1 GCF_018531445.1 Pseudonocardia lacus
GGCCTCGGCGGCCGGTGCCGGGGCGTCGGCGGCGGCGTCGGCGGCGGGGGTCGGCTCGGCGGCCGGGGCGCTCACCGTCTCGACCGGGGTGGCCTTGGCCGCGGTCCGCTTGGCCACGCCGTTGCGCGAGGCCTCGGCCGCGGGGGTGTCGGTGGCCGCGTCGGCCGCGGGCACGGCGGTGGCGGTCTCGGCGGTGGCCGGGGCGGTGCCGTTCGGCGAGGTGGTGACGGCCGGGGTGGCCTCCGACTCGA
This sequence comes from Pseudonocardia lacus, assembly GCF_018531445.1. GTDB lineage: Bacteria > Actinomycetota > Actinomycetes > Mycobacteriales > Pseudonocardiaceae > Pseudonocardia > Pseudonocardia lacus. The sequence goes on from NZ_JAHDTH010000313.1 coordinate 252, forward strand.
CCGCGGCCGGGATCTTCTCGGTCGTGTCGACCTTCGCGGCGTCCGCACCCGTGACGGCCTCGTCCTTGGTGTCGTCCTTGCTGGCTGCCTTGGCGTCGGCCTCGGCGGTGGTCGCGACCGCGGGCTTCGGCGCCGCCTCGACGGTGTCGGTGCCGGTTTCGGTGCCGGTTTCGGTGCCGGTTTCGGTGCCGGTTTCGGTGCCGGAGGACTGGCGCTGGCGCAGCAACCCGAGCGCGAACCAGCCCACCAGGACGCCCACGGCGAACGCGATCAGAATCGAGAGCCAAGTCGGCATGGGGTGGTCCTCCAGGACGGATGTGCGGTGGGCCGGGGAGCGGACGTGCGTGCGGGTCGTCACCGTCCTGCGCCCAGGTCACGAGGGGGTGACGGGTCGGCCACGGGGCGTTCAGCGGTCGCCGGAGACCGGCGGATGGTAGTGCCGCGACGTCGTCGGGGGAGCGGTCGTGCGCCGATCGGACGCCCCGGCACGGTGAAGCGTGCGGGCGCGGTCGTGGCGCCGCGCACACCCGTCCGTCGTTCACCCCGCTCGGGCCGCGCCGGTGCGAGGATCGGCAGCCGGACCAGCCGACCTTCGACGACGAGGAGTGCTCGATGACCGCAGCCGAGAACCCGCAGCGCGTGGCGATCGTGACCGGGGCCGCGCGCGGCATCGGTGCCGCGACCGCCCAGCGGCTGGCCGCCGACGGGCTCGCGGTCGCCGTGCTCGACCTGGAGGAGTCGGCCACCAAGGCCACGGTCGCGGCCATCGAGTCGGCGGGTGGCCGGGCCGTCGGGGTGGGTGCCGACGTCGCCGACGCCGACCAGGTCGCGGCCGCCGTCGAGCGCGTCGTCGCCGAGTTGGGCGCGCCGACCGTCCTCATCAACAACGCCGGCGTGACGCGTGACAACCTGCTGTTCAAGATGACCGAGGCCGACTGGGACACCGTGATGGGCGTGCACCTGCGCGGGTCGTTCCTGATGAGCCGGGCCGTCCAGCAGCACATGGTGGCCGCGAAGTGGGGCCGCATCGTCAACCTCTCCAGCACCTCGGCGCTGGGCAACCGGGGCCAGGCGAACTACTCCACCGCGAAGGCGGGGCTGCAGGGGCTGACCAAGACGCTGGCGATCGAGCTGGGCAAGTTCGGGGTCACGGTGAACTGCATCGCGCCGGGGTTCATCGTCAGCGACATGACGCGCGCCACGGCCGAGCGCATCGGCCAGGACTGGGACACCTACCTGGCCGCGCGGGCGGCGCAGATCCCGGTCAACCGGGCCGGGCAGGTCGAGGACATCGCGCACACCGCGTCGTTCTTCGTCAGCGAGGGGGCGAGCTTCGTGTCCGGACAGGTGATCTACGTGGCCGGCGGTCCCCGAGCGTGACCACCCCCTTCTGAATCGGTCAAGGTGGCGGTAGGCTCCTCCCCGTCGACCGGGAGGAGCCGCCGTGCGCTTCATCTTCCGCCCGCCCGCGACCCAGGCCGCCGGGCTGCTGTCGTTGCCGTGGGACGTCCCGCTGGAGGACTGGCGCGGCGAGCACCTCCTGGAGGTCGCCCACCGCGGCATCTCCCGCCACGTCGTGCGGTTCGTCGAGGTCGACGGGCTGGTCTACGCGCTCAAGGAGATCGACGAGCGGCTGGCCCGCCGGGAGTACCGGCTGCTGGGCGAGCTCGAGTCGATGGGCATGCCCGCGGTCTCGGTGCTGGGTGCGTGCGTGGAACGGCCGAACGACCTGGACGCGATCCTGGTCACCCGGTTCCTGGAATACTCCATGTCCTACCGCTACGTCTTCTCCCACGGCCACACCAGCCGCCCGACCGACCAGCTCATCGACGCCATGGTCGAGCTGCTGGCCCGGCTGCACCTGGCCGGGCTGTTCTGGGGCGACTGCTCGCTGTCGAACACCCTGTTCCGCCCCGACGCCGGCCACATCGTGGCCTACCTGGTCGACGCCGAGACCGCCGAGCTGCACGAGCGCCTCAGCGACGGCCAGCGCCGCTTCGACATCGACTACGCCGCCGAGCGCGTCGGCGGGGAGCTGTTCGACCTGCAGTTCGGCGGCCTGCTGCCGGCCGACGTCGACCCGGTCCAGATCGCCGCGGAGCTCCCGCAGCGCTACGACGCGCTGTGGGACGAGCTGACCCGCGAGGAGCTGTTCCGCCCCGACGAGCAGCGCTACCGCGTCGCCGAGCGCCTCGACCGGCTCAACGAGCTGGGCTTCGATGTCGACGAGCTGGAGCTGGTGACCACCGCCGAGGGCGTGCGGCTGCGGGTGCACACCCAGGTCGCCGAGACCGGCCGCGACCGCCACCGCCTGTTCGTGCTGACCGGCCTGGAGGTGGGGGAGAAGCAGGCCCGCAGGCTGCTCAACGACGTGGTCAGCTACCGGGGCTACCTGGAGCAGCGCGAGGGCCGCCCGGTCTCGGAGACGGCGGCCGCGCACCGCTGGCGCTCGGAGGTCTACGACCGCGTGATGGCGATGGTCCCCGCCGAGCTGAAGGACCGGCTCGCCCCGGCCGAGGTGTTCCACGAGATCCTCGAACACCGGTGGTTCCTGTCCGAGGCGGCCGGCAAGGACGTCGGCACGACGGCGGCGGCGCGCTCGTACGTCTCGGGGATCCTGCCCCGCACACCGGCGACGATGACGATCCTGCCCGGCGCCGACGGCGTGCCCGGCGCGCCCTCCTGACCGCGGGCGCCGGTTGCCCTCCTCGTCGGCTTGCGCCGAACGGGGTCAGACGGTGGCGGTGACGAACTCGCGGCCTTCCTCGTTGCGCACCACCACGCCGGCCACGTCCTCGGGGGAGACGACGGCGGAGCCGTCGACAGTGGCGCCGGCCGGGTCGGCGCCGGTGAGCCAGCTGCCGGCGGACTCCTCGCTGCCGTCCTTGGCGACCACCACGAGCTCGCAGCTCTCGCCGGCGGGGATGCCGCTGACGTCGGCGGACACGCGCACCCAGCCGCGGGCGGGGGTGATCGTGGCGACCAGCCGGACGGGTCCGTCGCTGCCCTCCAGCACGCGGGTGCCGGGTGCGGGGGCGGTGGGGGCGGTCGTGGGGGCGGCGGTGGCGGTGGTCTCCGGGGCGGTGAGCCGGCCGATGGCCACCGCGCCGCCGGCCAGCCCGACGGCGGTGACCGCCGCGGCGACGCCGAGCGCGAGCCGGCTCCTGCCGCGCCGGCGGCGGGACTCGCCGCGCACGCGCCACAGCGCGCGCTGCAGGACGACGTCGGCGTCGGGGTGCGGGGGGCCGTCCAGGAACATCTCCGGCGGGACGCCGTCGAGCAGGTCGCTGGTGCGGCGCAGGTCGATCCACTCGCGGTGGCACTGGGGGCAGACGGCGATGTGGGCCTGGACCCGGTCGGCCTCCGGCCCCTCCAGCAGCCCGAGGGCGTGCGCCGCGACGTCGCCGGGATCGTGGCCGTTGGTCACGGCGGCACCCCCTCGCTCTGGTCGATCGCCCTGCGCAGGGCCCGCAACGCATAGTACGACCGCGACTTGACCGTGCCGGGCGGAACGCCGAGAGCGGTGGCGGCTTCACCCAGGCTGCGGCCCTGGAAGTAGAGCTGCTCCAGGACCCCTCGGTGGTCGTCCGAGAGGGTGTCCATGGCGGCACGCACGGTGACCGCCGTCGCGACCGAGTCGGCGTGGTCGCGCTCGACCGCCGGCTGCTCCGGCGACTCGGCGACCTCCATCGGCCGGGCCTGCTTGGCGCGCATGCGGTCGATCACCAGGTTGCGGACCACGGTGAGCAGCCAGCCCCGCGTCGAGCCCTTGCCGTTGGTCAGCACCTGCGGGTTGCGCCAGGCCCGGACCAGCGCCTCCTGCACGACGTCCTCGGCCGCGGCCCGCTCTCCCAGCAGCCGGGTCGCGTAGGCCAGCATCGCGCGCCCGTGCTCGGAGTACACGGCATGCACGAGTGCCTCGTCGCTCGTCCCCGCCACCCACGGAAACGTAGTGGGGGCCACTGAACCCGTCCGCCGCGGGATCCGTGTCGGGTGCATGACGAGAACCGCGCCGCTGATGACCCTCCTGGCTGTCGGCGTTCTGGGTGGCGCGCTCTTCGTGGCCAACACCGTCGGTTCACAGGAGTCGCCCGCTGCCGAGAACACCGCCGCGTCCTCGAACACCTCGGCCACCGCCCCGGAGGCGGCCCCGCCGGAGGCCGCCCCGCCGGCCGCCCCCGAGGGCGCCGCACCGCCGGCCGGGCGCGAGGTGGACCTGTCGGGCGTCGAGGTGGCCGGGGCCGGCGAGGACGCGGCCGACGACCCCACCGATGATGGCGCCGACGACGCCGACGCCCCGCCGGCCGAGGACGAGGCGGACGCCCCGGCCGAGGCCGAGGACGAGCCGAAGAGCACCTTCGCGGGGGAGTCGAGGGACGGCGCGCTGACCGTGGCCATCGCGGTCAACGGCAACGACGCGGCCGCCGTCGTCACCGACGGCGAGACGGAGTTCGCGCTGGACGGCACGGCCACCGCGAACGGCCTGTCCCTGCAGGACCGCACCGGCAAGGTCACGATGAACGGCGACAACCCCGGCGACGGCTTCACCGGCACCGTCACGCTCAACGGCCAGCGGGTCCGCTACACCGCCGAGCTGACCGGCACCGCCGGGCGCCCCGACGTGGCCGACGCCGCGGAGCGGGTGGGTCTGTGAGCACCGAGACCGGCGCGGACGCCACGACCGCCCTCGGGGCGGGCGCCGACCCGACCACGACGTTCGGGCCGGGCGCCGACGCGACCACCGCGCTCGGGGCCGGCCACGCCCAGCCCGGCGCGTGGACCGACGACCCGGACGCGGCCACCCAGCCGATCCCCCTCGTGCCCCGCCCCATGGGCGAGGCGGGCCCGGCCCGCCCGGCGCCGCGCGGGACGCTGCTGATCGCGCTCGCGCTCGGCATCGGGGTGAGCGTCGGGCTCGGCGCCTACAGCCGCTTCCACGAGGCCACCGGCACCGCGCTCAACCTCGCCGGCTTCTCCAGCGGGCTGGCCGCCAAGGCGTGGCTGGCCTCGCTGGCGTTCGTGTTCGCGCTGGTGCAACTGGTCTCGGCGCTGCGGATGTACGGCAAGCTCGGCAGCGGCGGAGCGGTGGCGGCCGCGCTGCACCGGTGGTCGGGCCGGTTGGCGGTGCTGGTCACCGTGCCCGTCGCCGTGCACTGCCTGTACGCGCTGGGCTTCCAGGACTTCGACACCCGGGTGCTGGTGCACTCGGCGGCGGGCTGCTTCTTCTACGGCGCCTTCGCCGCGAAGATGGTGCTGGTCAGCCGCGACGGCGCGCCGAAGTGGGCGCTGCCGGTGTTCGGCGGGCTGGTGTTCACCGTGCTGACCGCGATCTGGACGACCTCGTCGGTGTGGTTCTTCGGCACGTCCGGGCTGGTGTTCTGAGCCCACCTCTGCTGAGTCCACCCGATTCCGGCCACTGCCCCGGGACTTCACCGGATCCTGCTGCGGCGCATGGTCCACTCGAAGTGCTTCACCGTTCAACGCTTGGCCGTTCAACTGCATTGGCAGCGCGCGACCGACGCGTTCGACGACGCCTCCCCGAACCGACCTGGAAAGGGCACCCACCATGCCTGCCCCCTCCGACACCCTCTCCCGCCGCTCCGTGCTGGCCGGGGCCTGCGTGACCTGCGCGGCCGCGGTCGCCGGCTGCGCCACTTACGGGCCGCCCGTCGCCCCGGCTCCCGCGCCGGCCCCGGCTCCCGCCCCCGCCGCCCCCGGTGCCGCCCCCGCCG
>NZ_JAHDTH010000314.1 GCF_018531445.1 Pseudonocardia lacus
GGCCACCCCGGCGGCTGCGCCGAGCGTGGCCGGCCCGACCACGGCCGCGCCGACCACGGCGACGCCCACCGCCCCGGCCCCGCCGACCAAGTCCTGAGGAACGGGGCCGCCCGGTTGGCCGGCCCTTCCGTCAGCGGAAGGCGCCGGCCATGGGCCGGGCCACCATCGGCGGCCCGGCGATCACCGGCACCGGCACCGGCAGCCGGTGCACGGTGACGTTCCAGTAGCGAAAGTCCGGGTCGGCGTCGCGCCAGGCGTCGGCCAGCCGGGTCGCGGCCTCGGCGGTCACCCGCCTGCGGGGCCGCGGGCGCATCCGGCAGCGCTCGCGGATCTCCCGGTCCAGCGCGTGCCAGGCGTCCGACGCCGTCGTGTGCACGCTGAGCATCGGTCCGCCGTCGTCGCCGACCAGCAGCGTGTACGCGCTCACCACCTCGTAGGGCACGGGTCCCGACCCCCTTCCCCCGCCGTCTCACGCCGGCCTTCGTTCCCGCCCGATCGGTCCGCGACGACGCCGGCGCGTTCGGGTAGTCAACGCGATCACACCGGTCGGGTGATGCACCGGCACGCCGTCGTGCGCCCAACGGCGCGACGGCCGCGCACAGTCGCCGCGCCCGAGCGCTCCGCGGTCGGTCGGTACCCACGAACGGTGGCTCAGGAGTGCACGGGCACCCGGGCGAGGAACTCCACGACCTCGTCCACGACGACGTCCAGGTGGCTCTCCAGCAGGAAGTGGCCGCCGCCCTCGACGAGCCGGATCCGCGCGTCGGGCAGGTCGCGGGCGAAGGCCAGCGCCCCGGCCGGCACGAAGATCTCGTCGCCGGCCCCCCAGACCGCCAGCAGCGGCACCCGGCTGGTCCGGAAGTACTCGTGCACCGCCGGGTAGAGCGGCGGGTTGGTGGCGTAGTCGCGCATCAGCCGCACCTGGACGCGGTCGTTGCCGGGTCGGCTCACGCCGGCGTGGTCGAGGGTCCAGGTGTCCGGGTCGACCAGGTCGGGCTCGGCCACGCCGTGCAGGTACTGCCAGCGGATGGCGTCGAGGGCGAGCGCTCCGCGCACCCCTTCCTCGGTCCGCGGGTCGGGCGCGGCCCAGAACTGCCGGATCGGCGCCCAGAAGCCCGGGTCGAAGCCGTCCTCGTAGGCGTTGCCGTTCTGGGTGACGATCGCGCGGATCGCGTCGGGGCGGCGCAGCGCGAGCCGCCAGCCGACCGGTGCCCCGTAGTCCTGCACGTAGATCGCGTACCGGTCGACGTCGAGCGCGCGCAGCAGCCCCTCGGTGATGTCGGTGAGGGCGTCGAAGGTGTAGTCGAACTCCTCGGCGGGCGGCGCGTCGGAGTGCCCGAAGCCGAGCATGTCCGGCGCGATCACCCGGTGCTGGCGCGCCAGCGGCGGGATCAGCCCACGGAACATCCGCGAGCTGGTGGGGAAGCCGTGCAGCAGGACGACGGCGGGGGCGGCGGGGTCGCCCGCCTCCCGGTAGGCGATGCGGTGGCCGTCGACGACGGCGGTGCGGTGGTGGACCGGGACCATGACTAACCCCTTTGGATGCGTGAACTGGTTAGTCGACGGTCGCATCCCGTCGACTAACCTGTCAAGCGCTCTTAGTGAGTTAGAGGGTTAGCGTCCCAGCGACACCGAGGACATGTTCAGGTCGGGCACCCGCACCGGAGGCATGGCCGTGCGGGTGAACCAGTCCTTCCACTCCCGCGGCAGCGTGCGCTCGGTCGCCCCGACCTCCGGGGTGCGGCGTAGGACGTCGAGCGGCGAGTGGTTGAACCGGAAGTTGTGGTCGACCTCGCCGACCACCTCCCCGCCCTCGACCAGGTACACGCCGTCGCGGGTGAGCCCGGTGAGCAGCAGCGTGGCCGGGTCGACCGGGCGGATGTACCAGAGGCAGGTCAGCAGCAGGCCGCGCCCGGTGCCGGCGACGAGGTCCGCCGTCGTGGCCGACGAGCCCCCGGTGAGCAGCAGGTTGTCGCCGCCGGGGGTGAACGCCGTGCCGAACTCGGCGGCCTCGGCCCGCGAGTAGGCCAGCTCGCCGATGACCCCCTGCTTGATCCACTCGACGCGGCGCGTCGGCGCGCCGTTGTCGAACACGCTGATCCCCTCGCCCGAGCGGGACGCGGTCAGGAACGGCTCGTACTCCAGGCCGGGCGCCGCCGGGTCGCTGGCCAGGGTCAGCGGGAGGTCGGTGAGCCGCTCGCCGGTGCGCGGGCCGTCCGGCCCGGCCAGCGCGCTGCGCCCCTCCTGGGCCGGGCGCCCCTCCATCGACCAGGCCAGGTAGACCATCAGGTCGGCGACCGCCGACGGCGGCAGGACCGTCTCGTAGCGCCCCGGCGGGAGGGCCACCTTCCGCCGGCCCCACTCCAGGCGCCGCGCGGCCTCCGCGGCCAGCGCCACCACGTCGACGTCGGTGAAGTCGGCGGTGGAGGCGCCGGTCCACGCCGAGCCCGCCAGGTCCGGCGTCTTGGCGTTGAGCTCGATCGAGCCGGTCGGCTGCACCCAGCGCCTGCGCAGGCCGGTCGAGGTGCCCAGCCAGGTGGTGGTCAGCTCGTGGCTGGCGAACCCGGACTGGCGCTGTGGACCGGCCAGCACCTCGGACAGGCCGGTGGCCAGCGGACCGAACACCCCGATCGAGGTCTCCGCGCCCGCCTCGTCCCAGCCGCGGTCGTCGCCCGCGGACTCGGGCAGCGGGGCGGCGTCCTCCGCCGGCCCCGCGTCGCGGGCCGCGGCCTCGGCCGCCGCCACCAGCTCGGCCAGCTGGCCGGCCGCGGTGACCGCGGCGCTGGAGCTGGCCACCCCGGCCGCGACGCCGCCCTCGACCGCCACGAACGCGACCACGGTGACCCGGCCGGACGTGGTGTGCCCGTTGGTCGTCATCGTCGAGTTCGCCCAGCGCAGCACCGCCTCGCTGGTCTCGCGGACGAGCACCGCGCAGCCGTGCAGCCGGGTCGCCGCGGCCAGCGCACCCTCGACGACGTCCTGGGCCCGCCAGCGGCGGGCCGCCACCCCTGCGTCGGTCACTGCCCCTCCTCCTGGGTGTTGAGCACCGAGATCCCGCGGAAGCGGGCCGCCGGGCAGCCGTGGCTGACCGGCGCGGCCTGCCCGGGTTGGGCCTTGCCGCAGTTCATGGCGCCGCCGAGGCGCCAGGTCGACGAGCCGCCGACCGCGTCCATCGCACCCCAGAAATCGGTGGTGGTGGCCTGGTAGGCGACGTCGCGCAGCTGCCCCGCCAGCCGACCGTCCTCGATCCGGAAGAACCGCTGCCCGGTGAACTGGAAGTTGTAGCGCTGCATGTCGATCGACCACGACTTGTCGCCGACGACGTAGATGCCGCGTTCCACGCCGGCGATCAGCTCCTCGGTGGTGGTGTCGCGGGCCGGGTCGGGCCGCAGCGACACGTTCGCCATCCGCTGCAGCGGCACGTGGTGCGGGGAGTCGGCGAAGGCGCAGCCGTTGCTGCGCTCCAGGCCGAGCCGCGGCGCGAACGTGCGGTCGAGCTGGTAGCCGACGAGCACGCCGTCGCGCACGAGGTCCCACTCGGTGGTCGCCACGCCGTCGTCGTCGTAGCCGATGGTGGACAGCCCGTGCGGCACGGTCCGGTCGCCGGTGACGTGCATGTGCTCCGAGCCGTAGCGCAACGTCCCGAGCTTGTCGGGGGTGGCGAAGCTGGTGCCGGCGTAGGCGGCCTCGTAGCCGATGGCCCGGTCGTACTCGGTGGCGTGGCCGACCGACTCGTGGATGGTCAGCCACAGGTTGGTCGGGTCGATCACCAGGTCGGTGGGCCCGGCGGTCACGGTCGGCGCCTTGGTCTTCTCGGCCAGCAGCTCGGGGATCTCGCGCAGCTCGCCGTCCCAGTCCCAGCCCTCGCCGGTCACGTACTCCCAGCCGCGCCCGGCCGGCGGGGCCAGCGAGGCCATCGACTCGAAGCCGCCCGCCGCCCGGTCGACGGCGGTCGCGGTGATCGTCGGGGAGATCCGCACCCGCTGCTGGACGGTCGTCGTGCCGGACAGGTCGGCGTAGAACTTGCACTCCCTGACCTGCTCCACCCCGGCGTGCACGTGGTCGACCCCGTCGCCGGCCAGCAGCCGCTGCGAGCGCTCGACGAGCAGCTCGACCTTCTCGCGGGTGGGCACGAGCAGCGGGTCGACGCCGTAGTCCGACACCCACACCGCGCCGGCGTGCAGGGGTTCGTCGGCCCGCTCCACCCGCTCGACGGCGACCGGCGCCAGCGTCCGGGCCACCTCCACGGCCCGCTCGGCCGTCGCCGCGGCCCGCCGCGGGGTCAGCTCGACGTGCGAGGCGAACCCCCACACGCCGTCGACGACGACCCGCACCGCGAGCCCGACGGTGGTCGAGTCGCCGATGCCGGTGACGCGGCCGTCGCGCAGGTCGATCGACTGGCTGACGATCCGCTCGACCCGCAGGTCGGCGTGCGAGGCGCCGAGCTCGCGGGCCCGTCCGAGCGCGGCGTCGGCGAGGGCGGTGAGCGGCAGGGCGCGGAACTGCGGGTCGATCCGGTCGGCCGGATCGTCGACGGGGGCCATGCCCGCAACGTAACCCGCCGGGCGGGGACATCCCGGGATCGCTACGCGGCGTGGCGACGCCCGCCTCGCCCGGAGGCCGGGACCGCCGCTCGGATACCGTGATCTCCTCCGACGAATTGGCCCTTGCGCTGCACGTTCGTCCTGAGAACCATGCGCTGCATGAGCATGCCGGCGGCCTCCGGCCCCGCCGACTGGATCACGCTCTGGGGTTGTGCCGGCCAGCTGGCCGCCGCCCGGGACACGGCTCCGGAGACCGTGTTCCTCCCTATCGGGTTGTGCCTGGAGGACCCGGCGACCGCGGCGAGGTGGGAGTACACGACCACCCCCGCCGACGGCCTGACGTTCGCCTCCACCGGCCGCAACGGTGTGCACTTCTCCTTCGTCGGCGACAGCGCGGGCCCGGTGGTGATGACCGTGCCGGCCGCCTTCGACTCCCCCAACCGGGTCGTCGGCGGCGACCTGCGCGAGTTCCTCGCGCTGGGCTGTCGCACCGGCTACCGGCGGCTGGAGGCACTGGCCCACGGCTTCGCCCGGCGCGACGCGATCCGGCGGCTGGGCGCCGACGCCGAGGTCGACACGTCCGAGGCGGAGGCCGAGCTGCTCGGCCGGTTGCGCGCCGCGCTCGACCTGCGCCCGTGGCCCGACGTCGGCGGCCGGCTGGCCGAGCTGGCGGCGGCGGGGTAGCGCTCACCGACCGGGCACTTCCCCCTGCCGGGCGCCGGCCTCGGCGACGAGCCGCGCGTAGCGGGTGCCGGCCGCCAGCAGGAGCAGCCCGGCGCCGAGGAACGCCCCGACCCGGGCGACGCCGTCCAGCGCGACCAGGTCGAACAGCACCAGCTTGGCCACCGCCGCCCCGACCAGCACCAGGCCGGTGACCCGCAGCGCGGGCCGGCGGATGCCGCGGGCCAGCAGCACCAGCGCACCGACCGCCCAGGACACGGTGACCACCGCGTGGCCCGCGGTGAAGCCGGCCCGGTCCGGATCGACCAGCAGCGCGAGCGCCACCACCAGGGTCCCGGCGCCGTGCAGCCCGACCAGTCCGATGGGCGCCCACAGCCGGGCCGACGCCGCGTCCGGGCGGACCCAGCCGACCCGCCCGCAGCCCACGAGCACCGCGACCGCCAGCACGAGCACGAGCCCGGCGATGCCGGCCGCCCGGGCCAGCTCCCCGGTGCCGACCAGGTACGGGAAGGCGGCCGGCGGCGGCGCGTGCTCGAACCCGGCCAGCACCCCGAGCGCGCCCAGCACCATCCCCGCGACGAGCGGGAACCGCTCGCGGGTCAGCACGGCGACGACGGCCGCCACCACCGCCTCGCCGAGCACGGCGGTCACCGCGCCGGCCCCGTCGAGCAGCAGCGTCGTCCCCTGGAACACGGCGAACACGGCCGCGGCCGCCGCGGTGAGCCGGACGGCGCGCG
>NZ_JAHDTH010000315.1 GCF_018531445.1 Pseudonocardia lacus
TGGCCCTCGACCGGGCGGGCGGTGGCCGGGTCGAGCCGACCCCAGGCCGCCGGCCCGGCCCGGCGGGCGGCCGTGCTCCCGGGCTCCGCGGCCGGCAGGTCGAGCCGGGCGGTCGTGAGCAGGCCCCGCGGGTCGGCCCGCCGGAGACCACCGGAACCGGGGGTCGAGGACGCGATTGGCGCAGGTGAGGGCGCGGGGGCGCCGCGCCGGTCGACACCACCCGCACCCACCCCGCCGCCGGTGATCGTCCGCATGCCGAGCCGATTCCCGGCACCACCCACGCCAAACGCGATGCACCGCAGATATCGCGGTGCCCGCCGCACATCACCTGATGACCGCGATACGTCGCCATCTCAGGCCCTCCGCCGGGTCGCCGAGCGCTGCCAGCGCCCGTCGAAGTGCTGGACCAGCCCACGGCGCTCCAGCTCCACCAGCGCGGCGCGCACCGCACCGACCGGCACCCCCGCTTCCAGGGCCAGCCACGCCGCCTCCCGGGCCGCCCGGGCGGGCAGCGCGTCGTGCACCAGCGCGGCGACGGTGCTCAGGCCGTCGGTGGCGCGGTCGTGCCCGACGCCGGGCGGGGCGGCCAGGTCGGCGCCGATGCGGCCCACCGCCTCCAGCACCTCGTCGGCCCGGGTGACCAGCACCGCGCCCTCGCGGATCAGCCGGTGGCAGCCGGCCGAGACGCTCGACGTGACCGGGCCCGGCACGGCCAGCACGTCGCGCCCGAGCGCGGTGGCGTCGGCCGCGGTGCGCTGGGCGCCGCTGCGCAGCCCCGCCTCCACGACGACGGTGCCCGCGGTGAGCCCGGCGATGAGCCGGTTGCGGACCAGGAAGCGGTGCCGGCCCGGTACGCACCCCGGCGGGTACTCGCTGACGACGGCGCCGGTGTCCAGGATCCGTTCCAGCAGGCCCTGGTGCGCGGCCGGGTAGGCGCGGTCGGCCCCGCAGGCCAGCACGGCGACCGTCGGACCACCCACGGCCAGCGCACCGCGGTGGGCGGCGCCGTCGATGCCGATGGCGGCCCCGGAGACCACGGTCCAGCCCCGCTCGGCCACGCCGGAGGCGAGCTCCGCGGCCATCTGCGTGCCGTACCGGGTGGCCGCCCGGGAGCCGACGAGCGCGACCGCCCGCTCGCACAGCAGGTCGAGCCGGCCGCGGCCGCGCACCCACAGCGCGAGCGGTGCGATGAGCCCGCCCGGCCCGTGCGGGGCGAACGCCGTGAACGCCTCGGCCGGCCACTCGGCGTGCTCCGGGGTGACCAGGCGCAGCCCGGCCGCCGCGGCCGCGGCCAGGTCGGCCGCGACGCGGTGCACGTCGCGGCGGGCGCTGGTCTCGGCGGCGACCCGCTGGTCGACGTGGCCCGTGCGCACCCGATCGGCGGCCTCGACCGGGCCCACCTCGGCGACCAGGGCGGCCAGCGCACCGGCGGGCGGCTCGGCGACCCGCGACAGGTAGCCGCGGGCGGCCAGGACCTCCCGGGCCGGCTCCCCCGGACCGGGACCCGGGTGGGACGAGGGCCCGGCGTGGGGTGGCGCCGCGACCGGGGTCGACGGTCCGTCCGTCGGCGCGCTCATGCCGCCCTCCGGTCGCGGAAGAACAGCGCCGCCTCGACGTGCTCGCGGTCGGGCCGGTCGCGTCCGTCGAGGTCGCTGAGCGTCCAGGAGACCCGCAGGGCGCGGTCGGCCCCCCTGGCGGTGAGGTCGCCAGCGGCCAGGGCGGCGTCGATCGGCCGGACGACCGCCCGCGGCAGCGCGAAGTCGCCGCGCAGCACCGGTCCGGGCACCTCGGCGTTGGTGCGCCAGCGGCCGTCCCAGCGGCGGGCGGCCGCGGCCCGGGCGACGAGCACCCTGGCCCGCACGACCGCGGTGCCCTCCGCCTCCCGCGCCGGTGCGGACAGCGCGGTCACCGGGACCATCCGGGCGCGCAGGTCGACCCGGTCGAGCAGCGGGCCCGACAGCCGGCCCAGGTAGCGGCGCCGGGCCAGCGACGGGCACACGCAGTCGCGGTCGTGCGCGGGGGCGCACGGGCACGGGTTGGCCGCGAGGACCAGCTGGAAGCGGGCCGGGTAGCAGGCGGTGCCGTCGGCGCGGGCCAGCCGGACCTGGCCGTCCTCCAGCGGGGTGCGCAGGGCGTCGAGGAGCTTGGGCCCGAACTCGGGCGCTTCGTCCATGAAGAGCACGCCGCGGTGGGCCAGCGAGACCGCGCCGGGCTTGGCCATCCCGCTCCCGCCGCCCACCAGCGCCGCCATCGAGCTGGAGTGGTGCGGGGCGATCATGGGCGGCAGCGTGCTCACCGCGCCGCCCGGCGGCAGCTGCCCGGCGACCGACCGCACCGCGGCCAGCGCCAGCGCCTCGGCGGCGTCGAGCCGGGGCAGCAGCCCGACCAGCCGCTGGGCGAGCATGGTCTTGCCGGTGCCGGGCGGGCCCACGAGCAGCAGGTGGTGCCCGCCGGCGGCGGCCACCTCCAGCGCGTGGCGGGCGTCGTCCTGGCCGACGACGTCGGCGAGGTCGGGCGGGTCGGGCTCGGGCGCCACGCACACCGGGCCCGGGCGGACCAGGTCGCGGCCCTCGCAGAGGAAGCCGAGCACCTCCTCCAGCGCGCCGGCGCCGAACACCTCGATGCCCGCGACCAGCGCCGCCTCGTCGAGCGCCGCCTCGGGCACCACCGCCCGGCGCATCCCGGCCCGGCGCGCCGCCAGCAGGCTGGGCAGCACGCCCCGTACGGGGCGCAACCGGCCGTCGAGGGCGAGCTCGCCCAGCAGCACCGTGCCGTCGAGAGCGGCCTGCTCGATCGCTCCGCCCGCGGCGAGCAGGCAGCAGGCGAGTGCGAGGTCGAAGCCGCTGCCCGCCTTGCGGAGGCTGGCCGGCGAGAGGGCGAGCACGATGCGCTCGTTGGGCCAGTCGCGCTCGGAGTTGACGATGGCCGCGCGGACCCGGTCGCGCGACTCGTTGAGGGCGGCGTCGGCCAGCCCGACCAGGTGGAAGCCGGGGAGCCCGCCGCCGATGTCGGCCTCGATCTCGACCAGCCTGCCCTCGACCCCGACCAGGGCAACCGACCACGCGCGCGCCAGGCCCATCAGAACGCACCCCGGTAGTGGGTGATCTCCACCGGGTGCCCCGGCTCGGCCAGCACCGCGACGACGTCGAACCGGAGCCGGACCCAGCGCACCTGGTGCGCCGCGAGCCAGACCTGGGTGACGCGGCGGATGCGGTTGGCCTTGGCCCGGGTGACCGCCTCGGCCGGCGACCCGAAGCGGGCCGCCGACCTGGTCTTGACCTCGCAGACGACCACCAACTGCGACCGGTCGGTGGCGACCAGGTCGAGCTCGCCGTCGCGGCACCGCCAGTTGCGGGAGAGGATCACCAGACCCTGCTGCTGCAGGTGGTGCGCCGCGAGATCCTCGCCGCGGCGCCCGAGCACGTCCTTGGCTGCCATGGCGACCACGATCCGCGAGCGGACCCGGCCGCGGGACGGCTTCCGCGCCGACTGTGGACAACTGCCCGCTTGGGGACAACCACCGCGGATCGGGCCGCGCGCGAACCGTTGCGTCGGTGCCGTGCGCTACGGCGCGGCGCGTGCGGTCAGCTGCCGAACTGGTTGCCCTCCGGCAGCCGCAGCTCCGGTTTGTCCAGCTCCTCGACGTTGACGTCCTTGAACGTCAGCACCCGGACGTTCTTGACGAACCGGGCCGGCCGGTACATGTCCCACACCCAGGCGTCGGACATCCGGACCTCGAAGTAGATCTCGCCGTCGGCGTTGCGCGCCGCGACGTCCACGGAGTTGGCCAGGTAGAAGCGGCGCTCCGTCTCCACCACGTAGGAGAACTGGGACACGATGTCCCGGTACTCCCGGTAGAGCGTGAGCTCCATCTCGGTCTCGTACTTCTCGAGGTCCTCGGCGCTCACGACACCTCCTCACCGACGCTCACAGTTGCATTCCCCCTCCGGAACCCACCTCGGACGACCCGTCGATGGGCGCCCCATTGTGGACCCTGGGCCCGGTCGGCCCCACATCGGCGGGGTCGACGGGCGGTTCGGCGACCCCGAACGGGGTGTCCAGCGGGGAGTCGAGCAGGGAGTCGGGCGGGGCGCAGGCCGCGCGGGCGGCCCGGACGTTGACGAACGAGAAGCGGTGCACGCGGCTCGGTCCGTGGGCGGCGAGCGCGGCGTCGTGGACGGGGGTGCAGTAGCCCTTGTGCTCGGCGAAGCGGTACTGCGGGAACTCGGCGTCCAGCCCGACCATGATCCGGTCGCGGGTGACCTTCGCGAGCACCGAGGCCGCGGCCACGCAGGCGGCCGCCTGGTCGCCCTTGGGCACGGCGAGCGCGGGCGCTCCGAACCCGCGAACGGGGAACCCGTCGGTCAGGACGTAGCCGGGCCGGGTGGCCAGCCCGGCCACGGCCCGGCGCATGCCCTCGATGTTCGCCACGTGCACGCCGCGGCGGTCGACCTCCTCGGGCGGGATCACGATCACGGCGTGGTCCGCCGCCCGGCGGACGATCACCTCGTAGTACTCCTCGCGGGCGGCCGCGCTGAGCTGCTTGGAGTCGGTGAGGCCGACGAGGTGCTTGGCGTCGCCGGCGCGCAGCACGCACGACGCCACGACGAGCGGTCCGGCGCACGCGCCGCGCCCGGCCTCGTCGACGCCGGCGACCGGACCGAGGCCGTGCCGGTCGAGGGTGGTCTGCAGGGTCCAGGTGCCGGCCGAGCGGCGGACCACGGCGCGGGCGGGGCGCAGCTCGGGGGGCAGGATCGGGCCGGCGGGGCGACGGGGCCGGGCGCGGGTCGCGGTGCGGCGGGCAGCGGGCATGGGGGGCGTGCTCTCCGGCGGTGCGGCGGGATCGGGGACGGAGCGCGGCGTCGGGAACGGCGCGCCGGGCTCCGGGCACCACGATGCCGCACGCGGTCGAGCGGCCGCACCCGGCCCGGCCGGTGCCGGAGGGGCCGGCGTCAGCGCCACCGTCGGCGATCCGGCAGGAAGCCGGCGAAGCGGTCGCGCGCATCGGCGCGGACGTCGAGCGAGCGGCGGCCCCGGTGCAGCAGCGGCACCGCGAACAGCGCCCCGAGCGCCAGCGGCGCCCCGGCGCCGGAGGCGCCCATCCCGACCGCGGTGGAGCCCTGCGGGTTCGTGGTCTCGATCCCGCCGAACCGGTCGACCGGAAGCACGATCAGGCGCGCCTTGCCGATGATGTTCTCCACCGGCACCGGGCCGTGGCCGGGCACGCGCGAGTCCGACGAGTTGTTGCGGCTGTCGCCCATCATCCAGAGCTCGCCCTGCGGCACGGTGATCGGCCCGAACGCCTCCTGGCGGGGCGGGCCGGCCTCGGGCAGGTAGTAGACGTAGGGCTCCTCGAGGGGCTGGCCGTCGACCATGACGCGGTTGCGGCTGTCGCAGCACTGCACGGTCTGCCCGCCGACCGCGATGATCCGCTTGACGAAGTCCTTCTCGTCGGGCGGCGCGATGCCGATCAGCGAGCCGAGCTGCTGCAGGCCCGCGGTCAGCGCGTTGCTCGGCGGGGAGACGGTGACCTCGCTGCTCCAGCTGTCGGGGCCGCGGAACACCACGACGTCGCCCGGGTGCGGGTCGCTGAACCGGTAGGTGACCTTGTCGACCAGGACGCGGTCGTTGTTGCAGCCGGCGCAGCCGTGCAGCGTCAGCTCCATCGACCCGGACGGGATGACGTAGACCTTGGCCAGGAACGTCTGGATGAGGAACGTCAGCAGCAGGGCGACCACGACCAGCAGCGGCAGCTCGCGCCAGAAGGCCGGGCGGCGCCTGCGGCCGGTGCGCGGCTTCTTGCCCGACAGCGCGTCGGCCTGCTTCTTGTACTCGGCGGCGGGCCGGCTGCCGGCCGTGTCGCCCGCGTGGCGCCGGGCGCGGCGCCCGGCGCGGTGGTCGTCGTCCGGGGTGGCGTCGTCGGCGCCGGGCTCGGGCGGATCGGAGGCCCGGGGCTCG
>NZ_JAHDTH010000316.1 GCF_018531445.1 Pseudonocardia lacus
CGGCCGGCCGCGGCCGCGGGCGGGCCGCGGGGTCCAGCCGGAGCCGCGGCGGTCGCCGCTGTCGTTCGAGCGCGCAGGGCGGCGGTCGTCGCGGTCGTCCTGCCAGGAGCGGCGGGGACGCTCACGCCCGGCGTCGTCGCGCCGGTCGTCGCGGCGCGCACCGCCGGTGCGGTCGCCCGAGCCGCGGCGGTCGTCGCGGCCGGCCCAGCCGCTGCCCGTGCGGGAGCCGCCGTGGGGGCGGTCTCCGCGATCCGAGCGTCCCTGCTGCCCGCCCGACGAGCGGGATTCCCGCCCGCCGCTGCGGTCGTTCCGGTCCTTGGGGTTCCGTGCGCCGCCGCGGTCGTCTCGCCGCGGACGGTTATCGCCGGAACCATCCGCGATACTCACCTGTCGATGATACAGAGCGCTCGCCGCGCGGCGCCCGGCCGCCCACCCGGGGCCTCGTCCCGGCCGGCGGAAATGAGCACGAAAAAAGGGCCCGGATCCTGAAAACAGGATCCCCCCATGTTGAATGTCGGCGGCGACCTACTCTCCCACACCCTGACGAGTGCAGTACCATCGGCGCTGGAGGGCTTAGCTTCCGGGTTCGGGATGGGACCGGGCGTACCCCCTCCGCCACAACCACCGACAACACTATCCAAAATCACATAGATAGACGCTGCTCATGGTTGTGTGCTCAGGGTCACACAGTGGATGCGAACAAAATGTTGTGGTCAAGCCCTCGGCCTATTAGTACCAGTCAACTCCACCCCTCACGAGGCTTCCATCTCTGGCCTATCAACCCCATGGTCTCTAGGGGGCCTTACCCACGCAAAGGTGGTGGGATACCTCATCTTGGAACGAGCTTCCCGCTTAGATGCCTTCAGCGGTTATCCCTTCCGAACATAGCCAACCAGCCATGCCCCTGGCGGGACAACTGGCACACCAGAGGTTCGTCCGTCCCGGTCCTCTCGTACTAGGGACAGCCTTCCTCAAGTATCCTACGCGCGCGGCGGATAGGGACCGAACTGTCTCACGACGTTCTAAACCCAGCTCGCGTACCGCTTTAATGGGCGAACAGCCCAACCCTTGGGACCGACTCCAGCCCCAGGATGCGACGAGCCGACATCGAGGTGCCAAACCATGCCGTCGATATGGACTCTTGGGCAAGATCAGCCTGTTATCCCCGGGGTACCTTTTATCCGTTGAGCGACACCCCTTCCACCAGGAGGTGCCGGATCACTAGTCCCGACTTTCGTCCCTGCTCGACCCGTCAGTCTCACAGTCAAGCTCCCTTGTGCACTTACACTCAACACCTGATTGCCAACCAGGCTGAGGGAACCTTTGGGCGCCTCCGTTACTCTTTGGGAGGCAACCGCCCCAGTTAAACTACCCACCAGGCACTGTCCCTGAACCAGATCATGGCCCGAGGTTCAGACACCCAATTCGACCAGAGTGGTATTTCAAGAACGACTCCACACCCACTAGCGTGAACGCTTCACAGTCTCCCACCTATCCTACACAAGCCGAACCGAGCACCAATACCAAGCTGTAGTAAAGGTCCCGGGGTCTTTCCGTCCTGCCGCGCGTAACGAGCATCTTTACTCGTAATGCAATTTCGCCGAGTCTGTGGTCGAGACAGCGCCCAAGTCGTTACGCCATTCGTGCAGGTCGGAACTTACCCGACAAGGAATTTCGCTACCTTAGGATGGTTATAGTTACCACCGCCGTTTACTGGCGCTTAAATTCTCCGCTTCGCCCCGAAGAGCTAACAGGTCCTCTTAACGTTCCAGCACCGGGCAGGCGTCAGTCCGTATACATCGTCTTACGACTTCGCACGGACCTGTGTTTTTAGTAAACAGTCGCTTGGGCCTGGTCTCTGCGACCGCCCAACCCTAGCCCGCGAAGGGCTTCAAGCCAGACGGTCCTCCTTCTCCCGAAGTTACGGAGGTATTTTGCCGAGTTCCTTAACCACAGTTCACTCGATCGCCTCGGTATTCTCTACCTGACCACCTGTGTCGGTTTAGGGTACGGGCCGCAACAGCACTCGCTAGAGGCTTTTCTCGGCAGCATGGGATCACCCTACTTCGCCTCAATCGGCTACGCATCACCTCTCACCCACGCCATCAAAGGCAGAGAACCGGATTTACCTGGTCCTCGAGCTACAGGCTTGCACCAGGACAACCAACGCCTGGCGGAGCTACCCTCCTGCGTCACCCCATCGCTTGCCTACTACCAGCTCGGGCCCCACGCTCCCCCAACAAACCAACCCGAAGGTCGGTAAGCGGGTTCGGATGGTTAGCATCACTGGCCTCAGCACGGGCGCACTATCACGAGCACGGGAATATCAACCCGTTGTCCATCGACTACGCCTGTCGGCCTCGCCTTAGGTCCCGGCTCACCCTGGGCGGAACAACCTGGCCCAGGAACCCTTGGTCATTCGGCGGCAGAGATTCTCACTCTGCATTCGCTACTCATGCCTGCATTCTCACTCACACACCCTCCACCCCTGGGTCACCCCGAGGCTTCACCGGATGCATGACGCTCCCCTACCCAACACCACAACTACACAACAGCCCGAAGACTGAAGCGGGTTACCTATGATGTTGCCACGGCTTCGGCGGTGCACTTGAGCCCCGCTACATTGTCGGCGCAGGACCACTTGACCAGTGAGCTATTACGCACTCTTTAAAGGGTGGCTGCTTCTAAGCCAACCTCCTGGTTGTCCGGGCGATCCCACATCCTTTCCCACTTAGCACACGCTTAGGGGCCTTAGCCGGTGATCTGGGCTGTTTCCCTCTCGACTACGAAGCTTATCCCCCGCAGTCTCACTGCCGCGCTAAAAGTACCGGCATTCGGAGTTTGGCTGAGTTCAGTAAGCTTGTCGGCCCCCTAGCCCATCCAGTGCTCTACCTCCGGCACCCACCACACGACGCTGCACCTAAATGCATTTCGGGGAGAACCAGCTATCACGGAGTTTGATTGGCCTTTCACCCCTACCCACAGCTCATCCCCCAGGTTTTCAACCCTGGTGGGTTCGGGCCTCCACGACCTCTTACAGCCGCTTCACCCTGGCCATGGGTAGATCACTCCGCTTCGGGTCTACACCCCGCGACTACACGCCCTATTCAGACTCGCTTTCGCTACGGCTACCCCACAACAGGTTAACCTCGCCACGAAGCATAACTCGCAGGCTCATTCTTCAAAAGGCACGCCATCACCAACAAAAGCCAGCTCTGACGGCTTGTAAGCACACGGTTTCAGGTACTATTTCACTCCCCTCCCGGGGTACTTTTCATCTTTCCCTCACGGTACTAGTCCGCTATCGGTCACCAGGGAGTATTTAGGCTTACCGGGTGGTCCCGGCAGATTCACAGCAGATTCCACGAGCCCGCTGCTACTCGGGAACACAACCCAACACAGCATGTGCATTTTCGCGTACGGGGCTCTCACCCACTACGGCAACCCTTTCCAGAGGTCTTCCGCTAACACACACCACCATGATCACCATCTCGGCAGAAATGATACGGCTGGTCCCACAACACCCACACTGCAACGCCTGCCGGCTTGACACAGCACAGGTTTAGCCTCATCCGCTTTCGCTCGCCACTACTCACGGAATCACTGTTGTTTTCTCTTCCTGTGGGTACTGAGATGTTTCACTTCCCCACGTTCCCCCCAACACCCTATGAATTCAGATGCTGGTAACGCCCCATGACGGGCGCTGGGTTTCCCCATTCGGACACCCTCGGATCACAGCTAGGTTGACAACTCCCCGAGGACTATCGCGGCCTCCCACGTCCTTCATCGGCTCCTGATGCCAAGACATCCACCATGTGCTCTTACACACTTCACCACAACAAGATGCTCGCATCCACTATGCAACACTCAACACACAACCACACCCCAACGTGACGAACCACCACCACACCCACCCACCATGAAACCTCCATGAGACTTCGGGATGCGTTAGACGGTCCAGGCCAGGAGCAGCCATACCAAGAAAACCCCAACAGGTGTCTTCTCAGGACCCAACAGTGTGCCAAGCGCAAGTCTTCCAGGACTGCATCGGTCTCGTGTTCCACCCAGCCACAGCCAGCTCCGCGCCGAAGCGCGTTCGACCAACTGTGGAATCAGTGATAAGGAAAACCAGCCACGTCCTTCCACCAGCCTTGCGGCCAGTAGACATCCGAGCTGGTTCATCCCACCAACACGGTGAGACTCCTTAGAAAGGAGGTGATCCAGCCGCACCTTCCGGTACGGCTACCTTGTTACGACTTCGTCCCAATCGCCAGTCCCACCTTCGACAACTCCCTCCCCGCAAGCGGGGTTAGGCCGTCGGCTTCGGGTGTTACCAACTTTCGTGACGTGACGGGCGGTGTGTACAAGGCCCGGGAACGTATTCACCGCAGCGTTGCTGATCTGCGATTACTAGCGACTCCAACTTCACGGGGTCGAGTTGCAGACCCCGATCCGAACTGAGACCAGCTTTAAGGGATTCGCTCCACCTCACGGTCTCGCAGCCCTCTGTACTGGCCATTGTAGCATGTGTGAAGCCCTGGACATAAGGGGCATGATGACTTGACGTCATCCCCACCTTCCTCCGAGTTGACCCCGGCAGTCTCCCATGAGTCCCCGCCATAACGCGCTGGCAACATGGAACGAGGGTTGCGCTCGTTGCGGGACTTAACCCAACATCTCACGACACGAGCTGACGACAGCCATGCACCACCTGCACACCAGCCACAAGGGAACGCCTATCTCTAGACGCGTCTGGCGCATGTCAAACCCAGGTAAGGTTCTTCGCGTTGCATCGAATTAATCCACATGCTCCGCCGCTTGTGCGGGCCCCCGTCAATTCCTTTGAGTTTTAGCCTTGCGGCCGTACTCCCCAGGCGGGGCGCTTAATGCGTTAGCTGCGGCACAGAGACCGTGGAATGGCCCCCACACCTAGCGCCCACCGTTTACGGCGTGGACTACCAGGGTATCTAATCCTGTTCGCTCCCCACGCTTTCGCTCCTCAGCGTCAGTATCGGCCCAGAGACCCGCCTTCGCCACCGGTGTTCCTCCTGATATCTGCGCATTTCACCGCTACACCAGGAATTCCAGTCTCCCCTGCCGAACTCCAGTCATGCCCGTATCGACCGCAAGCTCAGGGTTAAGCCCCAAGTTTTCACGACCGACGCGACAGACCGCCTACGAGCTCTTTACGCCCAATAATTCCGGACAACGCTCGCACCCTACGTATTACCGCGGCTGCTGGCACGTAGTTGGCCGGTGCTTCTTATCCAGGTACCGTCACTCACGCTTCGTCCCTGGCGAAAGAGGTTTACAACCCGAAGGCCGTCATCCCCCACGCGGCGTCGCTGCGTCAGGCTTCCGCCCATTGCGCAATATTCCCCACTGCTGCCTCCCGTAGGAGTCTGGGCCGTGTCTCAGTCCCAGTGTGGCCGGTCGCCCTCTCAGGCCGGCTACCCGTCGTCGCCTTGGTAGGCCATCACCCCACCAACAAGCTGATAGGCCGCGGGCCCATCCCCAACCGAAAAACTTTCCACCCCACACCATGCGATGAGAGGTCATATCCGGTATTAGACCCAGTTTCCCGGGCTTATCCCAGAGTTGGGGGCAGGTCACCCACGTGTTACTCACCCGTTCGCCGCTCGTGTACCCCGAAGGGCCTTACCGCTCGACTTGCATGTGTTAAGCACGCCGCCAGCGTTCGTCCTGAGCCAGGATCAAACTCTCCAACAAAACCTGGCAAAACCACTGCACAAGCAACGCACGGGGTACGCACTCGCACAGCCGAACATATCTGGCACAAAACCAAAACCAGAAAACAATAGCTCGACACACTGTTGAGTTCTCAAAAGACACCCACACACCATCCA
>NZ_JAHDTH010000317.1 GCF_018531445.1 Pseudonocardia lacus
CGGCCGGCAGCTCGCGCTGCCCGGCGGGGAGGTCCTGGCCGCCGGCAGCGGCACCGGCGTGGCCGCGGCCGTGCGGGTCGTCGCCGCCGCGGACGACCCCGGTCCGGCCGCCGCCGACGTGCTGGCCGAGCTGGTCGGTCGGCGCTACTGGCCCCGGTGAGAGCGCCGTCACCCGCTGGTGGCCGGCGCCTCGGTTGCGGTTGACGCAGCGTCAACTCCTACCGTCGTCGGCATGCGCTGGTCGACCGCCGAAGTGGCCCGGATGTCCCGGGTCAGCTCCCGCACGCTGCGGCACTACGACCACGTCGGGCTGCTGCGCCCGGCCCGCACCGGGAACGGGGGCATCCGCTACTACGAGCGCCCGCAGCTGCGGCGCCTGCAGCACATCCTCGTGCTGCGCGAGCTCGGGCTCGGGCTCGACGACATCGGCTCGGTGCTCAGCGGGCGGACCGACGAGCTGGCCGCGCTGCGCCGCCACCACGCCCGGCTGCTCGACGAGGCCGACCGGCTGCGCACCCTGGCCGCCACCGTGGCCAGGACCATCCGCGAGAGCGAGGACGGAGGGCCGGAGATGGCCGCCGAGGAGCTGTTCCGGGGGTTCCGCGAGGACCCCCACGCCGAGGAGGCGCGCGAGCGCTACGGGGAGGACGCGGTGCGGGCCCAGCAGCGGGTCGCGGGCTGGAGCGACGACCGGGCCCGCGGGGTGTTCGCCGACGGCGAGGCGATCAACCGCGAGATCGCCGCGGCGATGGCCGCCGGCAGCCCGGTGGACGACCCCGCGGTGCAGGAGGCCGTCGCCCGCCACTACGCCTGGATCTGCCACTTCTGGACGCCGGACCGGGAGGCCTACACCGGGCTGGGCCGGCTCTACGTCGACGACGAGCGGTTCACCGCGACCATCGACCGGGCGGGCGCCGGGCTGTCGGCCTACCTGCGCGACGCGATGGCCGTCTACGCCGAGGCCAACCTGTCCTGAGCGGCGTCCAGGACCGGGCCGGGCACGAGGACGTCGGCCCGGTCCCGGGTGCGCTCGACCGCGTCGGCGTTGGGGACGTCGACCGCCCGCACCCACGCCGCGGCGGCCTCGGGCGCCTTGCCGAACTCGACGTGGCGGGCCACCAGCCGGCTCGTCCGCACGTCGGGGTCGGGGGCGCAGAACCACACCTCGTCCAGCTCGGCGCGCACCCGCGGCCAGAGCCCGTCGGGGAGCAGGAGGTAGTTGCCCTCGGTGAGCACGAGCCGCGCAGTGGGCGCGACCGCGATCGCGCCCGCCAGCGGCTGCTCCAGGTCGCGCTCGAACGCCGGGGCGTAGACGACGCCCTCGGCCGGGTCGCGCAGCCTGCGCAGCAGCGCGAGGTAGCCGCCCGCGTCGAAGGTGTCGGGGGCGCCCTTGGCGGCGAGGCGGCCGAGCCTGCGCAGCGCGACGTCGGCGAGGTGGAAGCCGTCCATCGGCACGTGCCCGACGGCCTCCGGGCCGAGCGCGTCGAGCAGGGCGGCGGCCAGCGTCGACTTGCCCGCGCCGGGGCTGCCGGTGATGCCCAGCACCGTGCGGGCCGGCCGTCGGGCCAGCGCGGCGGCCCGCTCGACCAGTTCCGCGAACGACCCGGCCAGCACCGGCGCACCCGTCCCCACCCCGGCAGTCCTAGCCGATCACCGTCCGCGGCGGAAGTGTTGTGCCGGGGTTGTGGGATCCTCGTGGCGTGCCCGGCCCGGCGGAGCAGGAGTACGTGCTCGGGCGCCCGCACCGGGCGCTCGCCGGGCTCGTGCTGCGCTACCAGGGCTACCGCGAGCACAGCGGCACCCCGCTGCGCCGCCGCCAGCCGCCGGCCGGCAGCTGCACGCTGATCCTGGGCCTCGGCCCGCCGTTGCGGCTGTTCGGGCCGGCCGGACCGACGGCGCCGGCGTCGTTCCTGGCCGGGATGCACGACGCCGCGGTGATCACGGAGTTCACCGGTGCGCAGCACGGCCTGCAGGTCGACCTCACCCCGCTGGGCACCTACACGCTGCTCGGGCGGCCGATGCCGGAGCTGACCAACCGGGTCCCCGACCTGACCGAGCTGGACGTGCCCTGGCTGGCCGGGCTGCCCGCGCGGCTGGCCGACGAGCCGGACTGGCCGGCCCGCTTCGCCCGGCTCGACGCCGCGCTGCTCGCGGTCCTCGACGCCGCCCGCCGCCACCCCGACCCCGAGGTGGGCTGGGCGTGGCGCGAGCTGGAGCGCACCGCGGGCGGGATCGGCGTCGCCCGGCTCGCCGAGGGGACGGGGTGGAGCCGGCGACACCTGCTGACCCGCTTCCGCGACCAGGTGGGCCTGGCGCCCAAGGCCGCCGGACGGGTGCTGCGCTTCGAGCGCGCCACCCGGCTGCTGGTCTCCGGGTCCGCGGCCACGATCGCCGACGTGGCCGCCACCTGCGGCTACGCCGACCACGCCCACCTGGACCGGGAGTTCCGGGCGCTGGCCGGCTGCACGCCCACGACGTTCCTCGGCGAGCTCGGCTGACTGTGCGAGTCGCGGGTTCCCATTCGTTCAAGCCCCGTAGGGCGCCCCGGTCCTAGCGTCGCGCCATGAGCATCCACCCGACCCTGCGCTACGACGATCCCCGCGCCGCCATCGCGTTCCTGACCGATGCGCTCGGCTTCACCGCCGAGTTCGTGTCCACGGCCGACGACGGCACCGTCGGGCACGCCGAGCTGAGCTTCCGCGGCGGCCCGGGCGACGAGCCCGGCGTGCTGATGCTGGGGCCACGCCGGCGCCCCGCCGACCCCTTCGACACCGGCCGCGCCGTCATCTACCTCGCCGCCGACGACCCCGACGAACGCCACCGCAGGGCCGTCGCCGCCGGCGCGTCCGTCGTGCAGGAGCTGGTCGACCAGCCCTACGGCTCGCGGGAGTTCGCCGTCGCCGACCCGGAGGGCAACATCTGGTCGGTGGGCACCTACCGCCCGGCGGTGAAGCCGTGACCGCGCTGCGGGGCGAGGCCGACCGGGCCGCGCTCTCGACGATGCTGTGGGGGTTCTTCCCGGCCCAGGTGGTCCGGACCCTCGCCGCGCTCGGCGTGCCCGACGCGCTCGGCGAGCGCCCGCAGGGCACGCCCGGGCTGGCCGGGCGCATCGGCGCCGACCCGGGCGCGCTCGGTCGGCTGCTGCGCGCCGCCGCCGGGCTGGGCCTGCTCGACCACGATCCGGCCGGCGCCTGGTCGCTGACCGCCACCGGCGAGCTGCTGCGCACCGGCGTGCCCGGCGCGGTGGGCAACCTCGCCCAGCTGTTCTGCGGCGACCCGGTGTGGCGGTCGTGGGGGATGCTGGAGTGGAGCGTGCGCACCGGCCGCACCGCCTTCGAGGAGGTCACCGGGCGCAGCGCGTTCGAGCACATGGCCGCCGACCCGGCGATGCTGGCCGTGTTCACCGAGGCGATGGCCGAGGGCACCCGCGCGGCCGCGCCCGGTGCGGTGGCCTCCTGCGACCTCGACGGCGTCGACACGCTGGTCGACGTCGGCGGCGGCAACGGCACCCTGCTGGCCGCGTTCCTCGCCGCCCGTCCCGGCCTGCGCGGCGTCCTGTTCGACACGCCCTCGGGCGTGCTGGGGGCGTCCGACGTCCTCGACCCGGCGCGCGCCGAGGTCGTCGTCGGTGACATGTTCGACTCCGTGCCCCGGGGGGATGCGCACGTGGTCAAGAGCGTGGTGCACGACTGGTCCGACGAGCGCTCGGTCGCGCTGCTCACCCGCGTGCGCGAGGCGATGCCGGCGCACGGGCGGCTGTTCCTGGTCGAACCCGTGCTGGCCGAGGACCGCGAGGGCTGGGCCGGGCAGTTCGGGATGCTGATGAGCGACCTGAACATGCTGGTGGCGGTGGGCGGGCGGGAGCGCACCCTGGCCGAGTTCGGCGCCCTGCTCGACGCGGCCGGCCTGCGGCTCACCGACGTCGTGCGGTTCCCGCCGCCCACCGGCTACTCCGCGCTGCGGGCGGTGCCGGCATGAGCCCACCCGACCCGCTGCCCCGGCTGCGCGCGCTGTGCACGGCCCTGCCCGAGGTCACCGAGAAGCTCAGCCACGGCGAGCCGACCTGGTTCGTGCGCAAGGCGTTCGTCACCTACGCCGACCACCACCACGACGACGTGCTCGCGTTCTGGTGCGCGGCCCCGCCCGGGGCGCAGGAGGCGTTGGTCGGCGCGCGGCCCGACCGGTTCTTCCGGCCCCCGTACGTGGGCCACCGCGGCTGGCTCGGCGTCCGCCTGGACGTCGCCGACCCGGACTGGGACGAGATCGCCGAGATCGTCGCCGACGCCTACCGCCAGGTCGCCCCGAAGAAGCTCGTCGCCCTGCTGGACCAGTAGCCCCCTCCTCCCGCCGTGCCGGGTACTACCGTGCCTGCGATGACCTCCGCCGTGCTGCCGACGGTCGCGGTGCCGGGCGGGCGCGTCGAGTACGACGACGTCCCCGGCGACCCGACCCGTCCCCCGCTGCTGTTCCTGCACGAGGGCCTGGGCTCGGTGGGGCTGTGGCGGGGCTTCCACCGCACCGTGGCCGCGGCCACCGGGTGCCGCGCGGTGGCCTACTCGCGGCAGGGCCACGGATTCTCCGACCCGCCCCGGGCCCCGCGCACCGCCCGGTTCATGCACGAGGAGGCCTCCGCCGTCGTGCCCGCGCTGTGCGCGGAGCTGGCCCTGCGCCGGCCCGTGCTCGTCGGGCACAGCGACGGCGGGTCCATCGCGCTGCTGCACGCCGCCGGGCCGGCCGACCTCGCCGGGCTGGTCGTGCTGGCCCCGCACGTGTTCGTCGAGCCGATCGGGCTGGAGGGCGTGGCGGCGGCCCGGACCGCGTTCGTCGACGGCGACCTGCGCGCCCGGATGGCCCGCCACCACCGCGACCCGGACGTCACCTTCGCCGGTTGGAACGACGTGTGGATGTCCGCGGAGTTCCGGGACTGGGACCTGCGCCCCGAGCTGGCCGGGATCGACTGCCCGGTGCTCGGCGTGCAGGGCACCGCCGACCCCTACGGGACGGTGGCGCACGTGGAGGCGGTGCGCGACCTGGCCGCCGGTCCCGTGGAGCTGCTGGTGCTCGACTGCGGGCACGCGCCGCACCTGGAACGGCCCGAGCCGACCACCGATGCCGTCGTCCGGAGCATCGCGGCCTGGACGGGGGCAGGATTGGGCCCATGAGCGATTCCCCCGAGGTCGTCGACAACCCCGACGCCGCGCAGTTCGAGATCCGCGTGGACGGCGAGCGCGCCGGGCTGGCGGCCTACCGGCTGCACCCCGACCGGATCGTGTTCCTGCACACCGAGATCGACGACGCGTACGAGGGCAAGGGCCTGGGCGGCGTGCTGGTCCGGGCCGCGCTGGACAGCGCCCGCGAGCGCGGCCTGCGGGTCGTGCCGTCGTGCCCGTTCGTCCGCGGCTGGATCGAGCGCCACCCCGGCTACGCCGACCTGGTCCGCTGACCGCTCCGCCGGCGAACGGCCCCCGGGTCCCGGAGAACGTCGGGGGCGGTTCGTAGGCTGGCCGGGTGCTCGCCGTCCACGCCCTCTGGTCCCCCGGTCGCGGAGTGGTGCTGTGGGCCGAGGACGGCGACCGTCCCGCCACCGGCGGCGGGCGCGCCCTGCGCACGGCCCGCCCGCACCCGTTCGCCGCCCCGCCGGCCGCGCTCGCGGCCCTGCACCCTGGCAAGCCGACCACCCTGACGCTGCTGCTGCCCTCGCGCGCCGGCGGTCCGCTGTCCTCCCCCGAGCTCGTGCGCGCCACCTCGCCCGCGCCGGCGCGCTCGGCGCCCGCGCTGCGCCCGTGGACGGTGCCGGGCCTGGTCGTCGACGCCACCGAGCTGGACGACCCGGCCCACGAGGCCCGCTACGGCGCCACGGTC
>NZ_JAHDTH010000318.1 GCF_018531445.1 Pseudonocardia lacus
CGGCCGCCGGGTCGGCCCCGTCCGGCCCCGCCTGCAGCACGAGCACGATGACCCCGGCCATGCCGGCCGCCCCCACGGCCGCGGCCGGCCCGGCCACGGCGCGCACCCTGGCCCGCTGCCGCCTGCGGCGCTCGACGATGTCGAACACGTCCTGCAGCGGCAGCGGGCGGTGCCGGTCGTTCATCGTCCACCTCCGGTGGTCGGCGCCGCGCCCAGCGCCCGACGCAGCCGGGCGCGGGCCGTGGTGAGCAGCGAGGACGCCGTGCCGACCGGCACCTGCAGCCGCTCGGCGATCTGGACCTCGGTGAGGTCGTCCCAGTAGCGCAGGCGGATCACGGTGCGCATCCGCCGGGGGAGCTTGCGGACCGCGCGGTAGAGGTCGTCGGGGTGGTGATGGGCCGTGTCGACGACCCCGCCGAGGAGCCCGGCGCCGGCCAGGTCGGGGACCATCCGGGCCAGCGCCCGGTCCTCCAGCGCGCGCTGGCGCCAGCTGCGCCGGCAGACGTTGACCGCGACCCGGTACACCCAGCCCTCCGGCGAGTCCATCGCCGCGATCCGCGGCCAGCGCTCGTAGGCGCGGGCGAAGGCCTCGGCCACCGCCTCCCGGCCCAGCAGCGGGTCGCCGACGGCCGCGGACACCCGCTGGGTGAGCCCTTCGGCGGTCGCGCCGTACCAGCGGGCGAAGTCGAGGGCCGCGACGGTCACGTCGACGTCGGTGGTCACCGCGCGCCGCACCCCCAGCGGGCCAGCGTCGCGACGTCCTCGTCGAGCCGTCCGGTGGGTGGGTGCGGGAGGCCGGGGCCCTCGACGCACAGCCGCAGCAGCCCCTCGACGAGCGCGGCCCGCTCCAGCACGGCGGCGGCGGTGTCCGCGCCGGGCAGGATGCGGACCTCCAGGGTGTCCTTGACGCGCGGAGCGCGCAGCACGTGCAGCAGGTTCACGTCGCTGTACTTGGTCAGCCCGACGTCGCCCAGCGCCGCCACCACCTCGTCCCACGGGCCGAGCCCGCGCAGCGCGTCGGTGCGGTCGAGCAGGGCCGGCGGCAGCGGGGCGAGCCGCGTGCACGCCGGGTTGGTGCCCAGCAGCCGCCACAGCGCCGCGCGCCAGCGCCCGAACAGGGTGACGACCTCGGCGAACGCCCGCGGCGCGCGGAACGGTGCCGCGTCGAAGTGCAGGTGCACGGCGGCCTCGACCGGGATCGTGCACCCGAGCTCCCGGGCCGGGCCCAGCAGCTGTTCGAGCCGCTGCGCGTGGTCGCGCTCCAGCGGCGGCGTGACGATCTCGGCGGGGCGCTGGCGCTCGCCGGGCAGCGGAGCGGCCATCGCCACGCTGGCGCCGTCGCGGTCGACGACGCGGGAGATGCCGGGCCCGGCCGCGAGGACGTCGGTGCCGAACAGCGCCGCGACCGGCTTGAGCACCTCGTCCCGCTCGGCCGTCGGGTCGCAGACGCCGGCCAGCAGGTTCAGCAGCCGGGCGTCGTCGGTGAGCAGCCGGTACCAGCCCGGCGCCGGGGCGGCCCGCACGTCGAGCCCGGCCACGATGGTCACGTCGTCGACCACCGAGCACAGCGGGGCCCCCGCGGGGTCGACGACGTCGAAGGCCGGGGTGAGGTGGCGGAAGCTGCCCATGCCCGGCACCGCGGAGGGCTCGCTGTCGCGGTGGAACGCGCGCTCGACCCGCCCGCCCGATCCGGCCGCGATCGCCGCGGCCAGATCGGCGCGGCTGCTCCCGCGCGGGGTCAGCAGCTCGATCTCGAACCCCACCCGCGAGCCCAGCTCGTGGGGCGCCTCTCGTGGCACGCGGACGGTCCCCCCGTTCCCGTTCGCCGTCGGTCCGTCGCGGTCAGTCTCCGACACCGGGGACGGCGGGCAGCGCCGTGCCCGAGCGCAGTAGCCCACCGGCCTTCAGCTTGGCGTCGAACGGTTCGGGCAGGCCCCAGTGCGCGGCGAGCGCGACCGCGTCGTCGTAGTCGTGGCCGGCGTCGAAGAAGGCGGCCACGGCGGCGTCGTCGGGGCCGGGCACGTACTCGCCCTCCTCGACCGCGTCGACGAACGGCAGCACGCCGACGACCTTCAGCTCGCGCCCGGCGGCGACCTTGGCCTCGGCCCGGGACAGCCCCCACTGCCCGGCCAGCACCTCGGCGTCCTCGCCGGTGTAGCCCAGCTCGAAGAACAGCTCGACCAGCCGCTCGTCGGCGACGCCGTCGGCGGCGGTCGGGTCGGCCGGCGCGGAGGCCTTGAGCGGCACGCCCCCTTCGAGCGAGGAGCCCGCCTTGACCTTCACCCCGTACGGGTCGAGGTCCAGGCCCCAGATCGCGGCCAGGTCGAGCGAGTCCTGGTAGCTGTAGCCGGCGTCGAGGTAGGCCAGCACGGCCGCCTGGTCGGGATCGGTCGGGACCGGGTCGGTCGTCCCGACGAAGGCCGCCGCGGCGGTCGCGGTCTCGGCG
This sequence comes from Pseudonocardia lacus, assembly GCF_018531445.1. Taxonomy (GTDB): domain Bacteria; phylum Actinomycetota; class Actinomycetes; order Mycobacteriales; family Pseudonocardiaceae; genus Pseudonocardia; species Pseudonocardia lacus. The sequence continues at coordinate 2,447 of NZ_JAHDTH010000318.1, forward strand.
TTGGCGATCGCCGGCAGCACGAACGCCGAGCCGACGACCGGCAGCGCGATCAGCCCGGCCGCGGCCGCGCGACGGCGGTTGCGGCGGGCGGGCCCGGGGTCCGGGGCGGCGTTCGGGTCCATGCGATCTCCTCGGGAAGCGGCGGCACCGCCGTGCGGTGTCGGACACCCCCTGAAGCCCGCTGCGCCCCGGACCCCTGAGTGACGTGCGTCACGCCCGGTCAGGGCGTGATGACCACCTTGAGCGCCTCGTTCGCCGCGGCGTCGGCGAAGACGTCGTAGGCCCGGTCCATCTCGGCGAAGCCGAACCGGTGGGTGCCCATCCGCTCGGCCGGGATGCGCCCGCTCGCGACCATCGTCAGCAGGGTCGGCACCGAGACCGTGTCGACCAGGCCCATGGTCAGCGTGATGTTGCGGATCCACAGGTCCTGCATCGGCAGCTCGACCGGCACGCCGTGCACGCCGACGTTGGCCACGGTGCCGCCCGGGCGCACCAGCGCCGCCGCGGTCCGCAGCGTCTCCGGGTAGCCGACCGCCTCGATCGCCACGTCCACGCCGAGGCCGTCGGTCATCGCCAGCACGTCGTCGATCGCGCCCTCGCCGGCCTCGACGGCGTCGGTCGCGCCGAACTCCAGCGCCTTGGCCAGCCGGAACTTGTTGGTGTCCACGGCGATGACGCGCGAGGCGCCCCACAGGCCGGTGGTCAGCACCGCCGCCAGCCCGACCGCGCCGGTGCCGACCACGGCCACCGTGTGGCCCGGGCGCACCCGCCCGGCCAGCACGCCGACCTCGTAGCCGGTGGGCAGCGAGTCGGCCAGGAAGATCGCCTGCTCGTCGGTGACGTCCAGGGGGACGTGGTAGAGCGAGGTGTCGGCGTAGGGCACCCGCACGAGCTCGGCCTGGGTGCCGTCGATCAGGTGGCCGAAGATCCAGCCGATGCCGCCGACGGTCGCGCAGTGCGAGGGCATCCCGCGCTGGCAGTAGGCGCAGCGCCCGCAGCGGGTGATGGCCGGGACGAGCACCCGGTCGCCCTCGGCGAAGCCGGTGACCGCGGCGCCGACGGCGGCGACCGTGCCGACGGCCTCGTGGCCCAGGATGCGCCCGTCGGTCACCGCGGGGACGTCGCCGTTCAGGATGTGCAGGTCGGTGCCGCAGATGGTCGTCGTGTCGACCCTCACCACCACGTCGGTCGGGTCCTGGACGGCAGCGTCGGGTACGTCCTCCCAGCTCTTGCTGCCCGGTCCGTGGTACACCAGTGCCTTCATCGGCCGTCTCCGTCCGTCGGGTCGGACGTCCGACGCTAGTGACGGGCGTCACGGGTGCGTGTCGCAGATTGCGACGGCCGGGTCACGGACGACCTCTCTCATGGGAGTGTGCTCTCGTTTCGGTGTCCGCTATGTTTTGGGAGTGAACTCCCAGAATCGAGGCGGGCGATGACCGACACCGTGGATCGGGTGCACCACGTCGGGCACGTCGTGCCCGACATCGAGGCCGCTTCGGCCCGGTACCGGCGGATGGGGTTCCACGTGCCGGCGCCGCGCTTCCCCGTCCTGGCGACGGCGGGGGAGGGGGTGCGGGCGGTCGGCGCCGGCAACACCCACCTCAGCTTCGGCCGCAACTTCGTCGAGCTGGTCGCCCCGCTCGGCGCCGACGTCCCGGACGAGCACCTGGTGCCGCTGGTCGTGCCGGACGGGGCGCGGGAGCGGGTCGCGGTGAGCATCGCGGCCACCACGGCGCGGGTCCGTGCCGCCCTGGAGCGCTTCGCGGGCGTGCACATCCTGGTGCTGCAGACCTCCGACGTGGACGCCGCGGCCGCCCGGCTGACCGGCGCGGGGATCGGGCACGGCGGCGTCGTCCGGCTGACCCGCCCGGCGGTGGACGGCGGGGCGCCGGTCCCCATCGCCCTGCTGGAGGTCGACGCGGGGCACAGCCCCGAGGGGAGGCTGGCGCTGGCCGAGGAGCTCGGCGAGACCGGCGCCGAGCACCCGAACGGCGCGACCGAGCTGGTCGGGCCGGTCCTGTGCGCGCCGGACGCCGAGCTGGACGGGCACGCCGAGCGCTACGCCCGCCTGCTCGCCCGACCGGTCCGCGAGGCCGGGCCTACCCGCGTGCTCGACCTCGGCGCCGGTCGCGTCGTGCTCGTCGGTGCCTCGGCGCTCGATGCCGTGCTGCCCGGTGAGCGCCCACCGACGCTGCCGGCCTTCGTCGCGTTCGCGGTGCGGGTGCGCGACCTCGCCGCCACCCGGGAGCTGCTGGTCGGCGAGGGCTTCCCGGTGCGCTCCGCGCCGGACGGCGCCGCCTTCGTGCCCGCGGCGGCGGCCGGCGGGTGCGCCCTGGTGTTCACCGACCGCAGTTCCTGAGCTCCGGGAGCACCGCCTCGGCGGAGGTGTCGGTGGCGGCGTGCAGAATCAGGGGGTGGGGCGGGTCGGGGGGCGCAGCGGGACGGCGGACGCCGGGGTGACCCAGCGCGAGGCCGAGGTGCTGGCCGCCGTCGGCGAGCACCTCACCAACGCCGAGATCGCCGCCCGGATGGTCATCTCCGTGCGCACCGTGGAGAGCCACGTCTCCTCGCTGCTGCGCAAGCTCGCCGTGGCCGACCGCCGGGCGCTGTCCGAGCTGGCCGCCGAGCGGGCGGCCACCGCGGCGGCGCCACCCGTGCGGCCCCCCACGCCGCTGCCGTCGGCGCTGACGCCGTTCGTCGGTCGCGGCGCGGAGCGCGCGGCGCTGGGCGCGCTGCTGGTGGGCGAGGCCGGCAGAGCCGACGGCCCGCGGCTGGTCACCGCGGTCGGGCCGGGCGGGGTCGGCAAGACCCGGCTCGCGATGGCCGTGGCCGCCGACGTGTCCGACCGGGTCGCCGACGGCGTCTGGTACGTCGACCTGGTCCCCGTCACCGACGCGGCGATGGTCGCCCCCACCGTGGCCGCGGCGCTGGGCCTGGGCGAGCAGCCCGGCCGCACCGCCGACGACACGCTGCTCGAATGGGCCGTCGACCGGCGCGCCGTGCTCGTGCTCGACAACTGCGAGCACCTGCTGGACGGGGTCGCCCTGCTGGTCGAGCGGCTGCTGGCGGCCGGGGCCGGGCTCGTCGTGCTGACCACCAGCCGGGCGCGGCTGATGCTGCCGTTCGAGCGGATCTTCCCGGTGGGGGGCCTGTCGGTCCCCGACGACGAGAGCGGCGACGCCGTCGCGCTGTTCGAGCAGCGGGCGGCGGCCGCGGGCTCGCGTCCCGACGTCGCCGAGCGCGCGCGGGTCCGGCGGATCTGCCGCGGCCTGGACGGGGTGCCGCTGGCCATCGAGCTGGCCGCTGCCCGGCTGCCCGCGCTCGGGCTCGACGGGCTGGAGGCCGGCCTGGCCGACCGGCTCGACCTGCTGTCCGGCGCCCGCCGCGCCGACGAGCGGCACCGCTCGCTGCG
>NZ_JAHDTH010000319.1 GCF_018531445.1 Pseudonocardia lacus
TCCGCGGCAGTGGCGTCGGTCGTCGCGTCCGCCTCCGTCGCGCCGGTCGGCTCGCCTGCGGTCGCGCCCTCGGGGGCGGCCGGCGCGTCGCTGCCGCCGGGAGCGGCCGCGGGCGCCGTGTCGCCGTCGCCGCGCTCTGTCACGTCCGGCTCCGGACGGGCCGTCGCCTCACCGGGCGCGGACTGACGCTCGGGCATGAAGTCCAGTTCCCCTCACCGCTCGTCGCCGGGCCATGCGGCCCGGTCGGCACACCCGCACGTCGTCACAGGTAGAGGCCCGTGCCGTGCTCGGTGGGCTCGGTGGCGACGGCGTGCAGCTCGCGCTCCCGCAACACCAGGTAGGTCTCCCCGTGGATGTCGACCTCGTGCTGGTCGTCGCGCGCGAACAGCACCCGGTCGCCGACCTTCACCGTGCGGACGTAGTTTCCGACGCCGAACACCTCGCCCCAGACCAGACGCTTCGCGGTCTCGGCGGTCGCCGGGATCACGATGCCGGCTCCGCTGCGGCGCTCGCCGCCGGCGTCCGCCTTGACCATCACGCGGTCGTGCAGCATCTGGATCTCGAGCTTGGCGTCCCGCATCGCAGTGATGCTACGACCTCGTCCGAACCGGCCCTGACCGGCCCTGACCGCCCCCGGGCAACGAAGAGCCCCGCGGTGCTGTCAGGTCGGGGGTCCGACAGCGCCGCGGGGCTGTACTGGGATTCGCACGAGCCGGGGGATCCGTTACGGGCTCCGGCGCGAGGTACCAGATTCACCCGTTCGGCCCAGCTTCGGCCTCATCCCTGCGCGAGCAGGTACCGGCCGAAGTGCGGCACGGTGAAGGCGATCTGGCCGCGTTGCGCGGAGAAGACCAGGCCCTTCTTCATGAGGCTGTCGCGCGCGGGCGAGAGCGACGACGCCCTGCGCTGCAGGTGGTCGGCGATGCCCGAGGTGCCCACCGGCTCGTCGCGGCCGCCGGTCAGCTCGGCCATGGCGCGCAGGTACTCGCGCTCGGCGGGGGTCGCGCGCTCGAAGCGCGAGCCGAAGAAGCCGACGGCCAGCTCGGCCTCGGCCTCCGGCGCGGCCATCTTCACGTCGGCCGGGCCGATCGGGCTGCGGGGCGCGGCGTCCCAGGCCGCCTTCCCGTAGGCCTGCACGAAGTAGGGGTAGCCGCCGGACGCCTCGTACAGCAGGTCGAGCGCGTCGGCGTCGAACGAGGCGTCCTCGCGCTCGGCCGGGGCGAGCAGGGCGAAGTCGGCGTCCTCGCGGTCGAGCTGACCGATCCGCACGTACGTGAACAGCCGCTCGGAGTAGGACTTGGACGCCGAGAGCACGGCCGGCAGGTGCGGCAGGCCCGCTCCGACGACCACCAGCGGCGACCGCGACTGGGACAGCTCGTGGCAGGCCGCGCACAGCGCCGAGATGTCGTCGGGGCGCAGGTCCTGCATCTCGTCGATGAGCACGGCGACGCCGGCCTCCAGGTCGGCGGCCAGCGCGGCGACCTCGGTGAACAGCTCGACCAGGTCGATCTCGATGTCCCCGGAGTCGGCCCGGCCGCTGCGCACGGCCACGTCGATGCCGGGCTGCCAGCGGTCGCGCAGCTTGGCCCCGTCCGGGGCGGAGCGCAGGGCGAACGCCTTGAGCACGCCGAGCACCTCGTCGACGCGGTCGGCGTCGGGGTGGCGCACGGCGAGGTCGCGGATGGCCCGGTGCAGCGCGGCCGAGAGCGGGCGGCGCAGGTCGGCGTCGGGGCGGGCCTCGATCTTGCCGGCGCCCCAGCCCGCCCGCACGGTCATCGACCGCAGCTCGCCGAGCAGCACGGTCTTGCCGACGCCGCGCAGGCCGGTGAGCACGAGGCTGCGCTCCGGGCGCCCGCGCGCGACCCGCTCCAGCACGATCTCGAAGGCGTCGAGCTCGCGGTCGCGCCCGGCCAGCTCGGGCGGGCGCTGACCGGCCCCTGGCGCGAACGGGTTGCGTACCGGGTCCACGCATCGGACGGTATCGGCGTTTCTTGTCCCGGCCGTAGAACCGGCTAGCGAAGCCGATGGCGTGTCGTCGATCGGTACTTATCAATCTCTATCGGAAGATCGCTAGAAAGCTGGATAGAGCCCGATCAGGCGCGTCGGGTGGCCGCGTCGGCCACGCAGAACAGGCCGAACGCGCCGAACCCGACGGCGACCACGACCAGCAGCCACGCCCCCAGCCACGTCTCACCCAGGGCGTACAGGGCGGCGTCCAGGCCGCCGGCCCGGTTCGGGTCGGCCCACAGCGCGGCCCCCACGGCCAGCAGGCCGATGACCGCCAGGGCCAGCGCCCGCGCCAGGTGGCCGAGCACCCCCAGCGCCTCGATCGCGCGGCGGGCCACCGGCGCGAGGCGGCGCACGTCCAGGTCGCCCATGAACGTCCGGCGCACGCCGGTGTAGGTCATCATCCCGGCCAGCACCAGGATGACCGCGGCCACGGTCCCGAGCAGGAACCGGCCGGCCGGCAGCGCGAGCATCCCGGCCGCCAGCGACTGGGCCGTGGTCTGCCGGGGGGCGCCGTGGTCGACGAGCGAGTCGACGATGAGCACGGCAAGCCCGCCGGTGGCGATCGACTTGGCGACCGCGCCGCTGCGCTTGCGGAACCGCTCCCCGCCGCTGACCCAGCGGAAGCCGATGGCGGCCGCGGTCACCTGCCAGAGCGCGAAGGCGATGAGCCCCACGGCGACCAGGCCGAGCGCGAGGGTGCCGCCGGGGGTGTCGGCGATGGTCGCGATCGCGCCCTGCGGGTCGGGCGGGTCGTCGGGGATGCCGAAGGCGACCGCCAGCGCCAGCCAGGCGACCAGCACGTGCACCACGCCGTAGCCGACGAGCCCGATGCGACCGAGCGTGTCGACGACCTGCCCGGGCGCGTCGGAGCGCCCCTCTCGGACGAGGCGGCGCAGGCTGACCAGGGGACTCACCCCGTCGCAGTACCCGGCCACCGCCCATCGCATTCTCTAACCGAATCTGCTGAAGGAACTAGAACACCACATACAGTCCGATCGGCGCGGCGACACCCGACGGACGGCCCCCGATCTGGTTTCCTGGCGGCATGGCTGGGCAGGCGCCGGGTGGACCGGAGATCGTCACCGAGGGATCGGGCTGGCACGAGCAGCCCGCCGACCGGGCCGACGTCGACCTCACCTACACGGCCTCGGCCCGCACCCGCACCGACGCGGTGCGCGAGCTGGGCCGGCGGGTGGCCGACGCCGAGCCGCACCTGGCCCACGCGGCAGTGCAGGTGCGCCACCGCCGCCTCTGGGTGCACAACGAGTGGCGGGGCAAGCGCGTGGTCGGCTGCCGGGCCGGGCAGGAGGTCTCCCTGCGGATCACCGACGTGGCCGCGGTGGAGGAGGTGCTCTCCGCGCTCATCGGAACCGAGCCCACCGGGCTGAACGGCCCGCGCTGGCTGTTGGACGACGAGGCGGCGGCACTGCGCGAGGCGCAGAAGCTCGCCGTCGCGGACGCCCGCCACCGGGCCGAGGGCTACGCCGAGGCGCTGGGCGGCAGGGTCGGGCCGCTGCTCGTGCTGTCCGAGGCCGCCGAGCACGCCCCCATGGCCTACCGGGCGATGGCGATGGAGTCCGGCGCCGCCGATTCCGGCGCCGACGTGCGCGCTCTGGGCCTGGAGCCCGAACCCGTGCGGGTGTCCGCGCGCTGCACGACCCGTTGGACGTTGATCACGCAGAGTTGATCGTGAGCGGGCTTCTCGCACGCGCTGTAACGAATTACGCCATCGATCGGATGAAGTGGACGTGGAAGGTCTGACGCCACGTCCCCCGAACAGCTCAGCAGCGCTACTCCGAGCTACCGATCACGCCCGTGTCCTGCTCCGCCGGGCGCAGGTCCTGCTGGCCGTCTTCGCAGTCCTCGTCGCCGTCGCGATCGGGCTGCTGGCGGCGGCGTCCCGCGCCGCCGCCCCGCCGGCCCACCTCGGCGCCGTCGTGGAACCCCCGCCCACCGCCGCCGGCCTCGTCGCCGGGATCGGCACGCTCGCCGTCTGCTGGGGGCTGCTGGCGCTGGCCGGCGCGATCTGGCGGGCCCGGCTGGCCGCCCACGACCGGCGCGCCCTGGCCCGCGAGTGGGCCCGCGTCGAGCCGGTCTGGAGCCACCGCCGGGTCTGACCCGCCCGGCCTCGGCCGTCGAGAACGACGTTGTCGTGATCAACAGGGCGGTTCGATCACGACAAGTTCGTTCTCGACGGCTGCCGGTCAGGCGGAGCGGCGCTCCTCGGGGGCGATCGAGCCCTCGATGACCAGGGGGCCGTCGGACGGCGGCGTCGGCCCGGCGGTGTCGGCGTCGACCACGACGCCGTCGACGACCGTGTGACCCGACCGCATGCGCGCCGTGCGCAGCTCCGGGGCGCGCTTCTCGGCGGCCCGCACCAGCCGCCCCCGCACCAGTGACCGCGTGGGCGGGAACAGCAGCAGCAGGCCGGCGAGGTCGGTGACCAGGCCGGGCACGAACAGCAGCACGCCGCCCGCGGCGACCAGCATGCCGTCGGTCAGCTCCTGGTGCGGCACGCGCCGCTCGGACACCGCCCGGCCCAGCGCCTGGGCCGCCCGCAGGCCCTCCCGGCGGGCCAGCCAGAAGCCCAGCACCGAGCCGGCCAGCAGCACCACCAGCGTCCACGTCAGGCCGATCACGGACCCCAGCGCGACCAGCGCCACGATCTCGACCACCAGGTACAGGAGCACGAACGGCATACCCGCTCAACGAACGAGGCCGGACCCGTGCTCCCGTCCGCGCATCACGACTCGGTGTCACTCGCCGCACACCCCCCGCCGCCCCGTGCCGGGAAGGTGACGGGGCGGTGGGGGGAGGGCTACCAGGTGAGGGCCAGTGACGGGTCGGTGAGCAACGCCCCGACGTCGGCGAGGAAGCGCGAGCCCTGCTCGCCGTCGACGAGGCGGTGGTCGAACGAGAGCGCCAGCTGGCACACCGTGCGCACGGCCAGCTCCCCGTCGACGACCCACGGCGCCGGCTTGATCGCGCCGACGGCCAGGATGGCGGCCTCGCCCGGGTTGAGGATCGGGGTGCCGGTGTCGACGCCGAACACGCCGACGTTGGTGATCGTGAACGTGCCGCCGACCAGGTCGGCCGGGGGTGTCTTCCCCGACCGCGCGGTGGCGGTGAGCTCGCCCAGTGCCACGGCCAGGTCGCGCAGGGCGAGCGTGTCCGCGTCGCGGATCTTGGGCACCACCAGCCCGCGCGGGGTCGCCGCGGCGATCCCGAGCTGGACCCGGTCGTAGTAGACGATCTCGCCGGCGTCCTCGTCCCAGTGCGCGTTGACCTCCGGCGTGCGCCGCGCGGCCAGGCACACCGCCTTGGCCACGAAGGCCAGCGGCGTCAGCGGGACGTCGGCGTACTCGCGGCTGCGCCGCAGCCGCTCGCGCAGCTCCATCGTGGCGGTGATGTCGATCGCCAGGAACTCGGTGACGTGCGGCGCGGTGAACGCGCTGCGGACCATCGCGGCCGCGGTGGCCCGGCGGACCCCGCGGATCGGTTCGCGCCGTTCGCCGCCGCCCGGGCGGGGCCTGGCGGACGTGGCCGGCGCGGGCTCCTCGGCGGACGCGGCGTGCGTCCGGACGTCGTCGCGGGTGATCACGCCGTCGGCCCCGGACGGGGTGACCTCGCGCAGGTCGACGCCCAGGTCGCGGGCCAGCTTGCGGACCGGCGGCTTGGCCAGCGGGACGGTGCCGGCGACCGGGGACCCGTTCGCCGGTCGGTCCACCCGGACCGGCGCGGGCTCCGGAGCGGGTGGCGGCGCGCTCGGTGCCGGGGTCGGCGGGGGTGGCGGTGCCGCCGGGGGCTCC
>NZ_JAHDTH010000320.1 GCF_018531445.1 Pseudonocardia lacus
CGGCGCCCAGCGACGCCCGGCGCGCGGGGTCGTCCAGCAGCGCGGCGAGGGCGCCCGCCAGCGCGACCGGGTCGCCGACCGGGAACAGCTCGCCCGCCGGGCCCGGCCCGAGCACGGCGCGGAACGCGTCCAGGTCGCTGGCCAGCACGGGCGCGCCGGCCGCCATCGCCTCGGTGAGCACCATGCCGAAGCTCTCGCCGCGCAGGTTGGGCGCGCAGAACACCCGGACCGAGCGCAGCGCGGAGGCCTTGGTGGCGTCGTCGACCGGGCCCAGCAGGTCGAGCCGGTCGGCCACCGGCCCGGCCGCCCGGCGCAGGGCCGCGGCGTCGCCCTGCCCGACGACGACCAGGCGCAGGTCGGGGCGGGTCGGCGCGAGCAGGCGGACGGCGTCCAGCAGCACCGGCATGCCCTTGCGCGGCTCGTCGAACCGGCCGAGGAAGCCGACGGTGTCGGGCGCGGGGTGGCCGGGCAGCGGCGGGGCGCCGGCGAACGCCGCGACGTCGACCCCGTTGGGGATCTCCACCGCGTCGCCGCCGAGGTGCTCCACCTGCACCCGCCGGGCCAGCGGCGACACCGCGATGCGCGCCGTGACCTTCTCCATCAGCGGGCGCAGCACCCCGCCGAACGCGCTCAGCACCCGGGAGCGCTCGGTCGCGGTGTGGAACGTCGCCACGATGGGGCCCTGCGCCGCCATCAGGGCCAGCGCCGACAGGCTCATCGCGGTGGGCTCGTGCAGGTGCAGCACGTCGAACCGGTTGCGCGCGAGCCAGCGCCGCGTCCGCGCGTAGCTGCGCGGACCGAACGTGATCCGGGCGACCGAGCCGTTGTAGGGCACCCCGAGCGCCCGCCCCACCGAGGTGACGAACGGCGGCAGCGGGGTGTCGTCGGAGGCGGGGGCGAGCACGCGGACCGAGTGCCCGAAGCCCTGCAGCGTGCGGGCCAGCCCGATGACGTGGGCCTGCACCCCGCCGGGGACGTCCAGCGAGTACGGGCAGACGATCCCCACCCGCAGCGCCGGGTTCACCCCGCCACCCGCCCGGCGGTCGCGGCGGGCCGGTCGGCCGGCCAGACGGGCTGCAGCGCGTGCCAGTCCCACGGGCTGCGGCGGATCATCGCGGCCAGCGAGTCGGCTTCGGCCTGCAGCGCGGTGGGCACGGCGGAGCGGTCGGGCACCGGGACCGGCTCGGCCAGCTCCAGCGTCCAGCCGGTCGGCGTGAACCCGGCGAACACCGGGACCAGCAGCGCCCCGGTGAGCGCGGCGAGGCGGGCCGGGCCGGCGGGGAAGCGGGCGCGCTCGCCGAAGAAGTCCACCGGGACGCCGGTGGCGGTGAAGTCGCGCTCGACGAGCAGGCACACCACCCCGCCGCCGCGCAGCCGCCGGGTGAGCGCCCGGTGCGCCGCCGCCCCGTCGTCGGCGGCCACCACCTCGAAGCCCAGCGCCTCGCGGTAGGAGACGAAGCGGCGGTAGAGCGACTCCGGGCGCAGCCGCTGGGCGACGGTGGTGAACGCGGGCTCGTGGCCGAGCCCACGCAGCTCCTCGACCAGCCACACGCCCGCAGCGTCCCAGTTGCCGCTGTGCGGCAGCGCGAAGATCACCCCTCTGCCCTCGGCGACCGCCCGGTGGAACGGTCCGGTGCCCGACGCGCGGGTGCCGGCGTGCACGGCGACGGGGTCGGTGGCCGGCAACCGGAACGCCTCGTGCCAGTAGCGCGCGTAGCTGCGCAGCCCCTCGCGGACGAGCCGGTCGAGCTCCTCGGGCGAGGCCTGCGGGACGACGCGGGCGAGGTTGGCGCGCAGCTGGCGCGGCCCGGCGCCGCCGCGGCGGGCGACCAGGTCGGCACCCCGCTCGAACACGCGCCTGCCCGGCCCTGCGGGCACGGCGCCGACCAGCCTCCAGGCCGCGGCGTACTCGGCGACGGTGAGCCGCTCGCGCCACGACTCGCGCTCCACCGCGCCGCTCACGACCCCGGGGCCGGGTCGGCGGGCCGCTCGTCGGGGTCGACGCCCGCCGCGGCGCGGGCGCTGCGGTGCACCGCCGCGATCCGCTGGCCGACGGTCCACAGCGATGCCGCGGCCAGCACCCAGAGCGCCACGTGCAGCGCGTAGGGCACCCCGAGGCCGTGCAGCCCGGCGCCGACCAGCCCGAGGATCAGTCGCTCCGCGCGCTCGACCAGCCCGCCGTCCGCGCTCAGGCCCGCGCCCTCGGCCCTGGCCTTGACGTAGGACACCAGCTGGCCGGTGACCAGGCACAGCAGCGCGGCGACGCCGAGCAGCCGCTGCTCCCCCACCCCGAGGCACCACCAGGTCAGCCCGGCGAACAGGGCGCTGTCGGCGACGCGGTCGCAGGTGGAGTCCAGCACCGCCCCGAACGGGGTGCCCCGGCCCCTCGCCCGGGCCATCGCGCCGTCGACGAGGTCGAACAGCACGAAGAAGGTGATGACCGCTGCGCCGGTGAACAGCTCGCCGCGGGGCAGGAACCACAGCGCGGCCGCGACCGTGCCCGCGGTGCCGGCCACGGTGACCGCGTCGGGCGTGACGCCCCTGCCGACCAGCCAGCGGGCGAGGGGCTCGGCCACTCGGTCGACGTGCACGCGGGCGAGGACGTTGAGCATGGTCTCCTGCTTGTGGATCGGTCCAGCCGATGCCGGGGACCACCGTCCAGCCTAGCCGGGTGGAGCTACGGGCCGGGCTTGCCCCACGCCTCGGACAGCAGCGACCGGGTCTCGGACAGCAGCTGCGGGATGACCTTGGTCTGGCCGACCACGGCGATGAAGTTCGCGTCGCCGCCCCAGCGCGGGACCACGTGCTGGTGCAGGTGCTCGGCCAGCGACCCGCCGGCCACGGCGCCGAGGTTGAGCCCGACGTTGAACGCGTGCGGGGCGGCGACCCGGCGCATGGCCCGCACGGCGTCCTGGGTGAACGACATGAGCTCCCCGGACTCCTCCCCGGTGAGCTCCTCGATGTCGGCGACGTGCCGGTAGGGCAGCACCATCAGGTGCCCCGGGTTGTAGGGGTGCAGGTTGAGCACCGCGTAGACGACCTCGCCCCTGGCCACGACCAGGCCGTCCTCGTCGGACATGGCGGGGATGCGGCAGAACGGGCAGCCCTCGGCGCCGGCCTCCTTGATGTAGGCGAGCCGGTGCGGGGTCCACAGCCTGCGGAAGCCGTCCGGGGTGCCGACGCCGTCGCGCTCCTCCATGTCGGGGCCGTGGGCGTCGCTCATGGCGCGATCCTAGTAGTGCGCTCCCCCGGGCAGGCGCGCGGCGAGACCTGCCGGCCCCGCCCCCACCCCACCGACGCCGTCGCTCTCGACGGCGCGCTCAGGCGGGCTGGGTGGCCTGGAAGGACTCGGCGGTGGGGGCGGTGTTGTCGCGGCTGCGGATCCACTCCACGACGCGGCGCACCGCCTCGTCCACGGCCACCCCGTTGACCTGGGTGCCGTCGCGGAAGCGGAAGCTCACCGCACCGGCCTCGGCGTCGCGCGCGCCGAGCAGCAGCAGGAACGGCACCTTCTGCAGGGTGTGGTTGCGGATCTTCTTCTGCATCCGGTCGTCGCCCGCGTCGACCTCGACGCGCACCCCGTGCTCGCGCAGCGCGGCGGCCACCGCCTCGACGTGCGGCACCTGCTCCTCGGTGACCGGGATGCCCACCACCTGCACGGGCGACAGCCACGCCGGGAAGGCCCCCGCGTAGTGCTCCAGCAGCACGCCGAAGAAGCGCTCGATGGAGCCGAAGAGCGCACGGTGGATCATCACCGGGCGCGGGCGGGAGCCGTCGGCCGCGGAGTACTCCAGGCCGAACAGGTCGGGCTCCATGAGGTCGACCTGGATGGTGGACAGCTGCCAGGTGCGCCCGATCGCGTCCCGGGCCTGGACGCTGATCTTGGGCGCGTAGAACGCCGCCCCGCCCGGGTCGAGCACCAGCTCCAGGCCGCTGGCCTCGGCGGCCTGGCGCAGCGCGTCGGTGGCGCGCTCCCAGTCCTCGTCGGAGCCGATGGACTTCTCCGGGTCGCGGGTGGACAGCTCCAGGTAGAACTCGTCGAGGCCGTAGTCGCGCAGCAGGTCGAGCACGAACCGCAGCAGCGACTCGATCTCGCCCAGCATCTGGTCCTGGGTGCAGTAGATGTGCGAGTCGTCCTGGGTGAACCCGCGGGCCCGGGTGAGCCCGTGCACCACGCCCGACTTCTCGTAGCGGTAGACGCTGCCGAACTCGAACAGCCGCAGCGGCAGCTCCCGGTAGCTGCGCCCGCGCGAGCGGTAGATCAGGTTGTGCATCGGGCAGTTCATCGGCTTGAGGTAGTAGTCCTGGGCGGCCTTGCGCACCGTGCCGTCGGCGTTGCGCTCCTCGTCGAGCTGCATGGGCGGGTACATGCCGTCCGCGTACCACTGCAGGTGCCCCGAGGTGACGAACAGCTGGCCCTTGGTGATGTGCGGGGTGTTGACGAACTCGTAGCCCGCCGCCTCGTGCCGCCGGCGGGCGTAGTCCTCCATCTCCCGGCGGATGATCCCGCCCTTGGGGTGGAACACCGGCAGCCCGGAGCCGATCTCGTCGGGGAAGGAGAACAGGTCGAGCTCGGCGCCGAGGCGGCGGTGGTCGCGGCGCTCGGCCTCGGCGACCCGGTCGAGGTGGGCCTGCAGGGCGTCGTTGCTCTCCCACGCGGTGCCGTAGATGCGCTGCAGCTGCGGGTTCTTCTCGCTGCCCCGCCAGTACGCGGCCGCGGAGCGGGTGAGCGCGAACGCCGGGATGTGCTTGGTGGTGGGCACGTGCGGGCCCCGGCACAGGTCCGACCAGACGACCTCGCCGGTGTGGGCGTGCACGTTGTCGTAGGCGGTGAGCTCGCCGGACCCGTCGACCTCGACGATCTCGTCGCCGCGCTCGCCGTCGGGGGCGCCCTTGAGCTCGATCAGCTCCAGCTTGTACGGCTCGTCGGCGAGCTCCTTGCGGGCCGCGTCGAGCGAGTCGTAGCGGCGGCGGGAGAACCGCTGCCCGGCCTTGATGATCTTCCGCATGGACGACTCGAGCGCGCGCAGGTCGTCCGGGGTGAACGGGGTGTCGACGTCGAAGTCGTAGTAGAAGCCGTCGACGACCGGCGGGCCGATGCCCAGCTTGGCCTCGGGGCGCTGCTGCTGGACGGCCTGGGCCAGCACGTGGGCGGCCGAGTGCCGGATGACGGCGCGGCCGTCGTCGGTGTCCGCGGCGACGGGCGAGACGTCGGTGTCCGCATCGGGCTGCCAGGACAGGTCGCGCAGCGTCCCGTCGCCGTCGCGGACGACGACGACGGCCTCGGGCCCGCTGCTCGGCAGGCCGGCCGCGCGGACCGCGGCGCCCGCCGTGGTCCCGGCCGGCACCCGGACGGGAGCGGACGCGGGACGGGATGCGGGCGCGGACACGGAGGGCCTCCTGCGGGGATCTTGCGGTGGTCGGAACGGTCGCCGGCGCGTGGCGGCGACACCCCCGATGCTAGAGGGGTGACGCGAACGGGTTGCGGGCGCGGACCCCGCGGCGGCGCCGACGCCGAGTCCCCGTAGTCCGCGCAGATGCTGTGCACCCTGCGCCGACCACACCGCCCCTGCGAAGACACCGAGGGGCGGGGCGTCCGGATCAGCCGGAACGGGCGGGCGGTAGCGCGGAGGGCGGCGCGGGCGGGCGCGGGTCGCCGGCGGGGGGCTCCTCCTCCGCCCGGGACCGGGTGGGGGCTCGGCCGGGTGCGGCGGCCGCCCGGAGGTCGAGGCCCGGGGTGAACAGCGAGGGCGCCGCGTGGGCCGCCGCGCCTGCGGGGACCGGCG
>NZ_JAHDTH010000034.1 GCF_018531445.1 Pseudonocardia lacus
GGCGCGCGCCCCTACGTCCCCGCCCCGGACGCGTTCGGGTCCGGCGCGGCGCCCGTCCCCGAGCAGAGCGGTTCGCCGTTCGTCTCCGGCCCGCAGCGGCCCCTGGCACCCGGCGGTCCGCCCCGCTCGGCCCCGCCCGAGCAGACCCAGGTGCGCCCGCCCGCCCCTCGCCACCCCGGCCAGTTCGGCCCGCCCCCGGCGGACCCCACGACGGCCCTGCCGGCTCCCGTCCCGAACGGCTACGCGGGCTCCGACGCGGCGACCACGGCCATCCCGGCCCGGCGCCCGACCGAGGCCGGCGACCAGGCCGCGGGCGCCACCGAGGTCGTCCGGCTGCCCCCGCGCGAGGAGGCCGCGCCGGCCGATGCCGAGCAGACCCGGCTGACCCCGACCGACCCGGACGAGACCCGCACCACCCGCAGGACCCAGGCCGACCGCGACAGCGAGCGCGAGATCGCCGTCAGCCGGATCGACGAGTCGCTGGTCCGGATGACGGCCGCGCACGCGGGCCTCGACCTCTCGCGGGCGACGGACGACGAGGACGGGCAGGAGCCCCCGCCGCCCGTCTCGACGCGCAGGCGGGCGAGCCGCATCGCGGTGCGCCTGCTCGTCGCCGCCGTCGCGCTGGTCGTGCTCAGCGCGGCCGGGCTGGGCTGGGGCGCCAAGATGTGGCTCGACGCCGGCATCCGCGACGCCGCCGCGCTCGACCTCGCCTCCAGCGCCATCGTCGACGGCGACGCCCAGGCCGGCGACCGCAACGTGCTGATGGTGGCCTCCGACCGCTCGCGCGACCCGGCGACCCGCGCCGACACCGTGGTCGTGGCGCACGTGCCGGCCGGTGGCGGGCCCGTCGTGGTGCTGTCGGTCCCGCACAACCTGGAGATCAACCGGCCGGCCTGCGACCAGTGGGACGCGGCCACCGCGTCCTACACCGACGAGTCGGCCCGGCCGGAGGCCAACACCCAGCTGATCACCGCGCTCGACCTCGGCGGGCCGCGCTGCATCACCCGCGCCGTCCAGCAGCTCACCGGCCTGGCCATCACCCAGTACGTCGGGCTCGACCTCGGCGCCGTGGAGGGCCTGTCGGCGGCGATGCAGGGCGTGGAGGTGTGCGTGCCCACCCCGGTCGTCGACGGCACCCTCGGCACGATCGTCGCCGACCCGGGCACCGGCCGGCTCGACGGCGTACGCGCGGCCGACTTCGTCCGCGCGCTCGACGTCGCCGGCGACCCGGCCTCCGAGGTCGGGCGCATCGACCGCCAGCAGGAGTTCCTGACCGCGGTGCTCGACCGCACCCTCGACGAGCGCTCGCTGCTCGACTACGGCCGGCTCACCCAGATGCGCCCCGCGCTGCGCGAGGCGCTGCTCGTCGACGGCGGCGAGCTGGACGACGTGCTGGCGCTGTCGCGGTCGCTGCGCGGGCTCGACGGGCCGGGCGTGGTGTTCGCGGTCGCCCCGACCACCGGCGGCACCGACGGCGTCGGCAACGCCGTGCTCCGCGACGCCGACGCCGCCGCCGTGTTCTCCGCCGTCCGGGAGGACCGCGAGCTGCCCGAGGAGGCCGACCCCCTGGAGGCGGTGACCGGCCCCACCCCCGCCGAGCTGCGGGTGCAGCTGCTGAACGCCTCGGACGTCCCGGGGCGGGCCGAGCAGGTGGGCGGGGCGCTCGGGGCGCTCGGCTTCGGCGTCGGCGAGGTCGGCAACGCCGACGTGGGCACCAACGACACCATCATCAAGTTCTCGCCCGACCAGGCCGCCGGCGCCGCGCTGCTGGCCTCGTCGGTGCCGTCGGCGACGTCGGTGCCCGACCCCGGCTCGACCGGGGTGCTGCAGCTGGTCCTGGGCCGCTCGTTCGACGACGTCATCCAGCCGCCGGCCGCCCCGGCGCCGGTCGACCCGAACGTCGCGGCGCTGGACCCGTCGACGCCGCGGGCGAACTGCCCCTGACCGTTCACCTCCGGTTCACCGCGCCGGACGGCCCCAACCGGGCAGCCCCACTAGTCTCGTGTCATGCGGGACGTCTACCAGGAGCAACTTGACCAGCTGGCCGAAGTGCTCGCCTCCATGTGCGAGCGGGTCGCCGCGGCCATGGAGCACGCCACCCGCTCCCTCCTGGAGGCCGACCTGCAGCTCGCCGAGCAGGTCATCTCCGAGGACGTGCACGTCGATGAGATCCGCGCGGTCGCCGAGGAGCGGGCGTTCGCGCTGCTGGCCCTGCAGGCGCCGGTCGCCACCGACCTGAGGATCGTCGTCTCGGCCATCCACGGCGCGGGCGATGTCGAGCGCATGGGCGACCTCGCCCTGCACGTCGCCCAGGCGGCCCGCCGCCGCCACCCCCAGCCGGTGCTGCCCGACGAGGTCGTGCCGTACTTCGCCGAGATGGGCCGCGTGGGCGTGGCGCTGGCGAAGAAGGCCGCCGACGTCATCCGCAGCCGGGACGTGGCGCAGGCCGCCCAGCTGGAGGAGGACGACGACGCCATGGACGACCTGCACCGGCACATGTTCACGGTGCTGATGGACCGCAGCTGGAGCCACGGCGTCGGACCGGCCGTGGACATCACCCTGCTGGCGCGCTTCTACGAGCGCTACGCCGACCACGCCGTCGCGGTCGCGCGGCGGATCGTCTACGTGGTCACCGGGCAGATGCCCGGCCCGTTGACCGTCTGAGGGTTCACCGGGCCCGGCAGCGGGCATCCCGGAGCATGGGCCTGGGAACGCGCACCGCAGAGGTCATCGGCAGTTCCACGCGCTCCCTGGACGAGGCGGTGCGCGACGGCATGGCGCGGGCCGCGCGCCTGGGCGCGCTGTGGGCCCGGATCACCCGGATCAGCGCGCGCACCTCCGCCGACGAGCACGAGGTCTACCGGGTGAGCCTGCTGATCGGGCTGCGGCTCGCCCAGCCCACGACCCCACCGCCGTTCACCCCCAGTTCACCCGTTGCACGCTGTTGACCAGCAGCGCAGCCCCTACCCTGCCGGATGTGCCCGCTCCTCCGCTCGACCAGCAGCTCGACGAGCTCGCCGAGCTGCTCGGCCGCATGTGCTCCGCCGCCGCCGGCGCCCTGCACAGGGCCACCGCGGCGCTGCTGGAGTCGCGCGAGCGCCTGGCCGCGCAGGTGATCGCCGACGATGCCGCCGTGGACGCGCTGCGGGCCAGGGTCGAGGACGTGGCGGCCGACGCGCTGTTGTTCCACAGCCCGGTCGCCGGCGACCTGCGCACGGTCGTCTCGGCCATCCGCGCCGCGGGCGACGTCGAGCGCATGGGCGACCTCGCCGTGCACGTGGCGAAGGTCGTGGGGCTGGGCAGGCGGGTGCCCGACGAGGTCCGCGACGACATCGCCGAGATGAGCCGGGTGGCCGTCGAGCTGGCGCTCAAGACCGCGGAGGTCGTGCGCTCCCGCAACGTCGTCATGGCCGTCGAGCTGGACTCCGACGACGACGCCATGGACGCGCTGCACGAGCACATGTTCGAGGTGCTGATGGCCCCGAGCTGGCCCTACGGGGTGCCGGCCGCGGTCGACCTCACGCTGCTGGCCCGCTACTACGAGCGCTTCGCCGACCACGCCGTCACGGTGGCCCACGAGACGGTCTACGCCGTCACCGGCACCGTCGAGAACGAAGTTGTCGCGATTTTGGACCGGTCCAACGCGCAGTAACTTCGTTCTCGACGGGAGGGGTCAGCCGAAGCGGCCGGAGACGTAGTCCTCGGTCGCCTTCTGCTTGGGCTGCGAGAAGATGGTCCTGGTCTCGTCCATCTCGACCAGCTTGCCGGGCTTGCCGGTGCCCTCGATGGTGAAGAAGCCCGTGTAGTCGCTGACCCGGGCGGCCTGCTGCATGTTGTGCGTGACGATGACGATCGTGTAGTCCGTCTTCAGCTCGTTGATCAGGTCCTCGATCGCCAGCGTGGAGATCGGGTCGAGCGCCGAGCAGGGCTCGTCCATCAGCAGCACGTCGGGCTGCACGGCGATGGCGCGGGCGATGCACAGCCGCTGCTGCTGGCCGCCGGACAGGCCCGAGCCCGGCTTGTCGAGCCGGTCCTTGACCTCGTTCCACAGGTTCGCGCCGCGCAGCGAGCGCTCCACCAGGTCGTCGGTGGCGTCCTTGCGCATGCGCTTGTTGTTGAGCCGCTGCCCGGCGATCACGTTGTCGTAGATCGACATCGTGGGGAACGGGTTGGGCCGCTGGAAGACCATGCCGATCTGGCGGCGCACGCCGACCGGGTCGACGCCGGCGCCGTAGAGGTCGGTGCCGTCGAGCTCCAGCCTGCCCTCGACGCGCGCGCCCGGGATGACCTCGTGCATGCGGTTGATCGAGCGCAGGTACGTCGACTTGCCGCAGCCGGAGGGCCCGATGAGGGCCGTCACGGTCTTCGGCCGGATGCTCATGTTCACGCCCTCGACGGCGCGGAACGAGCCGTAGTAGATGCTCAGGTCGATGGCTTCGATCGCCTTGCCCATGGCGCGGCTCCTATCGGGTCTTCGGCGCGAACAGGCGCGCGATCAGGCGGGCGGCGAGGTTCAGCACCATGACGATGACGATCAGTACCAGGGCGGCCGTCCACGCCCGGTCGATGTACGGGTCGCGCGGGACGCCCGGCGCCGCGTAGGAGTAGTACGCGAACACCGGCAGCGTCGCCTGGCGCCCGTCGAAGGGGTTGAAGTTCAGCCCGGTGGTGATGCCGACGGCGATCAGCAGCGGCGCCGTCTCGCCGATGACGCGGGCGATGGCCAGCGTGATGCCCGACGCGATGCCGGCGACGGACGTCGGGATGACGACCTTGAGGATCGTTCGCCACTTGGGCACGCCCAGCGCGAAGGCCGCCTCGCGCAGCTCGTTCGGGACGATCTTCAGCATCTCCTCGGTCGCCCGCACGACCACCGGGATCATCAGCACCGACAGCGCCACGGCGCCGGCGAAGCCGAGCCGCACGCCGGGTCCGGCGAAGAGCGCGAACAGGGCGTAGGCGAACAGCCCGGCCACGATCGACGGGATGCCGGTCATGACGTCGACGAAGAACGTGATGGCCCGGGCCAGCCGGCTGCCGGCGCCGTACTCCACCAGGTAGACCGCGGTGAGCAGGCCGATCGGGATGGACATGGCTGCGGCCAGCGCGGTGATGACCAAGGTGCCCGCGATGGCGTGGTAGGCGCCGCCGCCCTCACCGACGATGCCGCGCATCGAGGAGTTGAAGAACTCCACGTCGAACCGGGCGATGCCGTTGCTGAGCACCGTCCAGATGACGGAGATCAGGGGGATGAGCGCGAGCAGGAACGCCGAGGTCACGACGATGGTGACGACCCGGTCGGTGGCCTTGCGCGCGCCTTCGACCACCCGCGACAGCGCGTAGAGGCCCACGGCGAACAGCACGACCGTCAGGAAGACGAACAGCCCGACGCTGAACGCGCCGGTCGCCGCCAGCAGCCCTCCGACGACGACCGCGGCCGCCGCCAGCGCGCCGGGCGTGCTCCACCGGGGCAGCCGGCCCTGGCGGGCGATCTTGTCCTCGGTCGGCCTGACCGCGGCGGTGCGCTCGGCGTCGCGCTTGTCGGTGTCGATGCTCATCAGTTCGCCCCCGAGAACTCGCGCCGCCGGTTGATGACGAACCGGGCCACCGAGTTGACCGCCAGCGTGATCAGGAACAGCACCAGGCCGGACGCGATCAGCGTGTTCACCTCGATGCCGGTGGACTCGGGGAACTGCAGCGCGATGTTCGCCGCGATCGTCGACGGGTTGCCCGAGCTGATCAGGTTGACGGTCACCGCGCCGGAGACCGACAGGATGATCGCGACGGCCATCGTCTCGCCGAGCGCGCGACCCAGGCCGAGCATGGCGCCGGAGATGATCCCGGAGCGCCCGAACGGCAGCACCGCCATCTTGATCATCTCCCAGCGGGTGGCGCCCAGCGCCAGCGCCGCCTCCTCGTGCAGCTTGGGCGTCTGCAGGAAGACCTCGCGCGACACCGCCGTGATGATCGGCAGGATCATCACGGCCAGGGTGACGCCGACGACCAGCATGGTGCGGCCGGTGGCCGACACCGGCCCGGCGAACAGCGGGATCCAGCCCAGGTAGTCCTGCAGCCAGGTCATCAACCCGACCGAGGCCGGGGCGAGCACCGCGACGCCCCACAGGCCGTAGACGATGCTCGGCACCGCGGCCAGCAGATCGACCACGTAGCCCAACGGCTGGGAGATCCGGCGCGGGGCGAAGTGCGTGATGAACAGGGCCACGCAGACCGCCAGCGGGGTGGCGATCAGCAGCGCGAGCACCGCGGCCAGCAGCGTGCCGAACACGAGCGGCCAGATGTAGGCGACGATCCCGCCGCCGCCCGGGATCTCCTCGGCGGGCGCGACGAACGCCGGCGCGGCCTCGGTCACCAGGAACGCGGCCACCCCGGCCAGCACGACGAGGATGAGGATGCCGGCCCCGGTGGCGAAGCCGGCGAAGATGCGGTCGCCGGGCTGGACGACGGGCTTGCTGGATGGCGGCGCAGGCGCCGTCGCCGGGGCGGGTCCCGGGCTGGTGTCGGTGCTCACGTGGTCCCTTCCGGCGGGTCTCGCGGAAGTAGTAGGGCTGGTCGGCCGGGGAGCCCGGGCGGATCAATGATGGAGTCCGCCCGGGCCCGGTGACCAGGAACTGTGCTGCGGTCGATCAGCCGGCGGCCGAGATGGCCTCGACGGCAGGCGCGTACAGGCTGCGCTGCTGGGCGGTGATCGGCGCGGAGCCGGCGGCGCCGGCGGCGGCCTGCTGGCCGTCCTCGCTGATGACGTAGCCGAGGAAGCCCTTCACCAGGTCGGCGGTGGCCTGGTCGGGGTAGCTGGCGCAGGCGATGTCGTAGGACACCAGCACGATCGGGTAGCTGCCGGCCGCGGTGGTGTCGCGGGCCAGCTCGATGGCGAAGTTGTTCGCGCCCCGGCCCTCGACCCGCGGCGACGCGGCCACGACGGCCGCGGCGGCCTCGGCGGTCGGCGCCACGTAGTCGTCGCCGACCTTGACGTTGGCCACGCCGAGGCCCTTGGCCTGGCTGGCGTCGGCGTAGCCGATGGTGCCCTGGCCGCCGCTCACCGCGCCCACGACGCCCGAGGTGCCCTGGGCGGCCTCGCCGCCCTGCACCGGCCAGGCGCCGTCGGGCTCGTACGGCCACGCCGGGCCGGCCGCGGCCACCAGGTACTCGGTGAAGTTCTCGGTCGTGCCCGACTCGTCGGACCGGTTGACCGGGGTGATCGGGGTGGCCGGCAGCGCCACGCCCGGGTTGTCCGCGGCGATGGCCGGGTCGTCCCAGGTGGTGATCTGCCGGTTGAAGATCCCCGCCACGGTGGCCGGGGCCAGGTTGAGGGTCGGGACGCCGTCCAGCTTGTAGATGATCGCGATCGGCGAGATGTACACCGGGAGCTCGATCACGCCGTCCGGGCCGCCACAGCGCTGCTGGGCGAGCGGCAGCTCCTCCTCGTCCAGCGCCGCGTCGCTGCCGGCGAAGGCCACGCCGCCGCCGGTGAACTGGTCGCGGCCGGCGCCGGACCCGCTCGGGTCGTAGTTGATGGTCGCGTCCGGGCTGACGGCGGTGAACCCGGCGATCCAGGCCTCCATCGCCGCCTGCTGCGAGCTCGCGCCCGCCCCGGAGATGGTGCCGGACGCGGAGGCGGCCTGCTCGCCGCCCGAGCCGGACGCCGCGGGCGCGGCGGACTCGTTGGCCGCGCCGCAGCCCGCGAGGAGCAGGGCACCGCTGGTGGCCAGCCCCATCGCGGCGATTCGAGCACGCGAGGCGTGCCGCACGGTCTTCACTCGTGGTCCTCCGTCGATCGAGCGTTACGGCCGATTGGCCGCTCGGCGCAGGACGCTAGGTAACCGGAGTGGACGCGTTCCCCCGCGCAGGTGAACGAGGGATGAACACCTGGGTCAGGCGTGTTGCTCCATGCCCCGACCGGCGCCGTGACCAAGCCGTGACCTGCACGGACATGATCCGGATCTCACCCCCGGACGGTGGCCGGGAGGTGAACGGGGGTCAGCGGGCGTACGAGACGTCCGTGCTCCATCGGGTGAAGCCGAGCTTCTCGTACACCCGGACGGCGGCGGTGTTGTCGGCCTCGACGTAGAGCATCACCCGGCGCAGACCGCGGGCCCGGAGGTAGGCCAGACCGGCCGCGGTGAGTGCTCCGCCCAGCCGCCTGCCCTGCTCCGCGGGGTCCACCCCGACCACGTACACCTCGCCGATCGGGTCTTCGCCCGACTCCGCGGGGTGGATCTTGGTCCAGTGGTAGCCGAGCAGCCGGTCGTCGGCGTTCACGGCGAGCAGGAAGCCCTCCGCGTCGAACCACGGCTCGGCCTCGCGCAACCGGACCTGTGACAGGTCCCACCCGCCCTGCTCGGGGTGCCAGTGGAAGGCGGCGTTGTTCACCCGCAGGAACTCGGGCTCGTCCTCGCCGACGACGAACGAGCGCAGCCGGACGCCCTCGGGCAGGACCGGCTCGGCGATCGGCTCGGCCAGGTCGCGGCGCAGCTGCCACAGCTCGCGGACCCGGCGGAAGCCGAACCGCTGCGCGAGCGCGGCGGCACCGGGGTGCTCGCCGTGCGCCCACACGCGCACCGGGCCGTCGACCTCGGTCAGCACCGCCTCGACGATCCGCGCGCCCAGACCGGAGCGGCGGTGCGCGGGGTGCACGGCGAGCTCGCCGGAGGCCGGCTCGGCGGGCTCGGCGGACCGGTCGAGGTGGGCGACGCCGACCAGCTCGCCCGACGGCGTCGTCGCGAGCAGCTGGGCGGTACCCGCGCCGTCGAGGTGCAGCAGCGCGTCGTCGGAGAAGGGTGCCGTGCCGTCGGTCGCGGCCACCGCGGCCGCGAAGGCCCGCACGTCGTCGATCGCGGCGGCGTCCAGACCGCGGCGCCAGGACAGCTCGATCACCGCGTCGACACTACCCGCGGGGGCTAGCGGGGCGCGTCTAGAACTAATTTGTCGTTATCAACAGGGCCTGTGGATCACGACAAGTTCGTTCTCGACGGGGGTTGGCGGCTCAGGAGCGGCCGGCGAACCCGGACAGCCCGGCTCGGTCGGACTCGTCGCCGTCGCCGTCGGGGCCGTCGTCGCCGAGGACGCCGACCGCCGGCACCCCCAGCTGGCCCCGGCTGGGCCGGACGAACTTGTAGCCCACGTTGCGCACGGTTCCGATCATCTGCTCGTGCTCGGCGCCGAGCTTGGCGCGCAGCCGCCGCACGTGCACGTCGACCGTGCGGGTGCCGCCGAAGAAGTCGTAGCCCCACACCTCCTGCAGCAACTGGGCGCGGGTGAACACCCGGCCGGCGTGCTGGGCGAGGTACTTCAGCAGCTCGAACTCCTTGTAGGTGAGCTCGAGCAGGCGCCCGCGCAGGCGCGCCGCGTAGGTGGCCTCGTCGATCACCAGCTCGCCCAGCACCAGGGCCCCGCCGTCGCGGCCGGCGTCGGCGCCGGGGCGCGACTTGAGCAGCCGCAGGCGCGCGTCCACCTCGGCCGGGCCGGCGCCCGGCAGCAGGATCTCGTCGACCACCCACTCGCCGGAGACGGCGACCAGCCCGCCCTCGGTGAGCACCGCGATGACCGGGAC
This sequence comes from Pseudonocardia lacus, assembly GCF_018531445.1. GTDB lineage: Bacteria > Actinomycetota > Actinomycetes > Mycobacteriales > Pseudonocardiaceae > Pseudonocardia > Pseudonocardia lacus. Next base: position 9,572 of record NZ_JAHDTH010000034.1, read on the forward strand.
GTCCATGCCGGTGCTGCCGAGCAGGCGGCACAGGCTGCGGGCGGCCACGAGGTCGGTGCGGGCGTCGACGAGCACCGCGTCGTGCGGGCCGGCGTCGAGCAGCGCGGCGACCTCGGGGGCGGCGGTGCGCACACCGTGCGGAAGCAGGGTCAACGCCGGGAGCACGGAGCCCGGGTCGGCGTCGGCGGTCAGCAGAAGGAGTTCCACGTGGTGCCTCCTCTCACGGCGGAGGTCGGGCGCCCTCGGCACGGCGCGCGTCGACCCTTCACGGCATGGCGACGACGACGCACCGTTCACGTCCGCGCGACGTGGCGTAAACACGACGGCTCGGACAGGAGGAGAATAGTCGGTGAACACCACCGGGCACGAGCCTCGCGGCGCAACTCACCCCAGTCCGCTCCGCCATGACCAGCAGCGACACGGCGCGCGGGCGGTCGTCGCGTGATCAGCGGCCCGTCCCGACCGCGCGGCACCGGCCCGGCGGAGGGCACCGGGAGTGCCGGCTCTACGGTTGGTGCGCGCCCGGTGACGGCCGGACGCGCCACGAACGGAGGTCGGATGAGGCGGCTGGTCATCGCGCTGCTGGTGCTGGCCGGGCTGCTGGTCGCCGCCGACTTCGGCTCGGCCGCGCTGGCCGAGTCCGCGGTGTCCCGGCAGATGCGCTCCCAGCTGGGCCTCGAGGACGACCCGGCGGTGCGGATCAACGGGTTCCCGTTCCTCACCCAGGCCGTCTCCGGCACCTACTCCAGCGTGGACGTCGACGCCAACCGCATCGCGGTGGGCGACCTGCGGGAGCTGTCGGTCTCCGCGCAGCTGCGCGACGTCGAGGCGCCGCTGGCGATGCTGCTCGGGTCGGGGGAGAAGGTCCTGCAGGTCCGCGAGGTCGAGGGCACCGTCAGGGTGCCGGCCAACGACCTGGAGCGGCTGGTGCCCGACGTGGCCGACCTGCGCATCGAGACGCTCGACGCGAACGCGCTGGAGCAGGCCGCCGAGGACGCCGACGACCCGCAGCTCGCCGGGCTCGACCCCGAGCGCTCGGTGCGCCTGGTCGGCACCGGGACGCTGCCCGAGTCGCTGCCGGTCTCGCTGCCCGGGCTGTCCGGCGGCGACGAGATCGAGGTGACGGTGATCGCGGCGCTGGAGCTGGCCGACGGCCGCATCCGGATCGAGCCGCGCGACGTGCAGCTCGGCGGCGCCGCCCAGGACCTGCCGAACATCCCCTCCGCACTGCTGTCCGGGTACGCCGACAAGTTCGAGGTCCCGATCGACCCGGGCGCCCTGCCGCTGGAGGTCACGCCGACCGACGTGCGCGCGGTGAACGGCCAGATCGAGGTCAGCGGGAAGGCCGCCGACCTCACCCTCGGGCCGGGGTCCCCGCTGTCGACCGGCTGAGCCCGAACCGGTGAGGCTGCCCACGGGCTGGGAGAACTTCCCGATGGGCAGGACAATTCGGTTATCCTCGGCGCCGTGAACTGGCCGCTGACCCGTCGCCGCGCAGTCGATCTGTGCCGCGTCGGCAGCTGCCTGTGTCGGGCCTGCTGAGCGCATCCGCGCGTTCCGGCCCTTCCCGCGTGCCCTCGGGGGCAGCCCTCTGGCTGCCGCACGTGCCGGGCCGGGCGCTCCAGCAGCCCCCTACCCGCAGCAGCCGCACACCATCACGGGAGCACCGCATGAGCCGCCAGGACGTCCTGGTCACCGCCGACTGGGCGGAGAAGAACCTCGGTACCGACGGGATCGTGTTCCTCGAGGTCGACGAGGACACCGCCGCCTACGACGGGGGCCACCTCCCCGGCGCCGTCAAGATCAACTGGACGACGGAGCTGCAGGACGCGGTCCGCCGCGACATCGTCGACAAGACGCAGTTCGAGCAGCTCCTCTCGGCCAAGGGCGTCGCCGACTCCGACACCGTCGTGCTCTACGGCGGCAACAACAACTGGTTCGCCGCCTACGCCTACTGGCAGTTCAAGCTCTACGGCCACGCCGACGTCAAGCTGCTCGACGGCGGGCGCAAGAAGTGGGAGCTCGACGGCCGCACGCTGACCACCGAGGTGGCCGCGCGCCCGGCCACCACCTACACCGCCCAGGAGCCCGACCTGTCGATCCGCGCGTTCCGCGACGAGGTCGTCGACGCGATCGGCACGAAGAACCTGGTCGACGTCCGCTCGCCGGACGAGTTCTCCGGCAAGATCCTGGCCCCCGCGCACCTGCCGCAGGAGCAGTCGCAGCGGCCCGGCCACGTGCCGACCGCGGTCAACATCCCGTGGAGCAAGGCGGCCAACGAGGACGGCACCTTCAAGTCCGACGAGGAGCTGGCCAAGCTCTACGGCGAGGCCGGCTACGACGACTCGAAGGCCACCATCGCGTACTGCCGCATCGGTGAGCGCAGCTCCCACACCTGGGTCGTGCTGCACGAGCTGCTCGGCCACGGCGACGTCAAGAACTACGACGGCAGCTGGACCGAGTACGGCTCGCTGATCGGCGTGCCGATCGAGCTGGGCGCCCCGAAGGTCGGTGCCTGATGTGCGGCGCCCCTGACCAGTCGATCTCCCTGCCGGCCGGCACCGACCTGTCCAAGCAGACGGTGCTCGCCGGCCGGGTGGTCGCCGGCGGCGAGCCGGTGGCCGGCGCGTTCGTCCGGCTGCTGGACGGCACCGGCGAGTTCACCGCCGAGGTGGTCGCCTCGGCCAGCGGCGACTTCCGGTTCTTCGCCGCGCCCGGCACCTGGACGCTGCGCGCGCTGTCCCGCGCGGGCAACGGCCAGACCGTGCTGCAGGCCGAGGGCCCGGGCCTGCACCTGGCCGTGGTCGCCGTCGCCGGACCCGCGGGCGTGGGGGGAACGGGGCTCTCCGCCCCGCTCCCCCCACGACCCGTCGGCCAGAGCCGCCAGCTTCTGCGCCTCGTCGATCGCCACGGTCAGGTGGATGCGCGGACCCTCGTCGGTGGCCCGCCACGTGTACTCGTGGTTCGTCTGCACGATCTCGGTACCGTCGGCGCGGAGGAAGTGCCAGCGCAACCGCACCCTGGTCAGCTTGTCGCTGATCTCGTCGACGCCCAGGACCTCCGGGCGGACCTCGGCCGCGCCGAACTGCGCGTAGTACCCCGACGCCTGGTCCAACGCGGCCCGCAGCTCGTCGGGCCCGGCCAGGGTGCCGACGAACTCGTCGGCCATCGCCATGCACGGGAACCCGTACCGGGAGACGGTCGTCTCGACGTCGCCCTCGACGAGCGCCCTGCCGTAGGTGGTCCAGAACTCGTGCTGATCCACGCCGTGGTCCATCAGGTCTCCTCGCAGAGTGAGTGGACGAGCTTGGCCATCGCCGACTGCGCGCTGGCCGACGACCGGGGTCCGATCGCCGCCAGCGCCGCCACCAGCGCGGCCGCCTCGCCCGGGGTGAGCTCCACCGGGGGGAGCGCGGTACGGGCGTCGATGCGGTGCCCACCGCCGGCCCCGTGCCGGGTCCGGATGGGGACCCCGGCCGCCACCAGGTCGGCGACGTCGCGCTCGACGGTGCGCACGGTGACGCCGAGCCGCTCGGCCAGCGCCCTGGCCGACAGCGGCCGGGGCGCCCGCGCGCGCAGCTCCTCGATCAACCGGTGCGCCCGCTCGACGCGGGACAGGTAGGGCTGTACCGATGCCACGCACCGACCGTAGGACGCCATGTCCGACACGCCCGTGTCGGACATCGCCACGGCAGCACGAAAGCCCCAGCCGCGTGGCGGGGGCGGCCGGCCGGCCGGCCGTGACTAGGCTGGGCCGCCGTGCACTGGATCCTCACCGGCATGCTGATCGTCGCCAGCCTGGCGACGGCGGTCTACACCGGCTACCTGATGCGGCGCCTGTTCACGCTCGAACCGGGCGCCCCGGACGTGGCCGACGCCGCGCGGGACCAGGACGCACCGTCCCAGCCAGCACCGACCGAGCCGGCCCCGACCGAGCCGGTCGCGGCGCAGCCAGCAGCACAGGAGTAGGCGTGAGCGAGCCCCAGATCACCGGCGAGACCCCCGCCCCGAGCCACGCCGCCCCCGACTCGCCGCAGCGCAACCGCCCCCGGTGGGTCGACCTGCCGGTCGAGGACGACACCGCGAACCTGCGCGAGGGCCCGAGCCTGCACGACCAGTGCCTCGGGCTGCTGCCGCTGGTCGGCGTGTGGCGGGGGCTCGGCGAGGTCGACTACCCCACCATCGAGGGCCCGCAGCGGTTCGGCCAGCAGATCGTGTTCGCCCACGACGGGCGCCCGTTCCTGTCCTACGAGTCCCGCTCCTGGCTGCTCGGCCCCGACGGCGAAGTGCTGCGCCCGGCGGCCCGCGAGACCGGCTTCTGGCGCCCCCAGCCCGACGGCCGCGAGATCGAGGTGCTGATCACCCACGCGACCGGGATCACCGAGATCTTCTACGGCAAGGCCCGCGACCTGCGCTCCTGGGAGATCGAGACCGACGCCGTGGTGCGCACGGCCTCGGCGAAGGACGTCGTGTCCTCGCACCGGCTCTACGGCATCGTCGACGGCGGCGACCTCGCCTACGTCGACGAGCGGGCCATGGAGGGCCAGCCCCGCCAGCCGCACCTGTCGGCGCTGCTGAGCCGGATCGCGGGTTAGCGGCCGCTCCGGCCTCCGACCCGCCCACTCCGGCCCCCACTGCCGGCCTCGCGCGGTCGTCCTCGCAGGGCCCCTGCGCTCTTCACAGCCTCCGCGGAGGCTGTGAAGGGCACACCGCCTCTGTGAGGACGGCGCGCGGCGCAGCGGCGGGGTCAGGCCGGCAGGCTCAGGCCGTGCGCGACGTCGAGGGCGACCGGCCGGCCCGGTCGGGGCCGTTGGGGCCGCGCTCGCCCTTGTCGGCGTCCGGGCGGCCCTGCTTCGGGTCGCCCGGCTTCTGCTGCTGGGCCGAGGCCAGCACGGTGGCGTCCGGGCCACCGGGACGGCCACCGGGGCGGCCGTTGCCGCCCTGGTTCTTGTTGCCCTGGTTGTTGCCCTGATTGTTACTGCCCTGGTTGTTACTGCCCTGGTTGTTGTTGCCCTGGTTGCCGCCCTGCGGACCGTTCTTCGGCGGCTGGCCCTGCCCGCCGCCGGGGCCGCGGCCCGGTCCGTGCTGGCCGGTCTTGGGCGGCGGGTCGACCTGGCGGGTCGGGTCGGCCGGGCGGATCGGCGCGGAGCCCCTCGGCGGGGCGGCCTTGACCATCGCGGTCGGGTCCTGGGTGGGGTTGCCGCCCTGGCGCTGCTGACCACCGGGCTGGGCGCCGTCCTTCGGCCGGAACAGGTCGCCGACGTCGGGCACGTCGCCCGGCGGGCGCATCGACGACGGGGCCTTGTCGACGGCGGGGAAGCCGCCGCTGGGCAGCCGGTGCGCGGCACCGCCCTTCGCGCCGGGCGGGCCACCGCCGGGGCCGGGGCGACCGGGCTCGACCGGCCGCGACGGCGGCTGCTGCTGGCCGCCGCCGGGCAGCGGGTGGTGCGGGGAGGACTTGGGGCCGCCACCGGGGCCGCCGGGGCCCTTCGGGGGGTTCGGCCGGGCGGCGACCGTCGGGTCGGCGACCTGGGGCGGGCGGTTGGGGCCACCCGGCCCCTGACCCGGCCGCCCGGGGCCACCCTGACCACCGGGGCCGCCCTGACCGGGCGCGCCCCCGCGGGCCGCCGCCGGGGCGGGAGCGGGGGAACCGGGCCGCGGGCCCGTAGGTCGTCCACCCGGGGATTCCATGCCGGGGGTCGAGCCACCTTGTCCGCCGTCGCGCGTCCTAGGGGGTGTGCCCGGCGACGCCGGGGGAGGCGAGGACATGCGCGAGGTGGGAGCGGCAACCGGTGCTTCGCGCTGCATGCCGTCGCGCTGGACGCGCAACTGGCCGATCTCGGCGAGCAGCGCGTCGCGCTGGCGGGTCAGGTCGGCGAGCTGGGCCTTGACCCGCTCCTCCTCCGCGCGGGCCGCCGCACGGGCCCGGTTGCGGATGTCGGCGGCCTCCTCCTCGGCCTTCGCCACGATGGCCTGCACGTCGGGACCGCCGTCGGGCGGCATCCCGGGACGCGGGCCGGGGGTGGGCCTGCCGACCGCGGACAGCGGCTGGCTGCGCACGATGTCCAGGTCGGAGCGCATGCGCACGATCGCCCGCTGCAGGCGGGACACGTGCTCGTCGACCTGCCGGCGGTCGTAACCGCGGAGGACGACGTCGAACCGTGGGACGCCGCCACCGACGCCCGCTTCCGTCGTCATCGCTGGTTCTCCCCGAAGGTCACACCCTGCATCTGGCCGAGGGTAGGTAGATCGTCGTCGTCACAACGACCCGTTCACTCGCTCGGAGCATACCGGGGTGCGGGCGGTCGCCTCCGCCGCCGGTGCGGTGCGGCCGCCCGACGCGACCTCCGGACCGGTGCCGACGACGGCCTACCATCGGTGGGGTGACCCCCACGTCGATGGTCGAGCCCGGGAGCGGAGCGTCGGCGCTGCGGGACGAGCTGCACCAGCGCGGCCTGCGGATGACCCCGCAGCGCCAGCTCGTCCTCGACGCCGTGCGGGACCTGGGCCACGCCACCCCCGAGCAGATCTGCACCCGCGTGCAGCGGTCCGCGCCCGCGGTGAACATCACCACCGTGTACCGCACGCTCGACCTGCTGGAGCGGATCGGGGTCGTCCGGCACACGCACCTGGGCCACGGCGCCCCCAGCTACTCCGCCGACGATCACCAGCACGTCCACCTCGTGTGCCACGACTGCGGCACCGTCGCCGAGGTGCCCACCGAGCTGATGGGCGGCCTGGCCGAGCAACTGCGCGCCGCCGAGGGCTTCCAGCTCGACGTCACCCATGTCGCCCTGTCGGGCCGCTGCCGCGACTGCACCGAGACCGAGGCCAGCCGATGAACGAGCTCGACACCCCCACCGTCCCCGCGCACCGCGGCGATCCGCTCGCCGAGCAGCGGGCGATGGCCCGCTCCGCCGCCGTCGTCGACCGCTCCGACCGGGGCGTGATCGCCGTGCCCGGCGACGACCGGCTGAGCTGGCTGCACCTCATCCTCACCCAGCACGTCAGCGAACTCCCCGCCGACACCGGCACCGAGACGCTCGTCCTCGACGCCAACGGCCGCGTGCTGCACCACGCCGTCGTCGCGCACGTCGGCGACGCCGTGTACCTCGACACCGAGCCCGGCGAGCTGCCCGAGCTGCTGGCCTACCTGACCAAGATGGTCTTCTGGTCGAAGGTGGAGCCGCGCGACGCCTCCGCCGAGCTGGCCGTGCTCAGCGTCGTCGGCCCCGACACCCCCGCCGTCCTGCAGGCCGCCGGGGTCCCCGTCCCGCAGCGCCCGCACGGCGCGCTGGCCCTGCCCGGCTCCGCCGGCTTCGTCCGCCGCATGGACTGGCCGGCCCCCGACGCCGCCGACCTCCTCGTCCCCCGCGCCGAGCTGCCCACCTGGTGGGAGCGGCTCACCGGCGCCGGCGCCCGCCCGGCCGGGACGATGGCGTTCGACGCGCTGCGCGTCGAGGCCACCCGCCCCCGGCTGGGCGTCGACACCGACGAGCGCACCATCCCGCACGAGGCCGGCTGGATCGGTTCGGCCGTGCACCTCACCAAGGGCTGCTACCGCGGCCAGGAGACGGTCGCCCGGGTCGCCAACCTCGGCCGCCCGCCCCGCCGCCTGGTCCGCCTGCACCTCGACGGCGGCGACGAGCACCTGCCCGGCCCGGGCGACCCGGTCCTGCGCGACGGCCGCGCGGTCGGCCGCGTCGGCTCCGTCGTCCAGCACCACGAGCTCGGCCCGGTGGCGCTGGCGCTGGTGAAGCGCTCGGTCCCGGTCGACGCCGATCTGGTGGCCGGGGAGGGCGAGCACGCCTCCCCCGCCACCATCGACCCCGACTCCTACGCCCCCGACGACGACGCCCCCCGCCCCGGCCGGGCGGCCCAGCTCCGCACGCGCACCACCCACTGACGCACACCCACTGACCGCCACACGTCTCGCCATGTGCGTCGCAGCGAGCCGATGTGCGTGGCGGCGAGCGGTGTGCGTGAGGGCGGTCGCGCATACCGCTCGGGTGCCGCGCGGGGGCCGGCGGTCTTCGCGGTGCCGGCGGCGACCTGCCTCGTCGCGGCGACGGCCGTGGCGGTGTGGATGCGCGAGCCTGCGGGACGGGCGGCCGGCCGGGACCGCTTCGCGTGATCGCTGTCACGATCGCGGTGGGCTTCGGGGCGGCGGCGCTCGCCCGGAGTGGTCCGGCGTGGGTGCTGGTGGCCGTGCTGGTGCCCGCGGCCGCGTTGGCGATCAGCTGGAACGGGTTGGTGTTCACCGCGGCGGCGAACTGGCCCCGCCGGGGCGGGCGGCGACCGCGATGGCCCTGTCGAACACCGCGAACTACGTGGCAGCGGCCGTGACGCCGGCCCTGGGCGGGTGGCCGGCGGAGCGCTGGGGATGGTCGGCGATGCTCGCGCTGGGGGCCGTGACGGGCCTCGCCGCGCTCGCCGCTCTGTACCGGTTGAGCGAGCGGTCGACGACACACGCCGCGCAAGAGGTGCCACGTCGCACGCGGGCGGGTTCGCAAGGTACGGTGGTCGCAGGACATTGATGACATGAACGGGGCCGCCGAGACATCCGGCCGCCCCTTCCCTGTTGTAAGGGGGACCAGCCATGGGGCGCGGACGAGCCAAGGCCAAGCAGACGAAAGTGGCCCGAGAGCTCAAGTACAGCTCCCCCACGATGGATCTCGACGCCCTGCAGCGCGAGATCGGCAGTGGGACGGCACTCCACGACGGGGAGGCTGAGGACGACTTCGTCGACCGCTGGGCTCCAGACGACGACGAGGACGACCGCCGCCGCTGATCGGGTTTCTCTGGACCCGCAGCACCGGAGCGGAAGGCCAGCAGCGACGTCGGGATGACGCGCTGCCGCTTCCCTCCCGTCCCCGTTCGACCACGCCGTCGAGAACGACGTCGTGGGATCAACTTCGGCCTTGTTGATCCCACGGCGTCGTTCTCGACGTCGCAGGGCGGCAGCGAGGCGGGCGGTGGCTTCAGGCCGACCCAGTTGTTATAGTTTGTCTATAACAACTAGGAGGGTCGTCGTCCGATGTCGTTCCGCACCCCGCCCACCGCGATCGCTCCGCTCGTCGCGATCGCACCCACGATCGCGATCCTGCTCACCGCCGACCTCCCCGACCCGCTGGCCGTGCACTTCGACCTGACCGGCACCGCCGACCGCTTCGCCGGCCGCGGCGCCACCGCGCTGCTCGGACTGGCCGTCGCGGCCCTGCTGGCCGTGGTGTTCGGACTCGTCGAGCGCAACGCGGCCGGCCCGCCGGGCCGGCGCGGCGGCCCACCCGACCGCACCATCGCCGCGCTGGGATGGGGCACGGCGGGACTGCTCGGCGTGGTGCTGACCGCCGCCACCGCGGTCAACATCGGCGCCACCGACGCGCGGACCGTCGCGCTGCCCCTGTGGGTGCTGCCCTGCGGTCTCGCCGTCGGGGTCCTGGTCGGTGCGCTGGTCGCCCGGCTCTCGCCCCCCGGCTCGGCCCGCGGGACGGTTCCCGCCGACGCCCCGGCGCCCACCCGCCTCCGCCCGACCGAGCGGGTCAGCTGGTCGCGGGTCAGCAGCGCGCCGTGGCTGCGCCTCGGCGGGGTGGGCCTGGCGGTCGTCGGGGCGGCCGTGGCGGTCGCCGCCCGGCCCGACACCGGGATCGCGCTCATCGCCGTCGGACTGGCCCTCCTGCTGGTGGCCAGCGCGCGCACCACCGTGGACGACCGCGGCCTGACCGTGGGCATCGGACCGCTCGGCTGGCCGCGGATCGCCGTGCCGATCGAGGACGTCGCGTCGGCGGGCGTGACCGAGGTGCGGCCGGCCCGGTTCGGCGGTTGGGGGCTGCGGTACGTGCCGGGGGGACGCGCGGTGATCGTGCGGGCCGGGCCCGCGCTGGTGGTCACGCGCCGCGACGGGCGCCAGCTCACGATCACGGTGGACGACCCGCAGACCGCCGCCGCGCTGCTCAACGGCCTCGTCGAGCGGGTGTGAGCGGGATGCCGCCGCCGCTGGCCCTGTGGTTCGCGCTGACCGTCCTCACCGCGGCGGTGCCGCTGTGCTGATCCGGGTCGACCCGACCCGCGGCGCGCCGCTGGCCGACCAGATCGCCGCCGCGGTGCGCCGCGGCATCGCCGACGGCTCGGCGGCGCCCGGCACCCGGCTGCCCCCGGCCCGCGAGCTGGCCGCCTCGCTGCGGGTCAGCATCCACACGGTGCTGGCCGGCTACCAGCAGCTGCGCGACGAGGGGCTGATCGAGCTGCGCCGGGGCCGCGGCGCGACGGTCAGCGCCCGGGCGGACCCGGGCCACGCCGCGATGGTGGAGCTGGCCCGCCAGCTGGTCGAGGCCGCCCGCCGGCTCGACCTGACCGAGGACGACCTGCTCGCCCTGGTCCGGCAGACCGCGCGCACCAGCTGAGTCGGATGGTCAGGGTCAGATGGTCAGCGTCAGCTCGAAGGAGTAGCGGCTGGCCCGGTAGAGGTGCGAGCCGTACTCGACGGCGCGCCCGCTCTCGTCCCACGCCGTGCGCGTCATCGTGAGCAGCGGCGCGCCCCGGCTCTCGTCGAGCAGCCGGGCCTCGGCGCTGGTCGCCGTGCGGGCCCCGACGACCTGGTTCGCCATGCGCGGGACGCGCCCCGCGGCGCGCAGCAGCTCGTAGAGCCCGCGCCGCTCCAGGTCGGCGCGCTCGATCGCGAGCACGTCCGTCGGCACCGCGTTGTGCATGATCGCCAGTGGTTCGCCGCTGGCGAAGCGCAGCCGCTCGAACCAGGTGATGTCCGACCCGACGGCGATGCCGAGCGCCTCGGCCACGTGGTCGGGCGCCGGGCGCACGTCGAGCAGCCTGATCTCGGTGCGCGGTTCGCGCCCGGTCTTGGCCAGGTCGTCGTAGAGGCTCGACAGCTCCACCGGCCTGCGCACCTTGGGGTGCACGACCTGCGTGCCCACCCCGCGCTTGCGCACCAGCATGCCGCGCTCGACCAGGTACTGGATGGCGCGGCGCATCGTCGGCCGGGAGACCCCGAGCCGCTCGGCCAGCTCGACCTCGTTCTCCAGCCTGCTGCCGACCGGGACGCCGCCGTCCTCGATGAGCTGCTGCAGGCGGGTGGCCACCTGGAAGTACAGCGGGACCGGACTCGTCCGGTCCAACGGGACCTCGGGCACCACGCCGTTCGGCGTCCGTTCCCCCACGGCGACCCCTCCGAGCGCGCTCGTCAGGACGGTTTGTCCTGACAAAGTATTGACGTGCAGACAGCGTGGAGAGTACATCTCACTGGGTTCGCCGTCACTGCTGTCACTGCTCGATCACGGGCGGGAAGGACAACGATGGTGTTGGACGCGGCGCCCGAGGTGCTGACGATGGGGCGGATCGGCGTGGACATCTACCCGCTGCAGATCGGGGTGTCCCTGCGCGAGGTCACGTCGTTCGGCAAGTACCTCGGCGGCAGCCCGTCCAACGTGGCGGTGGCCGCGGCGCGCTACGGCAGGCGCAGCGCGGTGATCACCCGCACGGGTGCCGACCCGTTCGGCGAGTACCTGCACGACGCGCTGCACGGCTTCGGCGTCGACGACCGGTTCGTCACCGCCGTGCCCGGGCTGAACACCCCGGTCACGTTCTGCGAGATCTTCCCGCCGGACGACTTCCCGCTGTACTTCTACCGCGAGCCGACGGCGCCCGACCTGGAGATCCGCCCCGACGAGCTCGACCTGGACGCGATCCGCGCGGCCGACGTCTTCTGGGTCACCGGCACCGGGCTGTCCCGCGAGCCCAGCCGCACCGCCACGCTCGCCGCGCTGCGGGCCCGCGACCGGCGCGGGATCACCGTCTTCGACCTGGACTACCGGCCGATGTTCTGGGCGTCGCGCGAGGACGCGCGCCACTGGTACTCCGAGGCGCTGCCGTACGCGACCGTCGCCGTGGGCAACCTCGACGAGTGCGACACCGCGGTCGGCGTGCGCGAGCCGCGCGCCGCCGCCGAGGCCCTGCGCGCGGCCGGCATCCAGCTCGCGGTGGTCAAGCAGGGCCCGGCGGGGGTGCTCGCGCTCGACGCGGACGGCGCGGTCGAGGTCCCGCCTGCGCCGGTCGAGGTGGTCAACGGCCTGGGCGCGGGCGACGCGTTCGGCGGCGCGCTGTGCCACGGGCTGCTGGCCGGCTGGGACCTCGAGCGCGTCATCCGGTTCTGCAACGCCGCCGGCGCGATCGTGGCCGGTCGGCTGGCCTGCGCGGACGCCATGCCGACCGCCGACGAGGTCGAGGCCAAGCTGCAGGAGGCCATCCGTGCGTGACGAGGTGCTCGCCGAGCTGGTGGCCACCCGCGTGCACCGGCCGGACGCGATCGCCGAGGCCGCGGCCCGGCGCCGCAGGCCGGCCTCCCTGCTGGACGACCACGGCAGGTTGATGATGATCGCCGCCGACCACCCGGCCCGGGGCGCGCTGCGCGCCGGCGAGCGCGCGCTGGCCATGGCCCACCGCGTGGACCTGCTCGACCGGCTGGTGCTGGCGCTGTCGCGACCCGGCGTCAACGGCGTGCTCGGCACCCCGGACGTGCTGGAGGACCTGCTGCTGCTGGGCGCGCTGGACGACAAGGTCGTGGTCGGCTCGATGAACCGCGGCGGGCTGGCCGGCACCGCGTTCGAGATCGACGACCGGTTCACCGCCTACGACGCCGCGAGCATCGCCGCTGCCGGGTTCGAGGGCGGCAAGATGCTGGTCCGGATCGACCCGGAGGACCCGGCCACCGCGCCCACCCTGCAGTCGTGCGCGCACGCCGTCGGGGAGCTGGCGGGCAACCGGCTGATGGCGATGGTCGAGCCGTTCATCTCGCACCGCGTCGACGGCCGCGTGCGCAACGAGCTCACCGCCGACGCCATGATCCGGGCGATGACGGTGGCCGCGGGGCTGGGCCGCACGTCGGCGCACACGTGGCTGAAGGTCCCGATCGTGGACGAGATGGAGCGCGCGATGGCGGCCACGACGCTGCCCGCGCTGATCCTGGGCGGCGAGGTCGCCGCCGACATGGACAAGGCGTTCGCCAGCTGGAGCAAGGCGCTGGCGCTGCCCACGGTGCAGGGGCTGGTGATCGGCCGGTCCCTGCTCTACCCCCCCAACGACGACGTGGCCGGAGCGGTGGATGCGGCGGTGAACCTCCTGTGAGCAGCAACTACGTGGTCCGGGCCGGTGAGACGAAGGACGGCCCGTTCGCGCTGGTCATCACCCCGGAGACGGCCGGGTGGGGCTACAGCTCGCTGCGCGTGCTGGAGCTGGCCCCCGGCGCCGAGGCGACGTTCGCGACCGGCGACGAGGAGATGGTGGTGCTGCCGCTGTCCGGCGGCGGCACCGTCGCCTGCGACGGCGAGAGCTTCGCGCTCACCGGCCGGCGCAGCGTGTTCTCCCGGGTCAGCGACTTCGCCTACGTCCCGCGCGAGGCGACGGTCACCGTGTCCTCGGCGGGCGGCGGGCGGTTCGCGCTGCCCGGCGCCCGCTGCGCCAACCGGCTGACCGCGCGCTACGGCCCGGCCGAGGGGGTGCCGGTGGAGCTGCGCGGGGCCGGGCAGGCCAGCCGCCAGGTCAACAACTTCTGCACCCCGCAGGCGTTCGAGGCCGACAAGCTGATCGCCGTCGAGGTGCTGACGCCGGCCGCGAACTGGTCGTCGTGGCCGCCGCACAAGCACGACGAGGAGCGCGAGGGCGAGTCCCGCCTCGAGGAGGTCTACTACTTCGAGGTGAACGCGCCCGCCGGCCGGGACGGGATCGGCTACCAGCGCGTCTACAGCTCGGGCGCGGACCGGGAGATCGACGTGTGCACCGAGGTGCGCAGCGGCGACACGGTGCTCATCCCGCACGGCTGGCACGGCCCGTCGATGGCCGCGCCCGGCTACGACCTCTACTACCTCAACGTGATGGCCGGCCCCGGCACCGAGCGGGCCTGGCTGATCTGCGACGACCCGGCGCACGGCTGGGTCCGCGACACCTGGGCCGACCAGCCCGTCGACCCCCGCCTGCCGCTGACCGGCACGGACGAGAGGGAACAAGCGTGACCATCCGACTGACCGTCGCCCAGGCCGTGGTCCGGTTCCTGGCCGCGCAGCGCACCGAGCGCGACGGCGTCACCCACCGCGCGGTACCCGGGATGTTCGGGATCTTCGGGCACGGCAACGTGGCCGGTGTCGCGCAGGCGCTGCTGGAGTCTGCCGAATCCGGCGGAATGCCCTACCACCTGGCCCGCAACGAGCAGGGCATGGTGCACTCCGCGGTCGGCTACGCCCGGATGCGCAACCGGGTGCAGTTCCTGGCCTGCACGGCCTCGATCGGGCCCGGTTCGACGAACATGCTGACCGGCGCCGCGCTGGCCACCACCAACCGCATCCCGGTGCTGCTGCTGCCCAGCGACGTGTTCGCCACGAGGGTCGCGAGCCCGGTGCTGCAGGAGCTGGAGCAGCCCAACGGCTACGACGTCAGCGTCAACGACGCCTTCCGCCCGCTGTCGAAGTTCTTCGACCGGGTGTGGCGGCCCGAGCAGCTGCCCTCGGCGCTGCTGGGCGCGATGCGGGTGCTCACCGACCCGGCCGAGACCGGCGCGGCGACGATCTGCCTGCCGCAGGACGTGCAGGCCGAGGCGTTCGACTGGCCCGAGGAGCTGTTCGCCGAGCGGGTCTGGCACATCCACCGGCCGATGCCCGACGTCGACGCGCTGCTGCGGGCGACCGAGCTGATCCGGGGCGCGAGCAAGCCGCTGCTGGTCGCCGGCGGCGGGGTGCACTACTCCGAGGCCACCGACGCTCTGTGGGCGTTCGCCGACGCCACCGGCATCCCCGTGGCCGACACCCAGGCCGGCAAGGGCGCGATCCTCTGGGACCACCCGTGCGCCGTCGGCGGGGTGGGGTCGACCGGCTCACCGGTCGCCAACGCGCTGGCCCGCGAAGCCGATGTAGTGATCGGCGTGGGCACCCGGTGGAGCGACTTCACCACCGCGTCGCGGACGGCGTTCCAGAACCCCGACGTCCGGTTCGTCAACCTCAACGTCGCCACCTTCGACGCCGCCAAGCACGCCGGCGAGATGCTGGTGGCCGACGCCCGGGCCGGCCTGGAGGCGCTCACGGCGGCCCTGGACGGGCAGCGCTGGGGACCGACCTGGGACGCCGCGGAGTGGAACGAGGTCGTCGACCGGGCCTTCCACCTCGGCCACGGCCCGCTGCCGGCGCAGACCGAGGTGCTCGGCGCGCTCAACGAGGAGATGCACGCCCGCGACGTCGTCGTGCAGGCGGCCGGCTCGATGCCCGGCGACCTGCAGATGCTGTGGCGGGCCCGGGACGCCAAGCAGTACCACGTCGAGTACGCCTACTCCTGCATGGGCTACGAGATCGCCGGCGCGCTGGGCGTCAAGATGGCGGCCCCGGACCGCGAGGTGTTCGCCCTGGTGGGCGACGGCTCCTACCTGATGATGGCCAGCGAGATCGTCACCGCGGTGTCCGAGGGCATCAAGCTCAACCTGGTCATCGTGCAGAACCACGGGTTCGCCTCGATCGGCGCGCTGTCGGAGTCGGTCGGCTCGCAGCGCTTCGGCACCCGCTACCGCTACCGCGACCCGGGCACCGGCCGGCTCGACGGCGACCTGCTGCCCGTCGACCTGGCCGCGAACGCGGAGAGCCTGGGCGCGGAGGTCATCCGGGTCCGCACGATCGAGGAGTTCCGCGCCGCGATCGCGCGGTCCCGCGCGTCCGAGCGCACCACGGCCATCCACATCGAGACCGACCCGCTGGCCCCGGTGCCCGACAGCGAGAGCTGGTGGGACGTGCCGGTGTCGGAGGTCTCCCGCCTCGACAGCACCCAGCAGGCCCGCAAGACCTACGAGACCCACAAGCGCGACCAGCGCCCGCTCATCGCCCCACCGACCGGGAGGAACCAGCCGTGAGGACCGTGACCCACTGGATCGGTGGCAAGCCGACCACCGGGGAGTCCACCCGCACCTCCCCGGTCTGGAACCCGGCGACCGGGCAGCAGCAGGCGGAGGTGCTGCTGGCCGGCACCGCGGACGTCGACCTGGCCGTGCAGGCCGCGAAGGCGGCGTTCGCGAGCTGGTCGCAGTCGTCGCTGTCGACCCGGACCAAGATCCTGTTCAACCTCCGGGAGCTGGTCAACGCCCGCACCCAGCAGCTCGCCGAGATCGTCTCCGACGAGCACGGCAAGGTCATCTCCGACGCCCGCGGCGAGGTGCAGCGCGGCCTGGAGGTGATCGAGTTCGCCTGCGGGATCCCGACCCTGCTCAAGGGCGACTACTCCGACCAGGTCTCCACCGGGGTCGACCTGTTCTCGTTCCGGGCGCCGCTGGGCGTGTGCGCGGGGATCACCCCGTTCAACTTCCCGGCGATGGTCCCGATGTGGATGCACCCGGTGGCCATCGCCTGCGGCAACACGTTCGTGCTCAAGCCCAGCGAGCGCGACCCGTCGGCCTCGCAGTTCGTCGCCGAGCTGTGGGCCGAGGCCGGGCTGCCCGAGGGCGTGTTCAACGTCGTGCACGGCGACAAGGAGGCCGTCGACGCGCTGCTCGACCACCCCGACGTCGCCGCGGTGTCGTTCGTGGGGTCGACACCGATCGCGAAGTACATCCACCAGCGCGGCACCGCGAACGGCAAGCGCGTGCAGGCGCTGGGCGGGGCCAAGAACCACGCGATCGTGATGCCGGACGCCGGAGTCGACTACACCTCCGACCACCTGGTCGCGGCCGCGTTCGGTTCGGCCGGTGAGCGGTGCATGGCCATCTCGGCCGCCGTCGCCGTCGGCGGCGCGGCCGACGAGCTGGTCGCGGCGGTCGCCGAGAAGGCCCGCGCGGTCAAGGTGGGGCCCGGGCGCGAGGAGGACAGCGAGATGGGCCCGGTCATCACGGCCGCGGCCAGGGAGCGGATCGTCGGGCTCATCGGGTCGGGCGCCGACCAGGGCGCCGACCTGGCCGTCGACGGGCGCGGCCTCTCGGTCGCCGGCCACGAGGACGGCTTCTTCGTCGGCCCGACGCTGATCGACCGGGTCACCGCGGACATGGACGTCTACCGGGAGGAGATCTTCGGCCCGGTGCTGTCGGTGGTGCGCGCGAGCACCGTCGACGAGGCCATCGCGCTGATCAACTCCAACCCGTACGGCAACGGCACCGCGATCTTCACCTCCTCCGGGGAGACGGCCCGGCGGTTCCAGCGCGAGGTGAACGTCGGGATGATCGGCGTCAACGTGCCGATCCCGGTGCCGATGGCCTACTACTCCTTCGGCGGCTGGAAGGACTCGCTGTTCGGCGACAAGCACGTGCACGGGCCGGAGGGCGTGTCCTTCTACACGCGGGCCAAGGTGGTCACGTCGCGCTGGCCGCACACCGAGCGCAGCGCCAGCGGAGCGAGCATCGATACAGCAGGCAGCGGGGCGTCCTTCCACTTCCCCACGGCGAACTGAGGGCCCGGCGATGCGGCTGGAGAAGCTCACCCTCGGCACCGCCCCCGACTCGTGGGGCGTCTGGTTCCCCCAGGACGACAAGCAGGTCGGCTGGTCGACCTACCTCGACGAGATCGCGCTGGCCGGCTACACCCACACCGAGCTGGGCCCGCAGGGGTTCATGCCGCAGGACCCGGCGCGGCTGCGCGACGAACTGGCCGCGCGCGACCTGACGGTGTGCGGCGGGACGGTGTTCGCCGGGCTGCACCGCGGCGCCCGGGCACTCGACGAGGCCGTCGAGGCGTGCGGGCGGGAGGCCCGGCTGCTCACCGCGCTCGGCGCCCGGCACCTGGTGCTGCTGCCCGAGCAGTACACCGACCAGCACACCGGCGAGTCCACCCAGGCCGGCGACATCGACCCCGAGCAGTGGAAGGCCCTGACCACCGGCTACGACCGGCTGGGCAAGCTGCTGCTCGAGGAGCACGGCGTCGACCTGGTCTTCCACCCGCACGCCGACACCCACATCGACACCCAGGAGCGCATCGAGCGGTTCCTGACCGACACCGACCCGCGCTACGTCAACCTCTGCCTCGACACCGGGCACGTCTCGTACTGCCACGGCGACAACATCGCCATCGTCGAGCGCTTCCCGGAGCGCATCCGCTACGTGCACCTCAAGCAGGTCGACCCGGCCGTGCGCGACAAGGTGCGCGCCGAAGGGCTCTCGCTCGCGGAGGCCGTGCCGATGGGCGTCATGGTCGAGCCGCCCTACGGCGAGCCGGCCATGCCGCCGCTGCTGGACGCGCTGGCCCGGCTGGACACCGACCTGTTCGCGGTCGTCGAGCAGGACCTCTACCCCGTCGAGCCGCACATCCCGCTGCCGATCGCCGCCCGCACCGCGGGCTACCTGCGCGGCTGCGGGCTGGGCCCGGTGCGGCGCTGGCCGTACTGATCCCGGGCCCAGGCCACCCAGCCCCCGCCGCCCCCGTCGGCGGTCGAAGAGAGGACACACTCAATGAGGAGTACCCGGAAGGCGATGCGCGCCGCCGCCGTGGCGGCCGCGCTCGGTCTCGCGCTGGCCGCCTGCAGCAGCCAGGGCGGCGCCCAGCAGCAGGAGGGCGGCGGGGGCGGCGGCACCGGCGGAACCGTCGGCGGCGAGCGCTACACGATCGCGATGGTCACCCACGAGCAGGCGGGCGACACGTTCTGGGACCGCATCCGGGCCGGCGCCGAGGCCGCCGCGGCCGCGCACAACGTCGAGCTGCGCTACTCCAACGGCCAGCAGGCGCCCGAGCAGGCGACCCTGGTGCAGAACGCCATCGACAGCCAGGTCGACGGCCTGGCCGTGACGCTCGCCTACGCCGACCAGGTCGGCCCGGCGGCCAAGGCGGCCGCCGACGCCGGCATCCCCACCGTGGCGTTCAACTCGGGCCTGGACCAGTACGAAGGGTTCGGCGCGAAGATGTACTTCGGCTCCGACGAGACCGTCGCCGGCCAGGCCGCGGGTGAGCGGCTCGCCCAGGACGGCGGCCAGAAGGCCATCTGCGTGATCCAGGAGCAGGGCCACGTCGCGCTGGAGGCCCGCTGCGCCGGCGTGACCGCGACGTTCCCGAACACCGAGGTCCTCTACGTCCAGGGCACCGACCTGCCGTCGGTGCGCTCGACGATCGGCGCCAAGCTGCAGGAGGACCCGTCGGTCACGCACATCGTGACGCTCGGCGCCCCGTACGCCCTCACCGCGCTGGAGTCGGTGTCCGACGCCGGCAGCCAGGCCAAGGTCGCGACGTTCGACCTCAACGTCGACGCGGCGAAGGCCATCCAGGAGGGCCGGATCATCTTCGCCGTCGACCAGCAGCCCTACGTGCAGGGTTACATGGCCGTGGCGTCGCTGTGGCTGAACCTGTCCAACGGCAACGACCTGGGTGGTGGCAGCCCGGTGCTGACCGGCCCGTCCTTCGTCGACTCGACCAACATCGAGCAGATCGTCACCTACGCCGAGAACAACACCCGCTAGTTCCGTCCCGGGGGGAGTCGGTTCCCGGCTCCCCCCGGCCCCATCAGATCCCCTGGAGCGGGCCATGAGCTCACCCGTCGCGACCCAGAAGCCCCCGCCGCCGACCGAAGAGGTCGAGCGCCCCAAGAAGTCGTTGCTGTCCGCCCTGCTCACCCGTCCGGAGATCGGCTCGGTCGCCGCGGCAGTCGCGATCTTCGTCTTCTTCTTCGTCATCGCCGAGCCGTTCCGGACGCTGCCGGCCCTGTCGACCGTGCTCTACGCGAGCTCCTCGATCGGCATCGTCGCGGTCGGCGTGGCCCTGCTGATGATCGGCGGCGAGTTCGACCTCTCGGCCGGTGTCTCGGTCGTGACCGCCGCGCTGACCGCGTCGATGTTCAGCTTCCAGCTCACCGCGAACCTGTGGGTCGGGGTGCTGGTCAGCCTGGTCGTGATGCTGGCCGTCGGGTTCCTCAACGGCTACCTGGTGGTGAAGACCGGCATCCCCAGCTTCCTGATCACCCTGGGCACGTTCTTCATGCTGGGCGGCATCAACCTCGGCGTCACCAAGCTGGTCACCGGCACGGTGGCCACCCAGAACGTCGCGGACATGGACGGGTTCGCCTCCGCGCGCGCCGTGTTCGCCTCGGAGTTCGTGGTGGGCGGGGTGACGGTCCGCGTCACGGTGCTCTGGTGGATCTTCTTCGTGGCGCTGGCGACCTGGATCCTGCTGCGCACCCGGCTCGGCAACTGGATCTTCGCGGCCGGCGGCAACGCGGCCAGCGCGCGCGCCGTCGGCGTCCCGGTGAACAAGGTCAAGATCGGCCTGTTCATGGGCGTGGCGTTCATGTGCTGGTTCTACGGGATGCACACGCTGTTCGCGTTCAACACCGTGCAGTCCGGGCAGGGCGTCGGCAACGAGTTCCTCTACATCATCGCCGCGGTCGTCGGCGGCTGCCTGCTCACCGGCGGGTACGGCTCGGCGATCGGCGCCGCGGTGGGCGCGTTCATCTTCGGCATGACCACCCAGGGCATCGTGTTCGCCGGCTGGGACCCGAGCTGGTTCAAGTTCTTCCTCGGCGCGATGCTGCTGCTCGCGGTCGTGCTCAACCTCTACGTCAAGAACTACGCCCTCAACCGGAGGAGCTAGCGGTGACCGACACGATCGTGGAGCACGCCGACCGCACGCTGGAGGTCGGCACGCCGCTGGTCGAGATGACCGGTGTCGGCAAGGCCTACGGGGCGATCCGGGCGCTCGAGGGCATCGACCTGACCGTGAACGCCGGCGAGGTCACCTGCGTGCTCGGGGACAACGGCGCCGGGAAGTCCACCCTCATCAAGATCATCTCCGGGTTGCACCCGCACACCGAGGGAACGCTCAAGGTCGACGGGCAGGAGGTGCGCTTCGGGTCGCCGCGCGAGTCG
The DNA here is from genome assembly GCF_018531445.1 of Pseudonocardia lacus. GTDB lineage: Bacteria > Actinomycetota > Actinomycetes > Mycobacteriales > Pseudonocardiaceae > Pseudonocardia > Pseudonocardia lacus. Next base: position 30,384 of record NZ_JAHDTH010000034.1, read on the forward strand.
CTCGACCACGGCATCGCCACCGTCTACCAGGACCTCGCCGTCGTGGGGCTGATGGAGGTCTGGCGCAACTTCTTCCTCGGCTCGGAGATCCGCAAGGGCCGCTACCCGCTGGCCCCGCTGGACATCAAGGGCATGCGCGAGATCGCCGACGCCGAACTGCGCAAGATGGGCATCGCGGTCAAGGACATCAACCAGCCCATCGGCACCCTGTCCGGCGGGCAGCGCCAGTGCGTCGCGATCGCCCGGGCCGTCTACTTCGGCGCCCGCGTGCTGATCCTCGACGAGCCCACCGCCGCGCTGGGCGTCAAGCAGTCCGGGGTGGTGCTCAAGTACACCGCCGCGGCCCGCGACGCCGGCCTGGGCGTCGTGTTCATCACCCACAACCCGCACCACGCCTACATGGTCGGCGACCACTTCATCATCCTGAAGCTGGGCCGGCGGGTGCTGGACAAGAAGCGGTCCGAAGTGACGCTCGAGGAGCTCACCGCCGAGATGGCCGGCGGCCAGGAGCTCGAAGAGCTGTCGCACGAGCTGAAGCGCTAGGAGCGGACGTGTCTGTGAACGTCGGAGTCATCGGCACCGGGATGATCGGCCAGGACCACGTCCGCCGGCTGTCGACGGTGCTGTCCGGGGTCCGCGTGGCGGCGGTGACCGACGTCGACGCCGACCGGGCGCGTTCGGTCGCCGAGGGCCTGCCGGACGCGCGGGTGCACGCCAACGGCCAGGACCTCATCGAGGACACCGGCGTCGACGCGGTGGTGGTCACCTCGTGGGGCCCGACCCACGAGGAGTACGTGCTGGCCGCGATCGCCGCCGGCAAGCAGGTGTTCTGCGAGAAGCCGCTGGCCACCACCCGCGACGCCTGCGACCGGATCCTCGACGCCGAGGTCTCGGCCGGGCGGCGGCTGGTCTCGGTCGGGTTCATGCGCCGCTACGACGAGCAGTACCGGGCCATGAAGCAGATCGTGACCAGCGGCGAGATCGGCGACCCGCTGCTCATGCACGCGGCCCACCGCAACCCGTCGGTGCCCGACTTCTTCACCAGCGAAATGATCATCAACGACTCCACGGTGCACGACATCGACGTCGCCCGCTGGATGTTCGACGACGAGATCGCCGCGGTCCGGGTGCTCACCCCGCGGGTCAGCAGCAAGGCCCGCGAGGGCTTCAACGACCCGCTGCTGGTGCTGCTGGAGATGCACAGCGGGGTGCTCGTCGACGTCGAGGCCTCGGTGAACGCCGGGTTCGCCTACGACATCCGCGGCGAGGTCGTCTGCGAGGACGGCACCGTCGAGCTGTCCGAGAGCGCCGGCGTGGTCACCAAGCGGGTCGGCACGCACTCGGGGCGGGTCCCGGCCGACTGGCGCGAGCGGTTCGCCCGGGCGTTCGACGCGGAGTTCCAGGCCTGGATCGACGCGGTCGGCGCGGGCGGCACCACCGGCCCGAGCGCCTGGGACGGCTACGCGGCCACCGTCGCCTGCGAGACCGGCCTGATCGCGCTGCGCAGCGGCAACCGCGAGCCGGTGCTGCTGCGCGAGCGGCCCGCGCTCTACGACAAGGACGCCTCGTGAAGCTCGCCGTCGACCCGCACATGGTGCGCAGCACGCCCCTGCTGGAGCTGCCCGGGCTGGTGGCCGAGCTGGGCTACTCGGCGATCGAGCTGTCGCCGCGCGACGACTTCCTGCCGTTCTTCGTGCACCCGCGGGTGGGGCGCCAGCAGATCGCCGACTTCCGCCGCGAGCTGGACGCCGCCGGCGTCGAGATCGCCTCGGTGCTGCCGCTGTACCGGTGGTCCGGCCCCGACGAGGACGCCCGGCAGGCCGCGGTGCGGTACTGGAAGCGCGCCGTCCAGGTCACCGTCGACCTGGGCTGCCGGCAGATGAACTCCGAGTTCAACGGCCGCCCGGAGGCCGCGCAGGCCAGCGAGGCGCAGTTCTGGCGGTCGATGGAGGAGCTGCTGCCGGTCTTCGAGCGCGAGGGCGTTCGGCTGGCGCTGGAGCCGCACCCCGACGACTTCATCGAGGACGGCTGCGCGGCCGTCGACATGGTCCGCGGCATCGACTCCGACCTGGTCACGTTCCTCTACTGCGCGCCGCACACCTTCCACCAGGGCGGCGACCTGGCCGGGATCATGCGCTACGCCGGGCCGCTGCTCACCCAGCTGCACATCGCCGACTCCTTCGACCACACCGCGTCGTCCGGCCTGCGCTACATCGTCAACCCGCCCGGCTCGACGGTGCGCGTGCACCAGCACACCGACATCGGCCAGGGCGAGGTCGACTGGGACCTGTTCTTCGCGACGCTGGCCGAGGTCGGGTTCGACGGCATCGCCACGGTCTGCGTGTTCGCCTGGGAGGACCGGGCCCGCGAGTCGCTGGTGGCCAACCGCGAGAAGGTCGAGGCCTACGCCGCCAAGCACGGGATCGCACTGTGACCCGGCTGTCGGTCGGGCTGGCCGGGCTCGGCCGGATGGGCCGGATCCACGCCCGGAACCTGGCCCACCGGTGCGCCGCGGCCGAGCTGGGGGCGGTGTTCGACGCCGACCCGGTGGTGGCCGAGGCGCTGGCCGCCGAGCTGGACGTGCCCTGGGTGGCGTCCTACGAGGAACTGCTGGACGCCACCGACGCCGTCGCCATCGCGACGCCCACCGGCCTGCACGCGCCGATGGTCGAGGTCGCCGCGGCCGCCGGGCGGCCGGTGTTCTGCGAGAAGCCGCTCTCGCTCGACCGGGAGACCTCGCTGCGGGCGATCGCGGCCGCCGACCGCGCGGGCGTACCGCTGCAGGTCGGGTTCCACCGCCGCTTCGACCCGGACTGGGCCGCGGTCGCCGCCCGGATCCACGCCGGGGAGCTGGGCCGGATCACCCTGCTGCGCACGTCGCTGCGCGACATGGTGCCGCCGGACCCGGCGTACCTGGCCGGTTCCGGCGGCTTCTTCGCCGACGTGACCGTGCACGACTTCGACATGGCCCGCTGGCTGGCCGGCGAGGTCGTCGAGGTCAGCGCGCACGGCGCCGCCGCCGACCCCGCGTTCGCCGCGGCCGACGAGCTGGACACGGCGGTGTGCGTGCTGCGGTTCGCCTCCGGCGCGCTCGGCGTCATCGACAACGCCCGGGCGGCGGGCTACGGCTACGAGTGCTCGACCGAGGTCATGGGCACCCTGGCCACCGCCCGCGTCGACGCCCCGCGCGGCCCCGAGTGGCGCACGCCGGGGCAGGCCGCGCACGGGCTGCCCCGCGACTTCGCCGAGCGCTTCCCGCTGGCCTACGCCGAGGAGCTGGACGCCTTCGCCCGCTGCGTGCGGGACGGGAGCGAGCCGCTGGTCACCGGGGCGGACGCGGTGGCCGCCTTCGACCTGGCCGCCGCCGCGGAGCGGTCGTACCGGACCGGGCACCCCGTCGCCCTCGCCCCCACGCCCTGACCCCCGTCAGAGCCGGGCCGCGACCTTCTTCGCCATGGCCACCACGCTCGGGCGCAGACCGCTGCCCCCGGCGGTCGTCGACCGGGAGGTGACGACGAGCTTGTAGAAGGCCGTGCCGGACAGCGCGAGCAGCGTCTCCCGGCCGTTGGCGACCTCGTAGTAGGACGCGATCTGCGGGCCGTGCGGCGGCAGGGCGTCGAGGTCGACCGCGCGCAGGGCGGGCAGGTCGGGGCTGTCCGGCGGGATGTCGACGATGACCGCCACCGACGCCTTGTCCTCCGGTGCGCCGAGCACGAACTGGCAGTCCTCGCCGTTGTCGCTGAGCACCGCGCTCACCGACCGACCCATGGCCTCCTCGACGTCGGCGACCGTCAGGTAGCGCTCGCACCCCGGCGGCACCTGAAGCGCCGCCACCCCGGGCACGACCGAGGGCGCGCACGCCGACAGCGTCGCCGCCACTGCCACCACCAATGAGACCGCGATCCGCCGACCCATTCCCCCGCCCCCGCGCCGAGCCCCCACCGTCGCGCGCCGAGTAGAACATCCCCACCCCCGCCGGCCCAGGGGTCGTTCGGCTGATCCCGATGCAGCCGTCGAGAACGAAGTTGTCGTGATCCACAGGGCTTGCTGATCACGACAACTTCGTTCTCGACGGGGCGCGCCGCAGCCGGCGCAGGTGCCACCCGGCGGCCAGCAGCAGCGCGACCACCCCGGCGGCGAAGCCGCCGCGCGTCGCGGCGGCGAACCCCGCGGAGCTCAGGTCGCCGCCGTTGTCGATCGCGGCGACGGTGCCGACCGCCGCGGCCAGCGCCACCAGCCGAGCAGGCCGATCGGTCGGGGCACGGGACGGCTCCCGGGTCGGGGACGGCGGGGTGATCCACCCTGCCCGACGCCCCCGACGACGCGGTCGCTAGCGTCATTCTGACGACAAGCCGGAGGAATCGTGCGCGGGAACGTGTTCGCGGTGACCGTCGAGCTGGTCGTGCTGACCGTGCGCGACGACGAGCTGTCGGTGCTGCTGGTGCGCCGGGACATGGCACCGCACGCCGGCGAGCTGGCGCTGCCCGGCGGGTTCGTGCGCCCGCAGGAGGACCTGCTCGACACGGCCGCGCGCGAGCTCGCCGAGGGCACCGGGCTCGCGCTGCCCGGCCACCACCTCGAACAGCTCGGCAGCTACGCCGCTCCCGACCGCGACCCGCGCGGGCGGGTGCTCGGCGTCGGGCACCTGGCGCTCGTGCCGGCCGGCAGCCTCGGCGCGGAGCCGGTCGGCGGGCAGTGGTACCCCGTCGACGCGACCGGGCCGCTGGCCTTCGACCACGCCGCGATCCTCGCCGACGGCGTCGAGCGGGCCAGGGCCAAGCTGGAGTACACGACGCTGGCCGCGTCGTTCTGCCCCGAACCGATGACGGTCACCCAGCTGCGCCGCGTCTACGAGGCCGTGTGGGGCGTCTCGATCGACCCGCGCAACTTCAACCGCAAGGTCACCTCGACCCCGGGGTTCCTGCTGCCGACCGAGGAGCGCACCTCCAGCGGCCGCGGGCGGCCGGCGCAGCTGTTCAAGCGCGGCCCGGCGACCGTGCTGCACCCGCCGATGCTGCGGGAGCCGCCCGCTCAGTGAGCGGGGGCCCGCTCCTCGGGCAGCGGCGGGCGCACGAGGTGCAGCACCCGCCGGTCGCAGGCCCCGTAGGCGGCGTAGTTGGCCCGGGCCTCGGCCAGCGTGATCCGGTTCGGGACGCTGACGACGTCCGCGGCGCGCACGCCGTCGTCCTCCCAGAAGCACACGCGGCACACGTCGAACGGGCCGCCGCGCAGCGTCAGGCACCCGCAGACGGGGCAGGGGGATGCGCTCACCCGGCAATGGTCCCCGACGGCACCCGGCTCAGAACCGGGGGTGGTCGCCCTCCAGGTGCACCCGCGAGCCGGGCGTGCCGTCGCCCGCGGACTCCGCGCGCCGCACCTGGCCCAGCACCCAGGCCGGGACGTGGCGGGCGGTGAGCACGGCGAGGGCGCGGTCGACGTCGTCGGCGGGCAGCACGGCGACCATGCCGACGCCCATGTTGAACGTCTTCTCCATCTCCGCGCGCTCGACCCGCCCGCGCGAGGCGATGAGCTTGAACACCGGCGCGGGCGTCCAGGTGCCGCGCTCGACGACGGCCTCCAGGCCCTCGGGCAGCACCCGCTCCAGGTTGCGGGCCAGCCCGCCGCCGGTGATGTGGGAGAACGTGCGCACGCTCGTCTCGGCGGCCAGGGCGAGGCAGTCCTTGGCGTAGATGCGGGTGGGGACCAGCAGCTCCTCGCCCAGGGTGTGGCCGAACTCCTCGACGTGCCCGCCCAGCGGCATCCGGGCGATGTCCAGCAGCACCTTGCGGGCCAGCGAGTAGCCGTTGGAGTGCAGTCCGGAGGCGCCCATCGCGACCAGCACGTCGCCGGAGCGGACCCGCTCCGGGCGCAGCACCTTGTCGGCCTCGACGATGCCGACCCCGGTGGCCGACAGGTCGTAGCTGCCGTCCTCCATCAGGCCGGGGTGCTCGGCGGTCTCCCCGCCCAGCAGCGCGCAGCCGGCCTGCTGGCAGCCCTCCGCGATGCCCTTGACGATCATCGCGACCTGCTCGGGCACGAGCCGGCCGACGGCGATGTAGTCCTGCAGGAACAGCGGCTCGGCCCCGCACACGACCAGGTCGTCGACGACCATGGCGACCAGGTCGAGGCCGATCGTGTCGTGCTTGTCGACCGCCTGGGCGACGGCCACCTTCGTGCCCACGCCATCGGTCGAGGCGGCCAGGACCGGGTCGGTGTAGCGGCCGGAGCGCAGCGCGAACAGCCCGGCGAAGCCGCCGATGCCCCCCAGCACCTCGGGGCGGTTCGCCTTCTCCGCGTAGGGGCGCAGCGCGTCGACGGCGCGCTCGCCCGCGTCGACGTCGACCCCGGCCGCGGCGTAGCTCATCGCGCCGTCGGGGTTCGCAGTGCTCGGCGGCATGGTCGCAGACGCTCCTGGTGCGGGTTCGGGCGCGGCGGGTCGCGCCGCGGTGATCGTGCTCACGTGGGAGGTGCCCCGGTCAGGGCCGTCCTAACGCGTCCGAGGCACCGTATCCGACGGCGAGCGGCCCGGGGTCGCCGGAAGCCGCGCCGGACACCCCGGGGGCGACCGGCTCCAGCTCCTCCAGCAGGTGCTTGCCGAGGCGGGCCTCCTCGGGCAGCGGGATGGGGTACTCGCCGTCGAAGCAGGCCGAGCACAGCCGGCTGCGCGGCTGCTCGGTGGCGGCCACGAGGCCCGACAGCGAGATGTAGCCAAGGCTGTCCGAGCCGATCGAGCGGCGCACGCCCTCGGCGTCCAGCGAGCCGGCCAGCAGCTCGGCGCGGGTGGCGAAGTCGATGCCGTAGAAGCACGGCCAGCGCACGGGCGGCGAGGCGATGCGCACGTGCACCTCCAGCGCCCCCGCCTCGCGCAGCATCCGCACCAGCGCGCGTTGGGTGTTGCCGCGCACGATGGAGTCGTCCACCACGACCAGGCGCTTGCCGCGGATGACCTCGCGCAGCGGGTTGAGCTTGAGCCGGATGCCGAGCTGGCGGATCGTCTGCGAGGGCTGGATGAACGTCCGGCCGACGTAGGCGTTCTTGACCAGGCCCTGGCCGTAGGGGATGCCCGAGCCCTGCGCGTAGCCGATGGCGGCCGGGGTGCCCGACTCGGGGACCGGGATGACCAGGTCGGCCTCGACGGGGTGTTCGAGGGCCAGCCTGCGCCCGATCTCCACGCGGGCGGCGTGCAGCGACCGGCCGGAGATGGTGGTGTCGGGACGGGCCAGGTAGACGAACTCGAAGACGCAGCCCTTGGGCTCCGGGGCGGCGAAGCGCGAGCTGCGGATGCCGTCGGCGTCGATGGCGAGCAGCTCGCCGGGCTCGACCTCGCGGACCATCGACGCGCCCACGATGTCCAGCGCCGCCGTCTCGCTGGCGATGACCCAGCCGCGTTCGAGCCTGCCCAGCACGAGCGGGCGGACGCCGTGCGCGTCGCGCGCGGCGTAGAGCGTCTGCTCGTCGGCGAAGACCAGCGAGAACGCCCCGCGCACCCGGGGCAGCAGCCGCATGGCCGCCTCCTCGACGCCGGTGTCGGCGGCGCCGGCCGCGAGCAGCTCGGTGAGCAGGTCGGAGTCGGTGGTGGCGGCCAGGTCGCCGCGGCCGCCGACGCCGGAGCCGCGCAGCTGGGCGATCTCGTCGCGCAGGTCGGCGGTGTTGACCAGGTTGCCGTTGTGGCCCAGCGCGATGCCGCTGCCGGTCGCGGTGGTGCGGAAGGTGGGCTGGGCGTTCTCCCAGGTGACCGAGCCGGTCGTCGAGTAGCGGCAGTGCCCGACGGCGATGTGGCCCTTCAGCGAGGCCAGCACCTGCTCGTCGAAGACCTGGCTGACCAGGCCGAGGTCCTTGAAGACCACCATCCGCCTGCCGTCGGAGACGGCGATGCCGGCCGCTTCCTGGCCGCGGTGCTGCAGGGCGTAGAGGCCGTAGTAGGTCAGGTTGGCGACGTCCTCGCCGGGGGCCCACACGCCGAAGACGCCGCACTCTTCGCGGGGGCTGTCGTCGATGGAGGCGGTGTCCGGGGGATCGTCGGGGGTGTCGGCGGGGGTTGGTTCGTTCCGGTGGGAACCCAACACGCACTCCTCGGCAGACGGCAGATCAGGTGCCGATGCTACGCCGGTACAACTCGGGAACCCACTCTCCGGGACCGGGCTCACCGAAATGCTCGCCCTGCCCGAAGTCGCAGCCGAGCTCGGCCAGGCGCTCCGCCTGGACCTGCGTCTGCACCCATTCGGCGGTCACGTCCAATCCGAGGGCGTGCGCCATTCCGATCAGCGCCCGGACGATGGAGGAGTCGGTGGGGTCGGGGTCGGGGTTGCGCAGCCCCTCGATGAACGAGCCGTCGATCTTCAGCGCGTGCACCGGCAGCCTGCGCAGCCAGGCCAGGCTGGAGTACCCGGTGCCGAAGTCGTCCAGCGCCAGGCGCACGCCCGCCGAGCGCAGCGAGGCCAGCGCGTCGAGCGGGGCGGCGTCCTCGCCGAGCACCGCCTGCTCGGTGATCTCCAGCTGGAGCTGCTCGGCCGGCAGTCCGGTGCTCTCCAGCACCTCCTTGACGTCGCCCAGCCAGCCCGGGTCGGCCAGCTGCACCGGCGAGACGTTGACGCTGACGTACGGGGCCTGCTCGCCCAGCTCCTGCCACCAGCTCGCGGCCCGCGCGCAGGCGACCTCCAGGATCCAGCGGCCCAGCTGCACGATGGCCCCGCTGTACTCGGCGAGCTGGATGAACCGGCCGGGGCTGAGCAGGCCCTGCTCCGGGTGCTGCCAGCGGACCAGCGCCTCGGCACCGCGCAGCTGACCGTCGGACAGCCGGACCAGCGGCTGGAACGCCAACCGGAACTCGCCGCGCCCGATCGCCCCCCGCATGCCCGACAGCAGCGCGAAGCGGGCCGACTCGGCGGCGTCGCGCTCCGGGTCGAACACCACCGCGCGCCCGCCGCCGAGCTTCTTCGCCCACGTCCGGGCCACGTCCGAGCTGCGCAGGAACTCCTGGGCGCAGCTGGGGCCGGTGGCACCCTCGGCGACGCCGATGCTGGCGGTCACCGAGATCGAGACGCCGTTGATGGTGAACGGCATGGCGATCGCCGAGAGCAGCCGCTCGGCCAGGCGCGCGACCTCGCCCACGCCGTCCGGGTCGGCCACCAGCACGGTGAACTCGTCCGAGCCGGTGCGGGTGACCAGGTGCTCGGTCGCGGCGACCTGCAGCCGCCCGGCCACCGCGAGCAGCAGCCGGTCGCCAACCTGCTGGCCGTGCGCCTCGTTGACCTGGTGGAAGCCGTCGAGGTCGAGCGTGCACACGCCCACCCGCTGCGGCCCGCGCGACCCGACCGCGCGGTGCAACCACTGCTCGGCCACGGTCCGGTTGGGCAGCCGGGTGAGCTGGTCCTGGTAGGTGGCCTCCTCCAGGCGCGAGCGCAGCCGGTGCCGCTCGCTGACGTCCTCGACGACGATCAGCAGGTAGGACGGGCGCCGGGCGCTGTCGAGCACCCGCGACGCCGTGACGTGCGCCCAGAAGGCGCCGCCGTCGTAGCGGAGCAGCCGCAGCTCGATGCGCAGGACCTCGCTCTCCTCGCGCATCAGGCGCTGGAGGCGGTCGACCAGGTCGGCGAGGTCGTCGGGGTGCACGAAGTCCGACAGCGGCCGCGGCTGGGCCAGCTCGCCGGACAGGCCGAACATGCGGGCGAGCGCCGGGTTCAGGTCGACCAGGACGCCGTCGAGCTCGGCGACGCCGCAGCCGACGGCGGTCTGCTCGTAGGCGGCGCGCAGCCCGCGGTCGGTGATGGAGCGCAGCAGCGGCTGCTCGCCGTCGTCGGCGGCGGCGGTCTCGCCCGACGTCGCGGCCGCGGTCCGGCGCGGCGCCAGGGTGATGTGGGTGGCGGCGTGCTGGCGGGGGTCGAGGGTGGTGCCGGTCTCGTCCGCGTCGGTCTGGTCGGCGGCGCTCTGGTCGGCGTGGTTCTGGTCGGCGTGGTTCTGTTCGGCGGGCTGGAGCACGCTCATCAGCCCGGCGACCATCTCGTCGACCGCGACGCCGAGCCTGCGCTCGGCGGCCGGCCCGACCGCCCCGAGCGCGGCCGCCTCGTCGCGCAGCAGCCGCCGGCTGGCCGCGAGGGTGCTCTCGACGCCCTCGACGTGGCGCTCGCCGGGCCCCTGCGGACCGCACAGTCCACTGTCGACCAGGTCGGCGCCCAGTGCCCGGGCCGCGAACGGCCAGAACGGCTCGGCCCGCACCATCTCGGCGAGCCGGCGCAGCACACCGGTCAGGCGATCGAGCGTGGGTGGGGCGTCGGCCGGGGCCAGCCGGGCCCACCGAGCGGCCAGGAGGCGGATCGGGTCGGCGTCGACCGCAGCGTCGCTCCCCGCGGCCTCGGACCTGCCGTCCCGCGGCAGACCGACAGGCCCGGAGAGGCTCCGTGGTGCCACCACGGCACCCCCTCCCGCCACCCGTTCGGTTCTATCGGGCACTGAACGGCTCAATGTTCCGCGCCCGACCGTGTTTGCGCCACTGCGGAGAGGTCGTGTTCACCCCGCCGAGTGTTGCGGTCACAGCAGGGGGAGCAGGCCGGCGACCTCGCCCGCCCGGCTCCCCGATGCCGTCAGCCGGCCACTGGCCCAGGCATCGTCCCAGGTCCGCACGCCGGTGACGAGCCCCAACCAGGTGCGCGGATCGGCCTCCACCACGTTGGGCGGGGTGCCCCGCGTGTGCCGGGGCCCTTCGATGCATTGAACTGCTCCGAACGGCGGGACACGCACTTCCACGCTGTGCCCGGGGGCCTGCGCGACGAGCGCGGCGAGGCTCTCCTTGACCGCGGCGCGCAACACCGACCGGTCGGGTTGCGGGCCCCCGTCGAGCCACGCCAGCACCTCGGCCAGATCACCCTGCCCTTCCGGACCGCCACCCGCTGCCCCGCTGTCCCGCCCCACCGCCGGCACGGTACCCCAGCCGCGGACCGCTGCCCGCCCGATGACGGCGGTGTGCCGATCAGATCGCGCGGGAGCGCGCCGGCGGGAGACGTCGCAGCACTGGCGAGGATGTCGCAGCGCGCCGGCGGGCTGCGACCACACACCCGGCGCTGCGAGCACACCGCGAGTGCTGCGAGCCGCGACGGCGGAGCGCAGCGGAACCCGAAGCGCGGCGACCGGCAGCCGCGTAGCGGCTGGTGGTCAGTGCACGGTGGACCCGAACAGCGCGGGCAGTGTGCCCTCGGACGCCTCGCGCAGCTCGGACAGCGCCAGCGGCGCGAGGTCGCCCATCGCGAGGGCGTCGCCGCCGGTCGTCCCGAGCCGGGCGGCCGGCACCCCGGCCGCCGCGGCCAGCTCCAGGACGGCGGCGAGGTCGTCGGGGGCCACCGCGACCAGCACGCGCCCGGCGGACTCGGCGAACAGCGCGACGAACGGGTCGAGGCCATCGGGCAGCGCGACCTCCGCGCCCTGCCCGCCGACCAGGCAGGCCTCGACCAGCGCCTGCGCCAGGCCGCCGTCGGAGAGGTCGTGCGAGCCGGTCAGCAGGCGGCGCTGCGCGGCGTCGGCGAGCAGGTCCCACAGCCGCTGCTCGGCGGCCAGGTCGACGGCGGGCGGGCGGCCGCCGAGGTGGCCGTGCGCGACGGCGGCCCACTCGCTGCCGCCGAGCTCCTCGCGGGTGTCGCCGAGCAGCACGACGGCGTCGCCGGCCCGGCGGAAGCCGCTGGGCACCCGCAGCGCCACGTCCTCGATCACGCCGAGCACGCCGATCAGCGGGGTCGGCAGGATCGGCTGGACGCCGGTCTGGTTGTAGAAGCTCACGTTGCCGCCGGTGACCGGGATGCCCAGCAGGGCGCAGCCGTCGGCGATGCCGTGCACGGCCTGCTCGAACTGCCACATGACGTGCGGGTCCTCCGGCGAGCCGAAGTTCAGGCAGTCGGTGACGGCGAGCGGCCGGGCGCCGCTGGTGGCGACGTTGCGGCCGGCCTCGGCCAGCGCGAGCTGGGCGCCGAGGTAGGGGTCGAGCGCGACGAACCGCGCGTTGCAGTCGGTGGCGACGGCGATGCCGCGGCCGGTCTCCTCGTCGATCCGGACGACGCCGGCGTCGGCGGGCTGGGCGGCGGCGGTGTTGCCCATCACGTAGCGGTCGTACTGGTCGGTGACCCAGCCCCGGCTGCACAGGTTGGGGCTGGCCACCATGCGCAGGACCTCGGCGCGCAGCTCGGCCGGGGTGGACGGGCGGGCCAGCGCGTCGGGGACGTCGGCGGCCAGCGCGTCCTGGGACTCCGAGCGCAGCACCGGGCGCTGGTAGACGGGGCCGTCGTGGGCGACGGTGCGGGGCGGCACGTCGACGACCGTCTCGCCGCGCCAGGTGATGACGAGGTGGTCGCCGTCGGTGACCTCGCCGATCACCGTGGCGAGGGTGTCCCACTTGCGGCAGACCGCCATGAACGCGTCGACGTCCTCGGGCCGCACGACCGCGCACATGCGCTCCTGCGACTCGCTGGACAGGATCTCGGCCGGGGTCATCCCGCTCGCCCGCAGCGGCACCGCGTCCAGGTCGACGCGCATGCCGCCGTCGCCCGCGCTGGCCAGCTCGCTGGTGGCGCAGGACAGCCCGGCGCCGCCGAGGTCCTGGATGCCGACGACCAGCCCGGCGTGGAACAGCTCCAGGCAGCACTCGATGAGCACCTTCTCGGTGAACGGGTCGCCCACCTGGACGCTGGGCAGTTTCTTGCGCCCGCCACCGGTCTCGTCGCCGCTGAAGGTGTCGCTGGCCAGCACGGACACGCCGCCGATGCCGTCCAGGCCGGTCCGCGCGCCGAACAGGATGATCTTGTTGCCGGTGCCGGAGGCGAACGCCAGGTGCAGGTCCTCGGTGCGCATCGCGCCCACGCACAGCGCGTTGACCAGCGGGTTGCCCGCGTAGCTGCGGTCGAACACCACCTCGCCGCCGACGTTGGGCAGGCCGAGGGAGTTGCCGTAGCCGCCGACCCCGGCGACCACGCCGGGCAGCACGCGGCGCGTGTCCGGGGAGTCGGCCGCGCCGACGCGCAGCGAGTCGGCCACCGCGATCGGCCGCGCGCCCATCGCCATGATGTCGCGCACGATGCCGCCGACGCCGGTCGCGGCGCCCTGGTAGGGCTCCACGTAGGACGGGTGGTTGTGCGACTCGACCTTGAAGGTGACCGCCCACCCGTCGCCGATGTCGACGACGCCCGCGTTCTCCCCGATGCCCGCCAGCATCCGGCCGCGCATCTCGTCGGTGGTGGTCTCGCCGAAGTAGCGCAGGTGCACCTTGGACGACTTGTAGGAGCAGTGCTCGCTCCACATCACCGCGTACATCGCCAGCTCGGCGTCGGTGGGGCGGCGGCCGAGGATCTCCCGGATGCGGGCGTACTCGTCGTCCTTGAGGCCGAGCTCGCGGTGCGGCTGGACGTGGTCGGGGGTGGCCGCGGCGCGCTCGACGGTGTCGGTGCCGGTCGCGGGGGCGGGGGTGGCCGGGGTGGTGGCGCTGGACGTCACGACATCCCAGCCTACGGCGGCCGTCCGGGTCAGGGCTTGCCGGGCAGCTGGACCACGCTGACGAAGAAGTGGTCGATCTGCTTGATGGCCTCGATGAAGCCCTCGAAGTCGACCGGCTTGGTGACGTAGGCGTTGGCGTGCAGCTGGTAGCTGCGCAGCACGTCCTCCTCGGCCTGCGAGGTGGTCAGCACGATGACCGGGATGTGGCGGAGGTCGGGGTCGTCCTTGACCTCCTGCAGCACCTCGCGCCCGTCGCGCTTGGGCAGGTTGAGGTCGAGCAGGATCAGGTCCGGGCGCGGCATGTCGGCGTACTGCCCCTCCTTGCGGAGGTAGGCCAGCGCGTCGGCGCCGTCGGTGACGACGTCGAGCCGGTTGTGCAGGTAGTCGTCGAACGCCTCCCGGGTCATCAGCACGTCGCCGGGGTCGTCCTCGACGAGCAGCACGTTGATGATGCGGGGCTGGGGGTCGGTCATGCGGTCTCCTCCGCGGGGTCGGTGGGGGCGACGGCGGGCAGGGTGAGGCGGATCGTCGCCCCGGGATCGGTCTCCGCGCGCTTGTCGAGGCCGATGCGCCCGCCGTGGAACTCGACGATCTTCTTGGCCAGCGACAGGCCGATCCCGGTTCCGGGGTACCGGTCGCGGCCGTGCAGCCGCTGGAAGATCACGAACACCTTCTCGGCGTACTCCGGCTCGATGCCGATGCCGTTGTCGGCGACGGTGATCGCCCAGCTGTCGCCTGCGCGCTCGGCGCGCACACGCACCACCGGCGGCACGCCCTCGCGGTGGAACTTCAGCCCGTTGCCCAGCAGGTTGACCATCAGCTGCTGCAGCAGCGCCCGGTCGCCGCGGACCTCGGGCAGCTCGCCGATGTCGAACGTGCCCTCCGCCTGCTCGCGCAGGCCGTCGAGCTGGGTGGCCGCCGCCTTCGTGACCGTGGCCAGGTCGACCGCCTCGAACGCCTCGGTGGTGCGCCCCACCCGGGAGAACGCCAGCAGGTCGTTGATCAGCCGCTGCATCCGCTGGGCGCCGTCGACGGCGAACTCGATGTACTGGTCGGCCCGGGCGTCCAGTTGGCCGCCGTAGCGGCGCTGCAGCAGCTGGCAGAAGCTCGACACCTTGCGCAGCGGCTCCTGCAGGTCGTGGCTGGCCACGTAGGCGAACTGCTCCAGGTCGCGGTTCGAGCGCTCCAGGTCGCGCGCCTGCTCGTCGAGACGCCGGTTGACGGCCTTGGCGTCGGTCAGGTCGCTGAGGATGTGCCGGCGCATCGCCTCGACGTCCTCGCCGAGCTGGACGATCTCCCTCGGGCCCTGGGCGCGGACCTCGCGCTGCACGTTGCCCGACACGACCTCGCGCACCTCGGCGGCGAGCTCGGCGACCGGGCGCAGCACCGTGCGGCGCAGCCCGATCCCGGTCATCACCAGGAACGTCGCCAGCAGCACCACGATCGCCACGCCGATCCAGATCAGGAACGACGCCGAGCCGTTGAGGTCGGCGCGCAGGCCCTGCTGCTGCGCGGCCAGCGCGTCGGTCAGCTTGCGCAGCTCGGTGCGCACCACGTCGAACTGGGCGCGCCCCTGCTCGGCGGGCGGCGGCGTGCCGGCGATGACCGGCTCGGCGTACTCCACGCGCCACCGCGTGATCCCGGCCTCGACCCCGTCGAGGGCGTCCCGGATCGCCTCCTGGCCGGGCCCGCCGGACAACCGGCGGATGATCTCGGTCTGGGTCCGCCTGGCCTCGACGCCCGCGCGGTAGGGGTCGATGAACTCCGGGGAGCTGCCGGCGAGCTGCACGCCCCGGATGCCGGTCTCCTGGTTGACCAGGGCCACCGCCAGCCGTTCGGCGGCCAGCGTCGACGGACCGCCCACCTCGAGCAGCCGCGCCCGGGAGTCGGTGAGCTGCCAGAGCCCGAACGCGCCGAGCCCGATCACGATCATTGCCACGACGGCGGCGGCGGTGACCCCCACGCCGAACATGCGCGACAGCGGCCAGCGCTCGTCGGCGGCCCCCGACCGGTCGTGGCGCAACGCGCGGCGGCGGGGCTCGCGCTCCAGGCTGACGGTCACGCGCCCACCGCGAGGGCGGGCGCGGCGTCGGCCGACGAGGCGTCGGCGGAGAGCAGCAGGATGGCCACGTCGTCGACCAGCGGGCCGCCGTTGTATCCCACGGCGCGCTCGACCAGCCGGGCCGGCAGCGCCTCCAGGTCGGTGGCGCGTTCCTCGGCGAGCACGTCGAGCAGCCCTTCTTCCCACAGCGGTTGGCCCGGGACCGGCCCGCGACCCTCGATCAACCCGTCGGTGTGCAGCAGCAGCGCCCACCCCCGGCCCAGCGCCAGCGTCGCCGGCTCCCACTCGACGTCGGCCAGGATGCCCAGCGGCAACCCGACCGGTGCGTCGGCGGCGCGCGGCTCGGGCAGCAGCGACACCGGCGGCGGGTGCCCGGCCAGCCGGACCAGCGCCTCGCTCTCGCCCGTCGGCCCGACCGTGATCGCCACCGTGCACACCGTGGTGAACAGCGACCGCTCGTGGCGCTCGCTGACCAGCACCTGCTGCAGCTTCGGCAGGACCTGCGCCTCCTCGACGCCGGCCAGCACCAGCGCCCGCCACGACACCCGCAGCAGCGCGCCCAGCGCGGCCTCGTCCGGGCCGTGCCCGCAGACGTCGCCGATGATCGCGTGCACCGTGCCGTTCGGGCCCAGCACGGCGTCGAAGAAGTCGCCGCCGATCAGCGACCGGGTGCGGCCGGCCCGGTAGTAGTTGCGGCCCCGGACGGGGCTGCCGGCCAGCAGCAGCGACGGCAGCAGGCCGCGCTCCAGGCGCACCGACTCGGCCGCGGCCATCTGCTCCTCGCGCAGCCGCATCAGGCTGGCCTCCGCGCGGCGCCGCTCGACCGCGTAGCGCACCGCGCGGATCAGCACCTGGCCGTCGACCTTGCCCTTGACCAGGTAGTCCTGCGCGCCGGCGGCGACCGCCGCCGTCCCGAGGTACTCGTCGTCCAGGCCGGTCAGCACGCAGACGGCGGCGGTGTCGTCGGCGCCCAGTATCTGGCGCAGGCCCTCCAGGCCGTCGGTGCCGGGCAGGTTCAGGTCGAGCAGGACGCAGTCGCAGCGGCCCAGCAGGCTGCCGGAGGTCACGTCGGCCACCGACTCGGCCACCTCGACCTCCAGGTCGGGGTCGACCTCGGCCAGCAGCTCGCGGACCAGGAACACGTCGGCCGGGTCGTCCTCGACCAGCAGGACGCGGCGCGGCGCGACCGGGGCCGGTCGGGTCGCCGTGGGGGTCATCGTGGGGGGTACTCCTCCGGAGCTCCGCGGGAGATCGCGCGGTGCGGGTCGCCGGAGCCTAGATGGCGCGGCGCGACCGGCGCAGCTCGAACGGGTAACGGTGGCGCGGTCGGTCGTGCACCCGCCGTGAGCGGCCGACCGGGCGAGCCCGTCGGTCGGCCCACTCAGGCTACCGACGCCGCGGCCCGCAGCACCGAGGTGAACAGGGCGAGCCCGTCGGCCGACGGGCCGGTGAGCGGGTCGATAGCGTGTTCGGGGTGCGGCATCAACCCGACGACGCGGCCGTCGGCGGAACTGATCCCGGCGATGTCGGCCTGGGCGCCGTTCGGGTTCTGATCCAGGTAGCGGAACACGATCCGCCCGTCGCCGGCGAGCCGCTCCAGGGTGGCGGCGTCGGCGACGTAGCGGCCCTCCCCGGACTTGAGCGGCACCAGCAGCTCCTCGCCCTCGGTGAGGTCGCACGTCCACGCCGTCGACGCCGACTCGACCCGCAGGCGCTGGTCGCGGCAGACGAAGTGCAGCCCGGCGTTGCGGACCAGCGCCCCCGGCAGCAGCCCGGCCTCGCAGAGGATCTGGAAGCCGTTGCAGATGCCCAGCACGGGCATCCCGCGCGCGACTGAGTCGACCACTTCGCGCATGATCGGGGCGATGCTGGCGATGGCGCCCGCGCGCAGGTAGTCGCCGTAGGAGAAGCCCCCGGGCACGACCACCGCGTCGACGCCGGCGAGGTCGTGGTCGGCGTGCCACAGCGGGACCGCCTCGGCGCCCGCCCTGCGGACCGCGCGCGCGGCGTCGCGGTCGTCCAACGAGCCCGGGAAGGTGACGACCCCGATCCTCACGACGACACCCCGTCGCGCGCGACGCGGGTGACGACCCAGTCCTCGATCACCGGGTTGGCCAGCAGGTCCCCGGCGATCCGGTGCAGCGTGTCGTCGTCGAGGTCGTCGGCGACGTCGAGCTCGAAGTGCTTGCCCTGGCGCACGTCGTGGACGCCGGCGATGCCGAGGCGGGACAACGCGCCCGCGACGGCCTGGCCCTGCGGATCGAGGATCTCCGGCTTGGGCATCACGTCAACAACCACTCTGGCCACCCCACCAGCCTACGGCGGCGGGCTGGCGGCCGAGCATCCCCCGGGCCAGGGTGGACCGCATGGAGATCACCCACTACGGCCACTCGTGCCTGCTGCTCGACACCGGCGCCGCGCGGCTGCTGCTCGACCCCGGGGCGTTCTCGACCGGCTTCGAGTCCCTCACCGGCCTCGACGCGGTGCTGGTCACCCACCAGCACTTCGACCACCTCGAACCCGACCGGCTGACCGCGCTGCTGCGCGCCAACCCGGACGCCAGGGTGCTCGTCGACGCCGGCTCGGCCCCGACGCTGGCCGAGCGCGGGATCACCCACGAGGTGCTGGCCCCCGGCGCGTCCGTCGAGGTCGCCGGGGCGCGGGTGGACGTGCTGGGCGGCGAGCACGCCGTCATCCACCCCGACATCCCCGTCATCGACAACAACGCCTACCTGGTGGACGGCACCCACCTGCACCCCGGCGACGCGCTGGTCGCGCCGCCGGAGCCGGTCGAGGTGCTGTTCCTGCCCACCGGCGCGCCGTGGCTGAAGCTGTCCGAGGCCGTCGACTACCTGCGGGCGGTGTCGCCGGCGACGGCCGTGCCGATCCACGAGGCCGTGCTGTCCAACCCCGGCATCTGGTACGGGATGTTCGAGAAGCTGGCCCCGGAGCGGACGACCCTCAAGGTCCTCGACGCCGCCACCGCCACCACGGTCTGACGCCCCACCCCCCGGGCGTCAGGCGGCCCGGGCGACCGCGGCCGGCAGCCGGTAGGTGCCCGGGACCGCACCGGCCGCCCGGGCCGCGTCCACGGCGGCGAGCACCGCGGCGAACCGGGCGGCGTGCCCGAGGTCGTCGGCCCGCACGTCGATCCGCACGGCGTCGCCGCGGCGG
>NZ_JAHDTH010000321.1 GCF_018531445.1 Pseudonocardia lacus
CGCAGCCCCGCGCCGGTCGAGCTGGTGCCGCCCCGGCGCGGGCGGGCGCCGAAGCAGGTCCCGGCGGCCGAGGCGTGGCTGGCGGCGCTGCTCAGCCCGGACGGCCGCGTGGAGGCCACCGGCCGCCCGCTCGACGCGCTGGCCGAGGCCGTCGCCGAGTGGGACCTGGTGGGCCGGGGCGGCGACGCCCGCGGCCGGGCCTGCTTCCGGCTGTCGGAGGTCGAGACGCTGCACGACCCGGACGACCCGTCCGCCGACCCGCAGGACCAGACCGGCGACGGCACCCGCTGGGTGCTGGAGTTCCTGCTGCAGTCCCGCGACGACGAGAGCCTGCTGGTGCCGGCCGAGCACGTGTGGGACGGGCGGGCGGCGCGGCTGCTGGCCGACCCGCAGGAGCTGCTGCTGGCCGAGCTGGGCCGGGCGGCCGGGGTGCTGCCGGCGCTGTCGCGCGCGCTGCGCGAGGCCCGCCCCTGCCGGCTCGATCTCGACCTCGACGGCGCCCACCGCTTCCTCACCGCCGACGCGGCGCTGCTGCTGGCGGCGGGCTTCGGGGTGCAGCTGCCGGCCGGCTGGGACGGCGCCCGCCGGGTCGGGCTGACCCTGAGCACCCGCAGCACCCCGGCCGACCGGGTGCTGACGCGCAGCGGACTGGGCCGCGAGCAGCTCGCCGAGTTCCGCTGGGCGGTCGCCGTCGGCGACGAGGAGCTGTCCGAGGACGAGATCGCCGACCTGGTGGCGGCCAAGGCGCCGCTGGTGCGCCTGCGCGGGCGCTGGGTCGCGGTCGACCCGCAGCGGCTGGCCGCCGGGCTCGACTTCCTGCGCCGCGACGGGCGGCGCTCCACCGGGCCGGGCGGGTCGTGGCGCCCGACGGCGGCCCAGCTGCTCGCCGTCGCCCTGCGCCACCCCGATGAGCGCGCCGACGCCGCCGACGGGGAGATCCCGCTGCCGGTCACCGCGGTGCGCGCCGAGGGCTGGATCGGCGACCTGCTCGCCGGCACCGCGGAGAACACGCTGGCCCCGGTGGTGCCGCCGGCGGGCTTCCGCGCGCGGCTGCGGCCCTACCAGCAGCGTGGGGTGTCCTGGCTGGCGTTCCTGTCCCGCATCGGGCTGGGCGCCTGCCTGGCCGACGACATGGGCCTGGGCAAGACGGTGCAGCTGCTGGCGCTGGAGGCCGTCGAGCGCGACGGCGCCTCCCCCGGTCCGACGCTGCTGGTCTGCCCGATGTCGCTGGTCGGCACCTGGGTGCGCGAGGCCGCCCGGTTCGCCCCCGACCTGCGGGTGACGGCCCACCACGGCTCCGGTCGGCCGCACGGCGCCGAGTTGGTCGAACGCGCCCTCGACAGCGACCTGGTGGTCACCACCTACGCCACGGCCACCCGCGACGTCGACGACCTCGCGTCGGTGGCCTGGCGCCGGCTCGTGCTCGACGAGGCCCAGGCGGTGAAGAACAGCCGCTCGTCGCACGCCAGGGCGATCCGCCGGTTCGACGCCGAGCACCGCGTCGCGCTCACCGGCACGCCGGTGGAGAACCGCCTCGCCGAGCTGTGGTCGATCATGGACGTGCTCAACCCCGGCCTGCTGGGCACCGCCGACGGGTTCCGCGCCCGCTACGCGGTGCCGATCGAGCGCCACGGCAACACCGAGGCCGCCCGGCTGCTGCGCCGCGTCACCCGCCCGTACGTGCTGCGCCGCGTCAAGACCGACCCGACGGTCATCGACGACCTGCCGGAGAAGATCGAGATCACCCAGCACTACCGGCTGACCCGCGAGCAGGCCTCGCTCTACCGCACCGTCGTCGACGACATGATGGAGAAGATCGCCGACAGCGACGGCATCGAGCGGCGCGGCAACGTGCTCGCCGCCATGTCCAAGCTCAAGCAGGTCTGCAACCACCCCGCCCAGCTCCTGCACGACGGCTCCCCCATCGGCCGCCGCTCCGGCAAGATCATCCGGCTGGAGGAGATCCTCGCCGAGATCCTCGACGAGGGCGACCGGGTGCTGTGCTTCACCCAGTTCGCCGAGTTCGGCTCGATGCTCGTGCCGCACCTGTCGGCCCGCTTCGACACCGAGGTCGCCTACCTGCACGGCGGCACCCCGGCCCGGCGCCGCGACGAGATGGTCACCCGCTTCCAGTCCGGCGACGGGCCGCCGATCATGCTGCTCTCGCTCAAGGCGGGCGGCACCGGGCTCACCCTGACCGCCGCCAACCACGTGGTGCACCTGGACCGCTGGTGGAACCCGGCGGTCGAGAACCAGGCCACCGACCGCGCCTTCCGCATTGGGCAGAAGCGCTCGGTTCAGGTGCGCCGGTTCGTCTGCCCCGGCACGGTGGAGGAGCGCATCGACGAGATGATCACCCGCAAGCGGGCCCTGTCGGAGATGGTCGTCTCCGACGGCGAGGGCTGGCTCACCGAGCTGTCCACCGACACCCTGCGCGAAGTGTTCACCCTGGGCACCGAGGCGCTGGCCGACGTCGAGGGCGAGCCGGGCACCGGCCGCTACGCCGAGCCGGTGACCGGCGCGCGGACGGTGCTCGGCGATGGGACGGTGCTCGGCGATGGCTGAGCCGCGCGAAGGCGCCGCCGCCGCCCCGGAGCCCGACCCGTTCTGGTGGCGCGACGACGACGCCCCGCGCCGTCCGCTGCCGGTCGAGGGCGGCATCCAGATCTCGCGCGCGCGCGGCGCGGTGGCGCGCACCTGGTGGTCGCGGCGGTTCATCGGGGTCCTCGAGGAGCTCGGCGTGGGCGGGCGGCTGTCGCGCGGGCGCAGCTACGCCCGCGCGGGCCAGATCGTGACGATGCAGGTGGGCCCGGGCGGGGCCAGCGCCGAGGTGCAGGGCAGCAGGCCGCGGCCCTACCGGGCGCGGATCGGCATCCCCACCTTCGGCAAGTCCGAGTGGGCCGCGGTCACCGACGCGCTGGCCCGCGAGGCGTCCTTCGCCGCGGCGCTGCTGGCCGGGGAGATGCCGCACGCCGTGGAGGAGGTGTTCGCCGGGGTCGGGTTGAGCCTGTTCCCGGCCGCGGCCGGCGACATCGTCATGGACTGCACCTGCCCCGACCACGCCGTGCCCTGCAAGCACCTGGCCGCGGTGTTCTACGTGCTGGCCGAGCAGTTCGACGCCGACCCGTTCCGCATCCTGGCGCTGCGCGGGCGCGATCGCGACGCCCTGCTCGACGACCTGCGCGAGCGGCGGTCGGCGGCGGCGGTCGGCGACGCCGGGTCGGCCACGCCGGACCGGCCCGCGCCGCTGGCCGATCTGCTCGACCGCTTCTACGCGGCGGGCGCGCGCCCGGCGCGGCTGACCGGCCCGGCCACCCCGTCCGACGCGCTGCTGGATCAGCTCCCCGACTTCACCATCACCGTGCGCGGCGAACAGGTGAAGGAGCTACTACGCCCGGCCTATCGCGCGATGGACGGTCGCGACTGACGGGTGAGCGGCAGCGACTGACCGGCAGATGGCCGAACCACGCCAACGTTCGGGACGTGGTTCCCAGTGTGAGTGTGCTTGAGGATGACCGCGGCGTTCTCGCCGGTCCGGTCCAACACGTGTTGCGCATGCGCCGCGCTAACGCGCTGGTCGCACAGTTCGCCGAGCAGCCGCCCGGCGGAGACGACGGCACCCGGCCACTGCGGGGTCGCCAGGAGGTCGCCGCGGCGACCGCGCGGTTGCTCGACAGTGCCACCCGCGAGGTCCGCCAGTACGACGTCCCCATCCCGGTGGGCCGGCCCGAGACCGGCGAGGGGTTGCGGGCGCGTCCTTCGCGCGGCATCCGCCACCGCATCGTCACCGACGACTCGGCGACCCGACCGGTGCACCGGTGGGGCGTGGAGCAGCGCAGCCTCCCCCGGGTGCCGTTCCGCATGCTGATCGCCGATTCGCACGCCGCCCTGGTGGGGCGCGGGCCCGACGAGGCGCTGCTGATCGGTCCGTCGCTGCTGCTCGACGTGCTGGTCGACGGGTTCGAGTCGACGTGGGGCCTGGCCACCCCCGTCGACCGCCCGTCGCTGCAGCCCGCCGCGCAGCCGGCGGTGTCCGAGGAGGACCGCCGGCTGCTGGTCGTGATGGCCGCCGGGGCCACCGACCAGGCGATCAGCCGCCAGCTGCACATCAGCGTGCGCACCGTGCAGCGCCGGGTGCGGGCCCTGATGGACCGGCTGGAGGCCGGCACGCGGTTCCAGGCCGGGATGAACGCCGCCAAGCGGGGCTGGATCTGAGTGCCGGGGTGACGAGCATCCCCGTGATGAGGATCCCTATTTCGTCCTGACGCCGTTGTCCCTGCCCGATCCGCACGTCACGATGGCAGGGCGGTGCCGCTGGGCGCGGCGACACCGCCTCCTGACCGACGACGAAGCGGAGACCAGGGCATGGCGTGGGATTTCAGCACCGAACCCGAGTTCGAGGCGAAGCTCGACTGGATGCGGGGGTTCGTCCGCGACGAGATCATCCCGCTGGAGGCCCTCGACCTCGACCGGGCCACCTTCGCCCGGATCACCGCACCCCTCAAGGAGCGGGTGAGGGAGCAGGGCCTGTGGGCCGCGCACCTCCCTCCGGAGCTCGGCGGCGGCGGTTTCGGCCAGGTCAAGCTCGGGCTGATGCACGAGATCCTGGGCCAGTGCCGCTACGCCCCGGGCATCTTCGGCAACAACGCCCCCGACTCGGGCAACGCCGAGCTGCTGGCGATCGGCGGGTCGCCCGAGCAGAAGGAGCGGTGGATGGAGCCGCTGCTGCGCGGCGAGCTGCGCAGCTGCTTCTCGATGACCGAGCCCGGCGCGGGCTCGGACCCGACGCTGCTGTCCACCCGCGCGGTGCTCGACGGCGACGAGTACGTCATCAACGGCCACAAGTGGTTCTCGTCGAACGCGAGCCACGCCGACTTCCTGATCGTCATGGCGGTCACCGACCCCGACGTGTCCGCCTACCAGGGCTCGTCGATGATCATCGTCCCGACCGACACCCCCGGCGTGGACATCGTGCGCGACATCCCGGTGATGGACCACCCGTCGGACAGCAGCGAGCTGTACGGCGGCCACGCCGAGATCATCTACCGGGACGTGCGTGTGCCGAAGGAGAACCTCGTCGGCAACCCGGGCGACGGGTTCCGGCTGGCACAGCAGCGCCTGGGCCCGGGCCGCATCCACCACGCGATGCGCTGGCTCGGCCAGTCGAAGCGGGCGTTCGACATGCTGTGCGAGCGTGCGGTCAGCCGCTACGCGCACGGCTCCACGCTGGCCGAGAAGGGCATGGTCCAGGACTGGATCGCCACCTCGGCCGCGGAGATGCAGGCCGCCCGGCTGCTCACGCTGCACGCGGCGTGGACGATGGACCAGGTCGGCGCGTCCAACGCGAGGGTCGAGATCGCGATGATCAAGTACTGGGGCGCGAAGGTCCTGCACGACGTGATCGACCGGGCCATCCAGGTGCACGGCTCGCTGGGCTTCTCCGGCGACCTGCCGCTGGAGCAGATGTACCGGGCCGCCCGTGCGGCACGCATCTACGACGGCCCCGACGAGGTCCACAAGGCCACCGTGGCGCGCCGCATCCTGCGCGGCTACACCGCGACCGACGTGCCCACCGAGCACATCCCGACCCGGGCCAAGGCGGCGCACGAGAAGTTCGCCGAGTACCTGGACCGGGCTACCGCCGACCTGTGAGCCGGTCCCGGACCCGCCCGGCCGCGTGCCGCAGCCGGGCGGCCGGGCTCCGGTCGTCCCCGGCGGGCGCGTCGCCCGCCGGGTCGTCGGCGACGGCCGGCGGGGCCGGTGGGCCGCTC
>NZ_JAHDTH010000322.1 GCF_018531445.1 Pseudonocardia lacus
GACGAGCGCCCGGTCGCCGCGGGCGGCGCCGGGACGGGGGCCCGCCCGCTGCTCGCCGGCGACCGCGGCGGGTTCGTCGACCGGCACGGCCTGTGGTCCGACGAGCAGTTCGCCGCCGCGGCGCAGCTGCGCCGGGTGGTCGACGAGCTGGGCCTGGAGATGGTCCGGGTCTGCTTCACCGACCAGCACGGAGTCCTGCGCGGCAAGACGCTCACCCGCGCCGCGCTCCCGGGCGCGCTGCGCTCCGGCATCACCGCGCCGTCGTCGCTGCTGCTCAAGGACACCGCGGGCCGCACCACCTACCCCGTCTTCGAGGCGCTCGCCCTGGACGGCCACACCGGGTTCGCCGGCGCCGGGGACGTCGTGCTGGTCCCCGACCCGACGACGTTCCGGGTGCTGCCCTGGTCGCGGCGCACCGGCCTGCTGCTGGCCGATCTGCACCACCCCGACGGGCGCGCGGTGCCGTTCTGCACCCGCGCGCTGCTGCGCTCCCAGCTCGACCGCCTCGCCGAGCGCGACCTCGCGCTCACCGTCGGCACCGAGCTGGAGTTCCACGTCCTCGCCCCGGCCGACGCGCCGTTCGACGCGCTGGACGCCGAGCGCACCAACCGCCCGGGGCGCCCCGGCGCCGCCCCGGCGGTCCGCCCGACCACTCCGGGTGCGCAGCTGCTCAAGGCCGACACCCTCGACGGCGTCGACGGGCTGGTCGAGGAGCTGCACCGCGGGCTGACCCTGCTGGACCTGCCGCTGCGCTCGATCGAGCTGGAGTTCGGGCCCAGCCAGTTCGAGGTCACCCTGGACGCGGGCGACGCCGCGAAGGTCGCCGACGACGTCGTGCTCTGCCGGACCGCGATCAAGCAGGTGTGCCGCCGCCAGGGCCTGCACGCCACGTTCATGTCGCGCCCGCTCGGCGCCGACAGCGCGTCCGCCGGCTGGCACCTGCACCAGTCGCTGCGCCGCCCGACCACCGGTGAGCCGGTGTTCGCCGCGACCGCGCCGGGCGAGCCGCTGTCGAGCACCGGGATGGCCTGGCTGGCGGGGCTGCTGGAGCACGCCGCGCCCGCCACCGCGTTCACCACGCCGACGGTCAACGGCTACAAGCGCTACCTGCCGCACTCGCTGGCCCCGGACCGGGTGGTGTGGGGTCGGGACAACCGCGGCGCGATGGTGCGGGTGGTCGCCGGGCACGACGGCGCCGGAGCGCACCTGGAGAACCGCTGCGGGGAACCGGCCGCCAACCCCTACCTGCACATCCTGTCGCAGGTGGTGTCCGGTCTGGACGGGGTGGACCGCGACCTCGTGCCCGGACCGCCGAGCGAGAACCCGTACCGCGAGGGCGCGCCCCGGCTGCCGGCCACCCTCGGCGAGGCCGTCGACGCGCTCGACACCGCCGCGGTGTTCCGCCGCGCCCTCGGCGACGCCGTGGTGGACTGGTACGTGCACCTCAAGCGGGCCGAGTTCGCCCGCTACCTGGCCGAGGTGTCGGACTGGGAGCAGCGTGAGTACCTCGACCTCCTCTGAGACCCGCTCCGCGCCTGCCCCCTCCGGCGGCGCGCTGGTCGACCAGGTGGCCGCGCGGATCCGGGAGCGGATCCTGTCCGGCGACATCCCGATCGGTGCCCAGCTGCGCCAGGCCGAGCTGGCCGTCGACTTCGGGGTGAGCCGGATGCCGGTGCGCGAGGCGCTGCGCCAGCTGCAGACCGGCGGGCTGATCGAGGTGCACCCCAACCGCGGCGCGACGGTGCGCGTCCCGGCCCCGTGGGAGGTCCGCGAGACCTACGAGGTGCGCGCGGAGCTGGAGGCGCTGGCCGCCCGCCGCGCGGTCCGCCGCCTCACCCCCGCCCACCTCGACCGGCTGCGCACCCTCAACGCCGACATGCGCGCGCGGGCCGACCGGGGCGGCGGTGGTCCCGACCCGGATCCCGCCCGCCGCCACCGCGGCAACGAGGCCTTCCACGCCGTCATCGCCGCGTGCTCGGGCAACGGCCGGCTGCAGCGCGCGATCGACGAGCTGCAGGCGGCCTACCCCCGCGACATCCTGGCCCGCCTGCTGGTCGACGACCCGCGCTACTGCGCCGACAACTTCGCCGAGCACGACCGCATCATCGACGCGCTCGCCGCCGGCGACGCCGAGGCGGCCGGCTCGCTGGTGCGCGAGCACGTGATCCAGGCGGGCGAGCAGCTCGCCCGCTGGTTCGAGCAGCGCTCGTCGACGGTCTTCCACCACCACCGCGGCTGAGGCGCGCGGCGCGGTGTGGTCCACTTCGGGGGCGTGTTGAGTAGGGTCGGGCGCGAAGCTCGACGTCCGATACCACGGGGGTGCTGGTGGGGTCCGCAGATCCGTTCGACCCGACCAGACCGAACGTGGCCAGGGTCTGGGACTACTGGCTCGGCGGGAAGGACAACTTCGCGGTCGACCGCGAACTGGCCGAGAAGATGCTCGCGCTCCACCCGGCGAGCGCGCAGATGGCCCGGGAGAACCGGGCCTTCCTGCGCCGCGCCGTGCGGTACGTGGCCGCCCGCGGGGTCGAGCAGTTCATCGACGTCGGCGCCGGCCTGCCGACCGCGCTGAACACCCACGACATCGCGCACGGCGTCACGCCGGGCGCCCGGGTCGCCTACGTGGACAACGACCCGG
This sequence comes from Pseudonocardia lacus, assembly GCF_018531445.1. GTDB lineage: Bacteria > Actinomycetota > Actinomycetes > Mycobacteriales > Pseudonocardiaceae > Pseudonocardia > Pseudonocardia lacus. Next base: position 2,639 of record NZ_JAHDTH010000322.1, read on the forward strand.
TCGTGATCGCCCACGGCCGCACCCTGCTGGCCCGCAGCCCCGGGGTCACGGTCGTCCCCGGCGACGTGCGCGATCCGCGCGCCATCGTCACCGACCCCGAGCTCACCGACCTCGTCGACCTGTCCGAGCCGGTCTGCGTGATCCTCTCCGCCATCCTGCACTTCTCCGACGCCGCGACCGCCCGCGACATCGCGTCGGTGTTCATCGACGCGATGGCCCCGGGCAGCTACCTGATCGTCTCGGTCGGGTCGGGCGCCCCGCGGGAGGGCAACCGGTTCGCCTCGGCCTACACCGCCGCGCGGATCCACATCCACTCGCGCGCGGAGGTCACCACCTTCTTCGCCGACCTCGACCTGGTCCCGCCCGGCGTGGCCCCGGTCCGCTGCTGGCAGGGCGACGACCCCGCGCCCGCCCGTCCCCCGCGCTCGGCGTCCTTCCTGGGCGGCGTCGGCCGCAAGCCGGCACGCCCGGTGTAGATCCGGAGGCGGGCCGGTGGAACGCCCGTGCACGATGACCCGGTGGCGCGTCCGGCCCGACGGCGAGGCCGAGTTCCTCGACGCGGTGCGCGAGCTGGCCGAGGTCCTGATGCGCCTGCCCGGGCGGCCGGGAGAGCTGACCCTGGTGCGGAGCGCCGACGACCCGACGGTGTTCCACTCCATCGGCTGGTTCCACAGCCAGGGCGAGCTGGAGGCGATGCGTCAGGACCCCGACGCGCGCAGACTGCTCGACCACCTGGTCGCGATCTGCGCGGAGTGCCGGCCCACCGCGCACCACGTCGTGCACACGACGGCGGGACCGCCCGCCGGTGCTCCGGCGTAGCCGCTCACCGGGGCCGGCGCGCCATGACGTAGAGCCGGTCGGTGGCCACCTCGACCTCGGGCAACGGGGAGCGCAGGTACCACTCGACGTCCACCAGCCCGGCGGCGGTGACGGCGTCGACCACCTCGGACGCGTCGTGCAGCACGAACTCCAGGTCGACGGCGGCGCCGAAGAGCTCGTCGACGTGGCGCACCTCCTCGCCGACGTGGACGGCGAACGCCAGCAGCCCACCGGGGACCAGCACCCGGGCGAGCCCGGCGACCACGCCCGGCAGCTCGGAGCCGGCCATGTGCACGAACGCGTACCACGCGGTGATGGCCGACCACCCCGCGGCGGCGCGCGGGCGCAGCAGGTTCGCCAGGTCGCCCACCTCGAACTCCAGCTCCGGGAACCGGCTCCTGGCCTGCTCGACCATCGCCGACGACAGGTCGAACCCGACCACCCGCGCCCCGGACGCCGCCAGCCGCGCGGCGACCTGACCGGGCCCGGTGCCGACGTCGGCGACCGGTCCCCCGTCCGCCTCGCCGGCGACGCGGTCGAGCAACCAGCTGTCGAACGGCTTGCGCGCCAGCTCGTCCGACAGCTCCCGCGCGTAGCCCGCCGCGGCGGCGTCGTACCCGGCGACCACCCGGGCGTCGCGGGCCGCGGTGCCCTCGGCGATGACGACGTCCCGGTCGACGGCCGGGGGCGGGGGCGCCGACTCCGGCAGCGGGCCGAGCAGGTGGGCCCACCGGCGGTCCTGCTGGCCCAGCCCGCGCTCCAGCTCGACGACCAGCGGCTCGGCCTGCTCGGCGAGCCCGCGGAGCGCGGCCTCCACCTCGGCGCGGTCGCCGAACGGGTGCAGCCGCGCGGTGCGGGTGCGCAGCTCGCCGGGGGCCTGCGGGCCGCGCAGCAGCAGCACGGTCAGCAGCGCCAGCTCGGGCCCGCCGATCCCGAGGTGCTCCTCGAGTCGCTGGTGGAACTTGACCACCCGCGACCCCGCCCCGCTCCACACCGGCCGGACCAGCTCGCGGTCCCGCAGCTCCTTGAGCGTCGCCTGCAGCAGCGGCTCGTCGTAGTCGGTGACGGGATCGCGGTTGCTCGTCTGGTTGCACGCGGTGCGCAGGGCGTTGAGGGTGAGCGGGTAGCTCGCCGGGACCGTGCGCTGCTTCTCCAGCAGCGCCCCGAGCACCCGCTGCTCGACGGCGGACAACTGCGGTCGCGACTCGGCCACGCGCCGAGCGTAGTACCGCCGCGATGGGCGGCTGCGCCCGTCAGCCGGTGGGGCCGACGCGGCCGTCGCGCATCTCGACGACGGCGTCGAACTCATCCAGGCGGGCCCGGTCGTGCGTGATGAGCAGGACGGTGCGCCCGGCGGTGGCGGCGAGCAGGTCGTCCAGGACGGCGTCGCGGGTGGCGGGGTCGAGGTGCGCGGTCGGCTCGTCGAGCACCAGGACCGGCGGGTCGGCCAGCAGCGCGCGGGCCAGGGCCAGCCGCTGGCGCATGCCGCCGGAGAGCCGGTCGCCGTGCACGCCGACCTCGGCGTCCAGGCCGCCGGCCGGGGCGAGGGCGCCGGTGAGCCGCACCCGGTCGAGCACCGCGGCGAGGTCGGCGTCGGTGGCTTCGGGGCGGGCCAGCGCCAGGTTGGCGCGCAGGCTGCCGGCGAACACGTGGGGGTCCTGGGGGACGCCGCCGATCACCGTGCGGGCGGTGTCGACGTCGAGGTCGCGCAGGTCGACCTCGGAGCGGCCGTCGGGGCCGGTGAGGACGACGTGGCCGGCGTCCGGGTCGCGGAAGCGGAACAGCACCGCGGCCAGCGTGCTCTTGCCCGCACCGCTGGGGCCGACGAGCGCCACCCGGCGCCCCGGGGCCAGGTCGAGGTCGAGGCCCCGCAGCGCCCAGGGCCCGTCCGGGTCGTAGCGCACGCCCAGGTCCCGGATGCGCAGGCCGACCGGACCGCGGGGCGGCGCCGCCCCGGTGTCCGGCCGCGCGGACACCGCAGGCGGGGTGTCCAGGACGTCGAACAGCCGCGCGCCCGAGGCCCGCAGCGACCCGAGGCGGGCCGCGACCCCGGGCAGCGGGGCGACCACCTCGAACGCGGCCAGCGCGGTCAGGGTGAGCACGGCCAGCGGCACCGCGTCGAGGGTGCCCCCGGCGACGGCGACCACGCCGAGCAGCAGCACCGCGGCCACTGTCAGCCCGGCGACCAGCGTCGACGCGCCGGCGCCCAGGCCGAGCAGCGCGGCGTCGCGGCGGGCGGTGCGGGTCAGCCCGCCGTCGGCCGCATCCGCCCTGGCCAGTGCGCTGTCGACGGCACCGTG
>NZ_JAHDTH010000323.1 GCF_018531445.1 Pseudonocardia lacus
GCGATCGCCCGCTGGCTCGGGCTCGGCGGGGTGGTGGTCGTCGAGACGCCGGGCGGTTCGCCCCCCGGGCCGGCGCAGGCCCCCGGGGCGTCGGCGCCGCTCACGCTGGGGGAGGCCGGCGACCGCGCCGGGTTCGCGCCGCGCGTGCCGGCCGAGCTCGGCGAGCCCGACCGCGTGTCGGTCTCGCCGGACGGGATGGTGGTGAGCATGGACTGGGCGCCGGCCGCCCCCGGTGCGCCCGCGCTGCGCCTCGACCAGTTCGTCGGCGGCCCCGCGCCCACCTTCGTCAAGCGCTACTACGACATTGTCGAGTTCGCCGCGGTGGACGGCGCCGAGGCACTGTGGCTGTCCCGGCCGCACACCCTGGAGTACCTGGACCGGATCGGGCACCAGCGCATCGCGCCCTCGCGCACGTCCGGGCCCGCCCTGATCTGGCAGCACGACGAGGTGACGCTGCGGCTGGAGGGCGAGCCCGACCGTGCCAGGGCGCTGGCGATCGCCGGGTCGGTGCGCTGAGCGCCGACCGGAACCCGCCGCCCGCCCGGCGGTGTAGAGGGGGCGCAGAGCAGGCGCAGCCGACCGAGGAGGAGCCGTGCCGGAGCCGACCCCCGCCGCAATGAGCCGGACCCGCGCACGGGTGCGCCGAGGGGTGCGGCGGGGGGCGGCGCTGCTGGCCGCGGTGGCCGCCGTGCTGCTGGGCGCGCCGGGCACGGCGCACGCCGGCGGCCCGACCAGCGTGCTGCTGGTCTCGCCGACCAACGGGCGCGCCGCGGCCGTCCACACGTCCGACCCCGCCTACGCAGCGCTGGAGGACGCGCTGGCCGACCTGGGGGGCCCGGTCGAAGGCCCGCCGGACATCACGCCGGGGCAGTACGTGACGGCGACCTGGCTCGTGCACGACGTGAGCATCTGGCGGATCGACCGCATCTTCCTCGACCCCACCGACGGCATCCGCGTGGTCACCCGCATCGCCGGCTCGGCAGATCCCGCGAACCTGTCCGAGGGCATGTGGCCGGGGGAGTCGGGCGGGCCGGACGCGTACTGGCACCGCCCCGCCGACCAGCAGGCGCTGATCACGCTCCTCGACCGGCTCGGCCTGCTCGGTCCGGTCGCCGGCGGCGACCCGTCGGGCGACCGGGCGCTGGTGTCCGCGGCCGAACTACGGGCGGCCGCGGCGCCCCCCGCCCCGGCTCCCGAACCCCCGACCGGCGGCGACGGGCCGTGGTGGTGGGCGGGCGCCGGCGCGCTGCTCGGTGGCGCGGCGGCCGTGCTCGGGTTGCGGAGCTCGTCGGGCCTGCGCAGGCGCCTGCTACCGGACCCGGTCGAGCGGTAGCGCAATCCGGGAGAAGCCGCGGCCGGGTGCTCCGCCCTACGGTCGGTGCCGACGATCGACCGACCGGAGGTAGCCGTGATCCGACGCATGTCCCACACCTGCTTCTACGTGCTCGACCAGGACCGGGCCAAGCAGTTCTACGCGCAGAAGCTGGGCTTCGAGGTGCGCTCCGACGTGCGGATGGGCGAGGAGTTCGAGGGCGCGGGCCAGGGCTTCCGCTGGCTCACCGTCAGCCCGCCCGACCAGCCCGACCTGGAGATCATCCTGGCCGACGCGGCCATGGGCAACGACGAGGCGACCGCCGCGCGGATCCGGGAGCTGGTGGCCAAGGGCGCCATGGGCACCGGCGTGCTGGAGACCGACGACGTGCAGAAGGCCTACGAGGAGCTGTCCGGGCGCGGGGTGGTGTTCATCCAGGAGCCCGAGCAGCGCCCCTACGGCGTCGAGGCGCTGCTGCGCGACGACTCCGGCAACTGGTTCAGCCTCGTGCAGCGCGCGGCCGGGGCCCCGGCATGAGCACCCGGGTGTCGGCGGCTCTGCTGGCGGTCGCCGACCAGGACGTCATGGTCGAGTTCTTCGTGTCGGTGCTCGGCTTCGAGCTCACCACCGACGCCGAGATGTGGCCCGGCGCGCGCTGGGTGGACGTGACCCCGCCGGGCGGGCAGACCCGGGTGGTGCTGAGCGCCGCGAAGGACTTCGACCGCGAGCCCGACCGGCACTACCCGATGATCTTCGAGACGCCGGACGTCGACGCCGAGGCGGCCCGGCTGCGCGGGGCCGGGCTGGAGGTGACCGGTCCGACGACCGAGGGCTGGGGCACCTACGTGCGGCTCAGCGATCCGGAGGGACGCGAGCTGATGATCGCCCAGCGCGGCTGAGACCGGTCGGACCCGCCTCCCCGGCGCGTCCCCGGCGGTCCCGACGGCGTACCCCGGTAGCCTCCCTGCTCGAACGGCTGTTCGCGAGAGGGGAGCGGGGGTGCGGGTGCTCGGCGTCGACCCGGGGCTCACCCGGTGCGGGCTCGGCGTCGTCGACGGCGGCAGCGGGCGCACCGTGCGCTGCGTCGACGTCGACGTCGTGCGGACCGCCCCCGACCTGCCGATCGAGCGGCGCCTGCTGGCGGTGGGCGCGACGGTCGAGGAGTGGATCGGGCGCCATCGGCCCGACGTCGTCGCCGTCGAGCGGGTGTTCAGCCAGCACAACGTGCGCACCGTCATGGGCACCGCCCAGGCCAGCGGCGTGGTCGCGCTGCTGGCGGCGCGGGCCGGCCTGCCGGTCGCCTTCCACACGCCCAGCGAGGTCAAGGCCGCCGTCACCGGGGAGGGCCGGGCGGGCAAGGAGCAGGTCACGGCCATGGTCACCCGGTTGCTCGGGCTGGCTGAGGCGCCGCGCCCCGCCGACGCCGCCGACGCGCTCGCGCTGGCGATCTGCCACTGCTGGCGGGCCCCGATGCTCGACCGCATGGCGCAGGCCCAGGCCCGCGGCGCGGAGCTGGCCCGCGCGCACCGGGCCCGGCTGGCCCAGGCCGCCCGCGACGCCGCCGCCCGTCCGGCCACCCCCGCCCGGCCGGGCGGACCCGCTGCGGGAGGATCGACCCGGTGATCAGCTCCGTGCGCGGCGACGTGCTCTCCATCGGACTCGACCACGCCGTCGTGGAGGTCGGCGGGGTCGGGCTGGCGGTGCACGCCACCCCGGCCACGCTGGCCACGCTGCGCCGCGGCGAGCAGGGCAGGTTGGCCACCGCGCTCGTGGTCCGCGAGGACTCGCTGACCCTGTTCGGGTTCGCCGACGACGAGCAGCGCGAGCTGTTCCACCTGCTGCTCACCGTGGCCGGCATCGGCCCGCGGATGGCGCTGGCCACCCTGGCGGTGCTCGACCCCGACACGCTGCGCCGCGCTCTGGTCGAACGCGAGATCAAGACCCTGACCCGGGTGCCCGGCATCGGGCCGAAGCTGGCCGAGCGGATGGTGCTGGAGCTGCGCGACAAGGTCGACGCCCCGGGGCCGGCCCCGGTCGCCGCCGTCGGTGCCGCCGCCGGCGGCCCGCGCCGGGCCCAGGTCGTCGAGGCGCTGGTCGGGCTGGGCTTCCCGGTCCGTCCGGCCGAGCAGGCGGTGGACAGCGCGCTGGCCGCGCAGGCCGACGCCGACGCCAGCACGCTGCTGCGCACCGCGCTCGGCGGTCTGGGGCGCAAGTGAGCGACGCGTGGTGAGCGACGAGCTGTCCCCGCTGCCCGAGCTGGGCGAGCTGGAGGTCGACGCGTCCCTGCGCCCGCGCACGCTGACCGAGTTCATCGGCCAGCCCCGCGTGCGCGAGCAGCTGGAGCTGGTCCTGGAGGGCGCCCGCCGGCGCGGCGACCCGCCCGACCACATCCTGATGTCCGGGCCGCCGGGGCTGGGCAAGACCAGCCTCGCGCTGATCGTGGCCGCCGAGATGGGCGCGGCCATCCGGCTCACCTCCGGCCCGGCGCTGGAGCGGGCCGGCGACCTGGCCGCGATGCTGTCCAACCTGGCCCACGGCGACGTGCTGTTCATCGACGAGATCCACCGGATGGCCCGGCCCGCCGAGGAGATGCTGTACCTGGCGATGGAGGACTTCCGGGTCGACGTCGTCGTCGGCAAGGGCCCGGGCGCCACCTCCATCCCGCTGGACATCGCCCCGTTCACCCTGGTGGGCGCGACCACCCGGTCGGGCGCGCTGACCGGCCCGCTGCGCGACCGGTTCGGCTTCACCGCCCACATGGAGTTCTACGAGCCCGCCGAGCTGGAGCTGGTGCTGCGCCGCGCGGCCACGATCCTGGGCGTCGACCTGCGCCCGGACGGGGCCGAGGAGATCGCCTCGCGCTCGCGCGGCACGCCGCGGATCGCCAACCGGCTGCTGCGCCGGGTGCGCGACTTCGCCGAGGTCCGCGCGGACGGCGCGGTGGACAGGGCCGTCGCCCGCGACGCGCTGGCCGTCTACGACGTCGACGAGCTGGGCCTGGACCGGCTCGACCGCGCCGTGCTGGGCGCGCTGGTGCGCTCGTTCGGGGGCGGTCCGGTCGGCGTGTCGACGCTGGCTGTCGCCGTCGGTGAGGAACCCGGTACCGTCGAGGAGGTTTGCGAGCCGTACCTCGTGCGGGCCGGGATGCTCGCCCGCACGCCCCGTGGCCGGGTGGCCACAGCCGCTGCCTGGAGCCACCTCGGGCTCACCCCGCCCGCGGACGGGGCGGCCGCACTGTTCTGAACCGGGGCTGGCAGACTCGAACGGCCCACGACGTGCGGAGACTCGGAGATCATGGACTTCACCTCGCTGCTGTTCCCCCTGCTCATCCTCGTGCTGTTCATCCCGATCTTCCTGTCCGGGCGCCGGCAGCGTCGCCAGATGCAGGAGATGCAGAGCCTGCAGAGCTCGCTGGAGCCCGGCGACGTCGTGATGACGACCTCCGGCCTGCGCGGCACCGTCGTCGATGCCTCGTACGAGGAGACCATCGACATCGAGATCGCCGACGGCATCGTCACCACCTGGGTGCGCGCCGCGGTCCGGGAGAAGGTCAACCCGCCGGCCGACGACACCACCGGGGCCACCGGCACCGACGAGCCGGTCGTCGTCGACGCCGAGCCCGTCGCCGACGCCGACACCGCGACCGGCACCAAGGCCGACACCGGGGTCGACACCGCGAAGGCCGACACCCCCTCGCTGCAGAAGGACGACTCGACCAACGGCAGCACGCGCGGCTGACCGACCCATTACCCACAACCTCGGCTGGTACGGCAGGTCCCGTACCCCGGCAGGGAAAGAAGCTCGACAGTGGCAACCACCCCGGGGCGGATCCGTCCCTGGCGCTACCTGACGGCGTTCGTCGGTATCGTCGCGGCGCTGTACGCGCTGGTGTTCTTCACCGGTGACGGGAGCGTGATTCCCAAGCTGGGCATCGACCTGCAGGGCGGCACGAGGGTCACCCTCCAGGCGCGCACCGAGTCCGGGGCCGAGGCGCCCCGCGAGCAGCTCCTGCAGGCCCAGGCGATCATCCAGGAGCGGGTGGACGGGCTGGGCGTCAGCGGCGCGGAGGTCGTGCTCGACGGGAGCAACCTGACGATCACCGTGCCCGGCCAGGAGGGCGAGCAGGCCCGCTCGTTGGGCCAGACCGCGCAGCTGCGCTTCCGCGAGGTGATCGCCGGCCCGTTCGCGGCCGCCGCCCCTGCCCCCGCCCCGGCGCCGGGCGGGACCGACCCCACCGCCCCACCGGCGGGCACCGACCCGGCCGCGCCCACCAGCGGCGCTCCGGTGCCGGCCGAGCAGCCCACGGGTGAGCCCTCGGTGGCCCCCACGGCGCCG
>NZ_JAHDTH010000324.1 GCF_018531445.1 Pseudonocardia lacus
GCAGCATCCGGAACCGGCGCGGTCCCGGCCCGGGCACGGTGGCGAGCAGCGAGCGCCGGACCAGCCCGGCGACCAGTGGGACCGCGGCGTCGAACGGGTCGTCCGGGCGCCCGTCGGCCGCGCCGGCCAGCGCCGCGGCCGCCGCGAGGTCGAAGGGCCCGGCGAAGACCGCGAGCCGGCGGAACAGCCGCCGCTGCGGCTGGTCGAGCGCGGCGTAGCTCCAGTCGGCGGTGCGTTCGAGGCCGCGCTGGTGGGCGGGCGCGCCGCCCTGGCCCTCGGCCAGCAGCGCGAGCCGCGAGCGGTCGATGGCCTCGGCGAGCTCCCCGGCCGAGAGCACCCGCATCCGCGCCGCGGCCAGCTCCACGGCCAGCGGCAGCCCGTCGAGCTGCGCGCAGACCCGGGTCACCGCGGCCCGCTCGGCGGCGTCGGGCTCCCAGCCGGGCACCATCGAGCGCGCGCGGTCGACGAAGAGTTGGGCCGCGGCCCCGGCCGGGTCGAGCGGGGGGACCTCGTGGACCCGCTCGCCGGGCAGGTCGAGCGTGGCCCGGCTGGTGGCGAGCACCCGCAGCCCGGGGCAGCGCGCGAGCAGTGCGGCGAGCAGGCCGCCCACCGCGGCGAGCAGGTGCTCGCAGTTGTCCAGCAGCACCAGCACCGGCCGCGGGCCGATGAGCGCGGCCAGCGCGGCCGGCTCGCCCGCCGTCAGGCCGAGCGCGCCGGCCAGGGTGGTCGCCAGCAGCGCCGGGTCGTCCAGGGTCGCCAGTTCGACGAGCACGGCGTCGGTCGCCGGCCCCAGCCGGGCCGCGGCCTCCAGCGCCAGCCGCGTCTTGCCGACCCCGCCCGGGCCGGTCAGCGTGACCAGCCGGTGCCGCTCGACGTCGGCGAGGACGTCGCGGAGCAGGTCGTCGCGGCCCAGCAGCGCGGTGAGGGGCACCGGGATCGCGGCGGTGCCCGGCCGGGCAGGCGCGGGTGGCGGACCGCCGCCCTGCCGGCCGCCGCGACCGCCGGCTGCACCGGCCTCCTGGGCGCGCACGGCCTTCTCGACCCGCAGCAGGCCGGGCCCCGGGTCCAGGCCCAGCTCCTCGGCGAGCAGCCGGCGCACGGTGCCCACCGCGGCCAGCGCCTCGGCCTGGCGCCCCGCCCGCGACAGCGCCAGCACCAGCAGTTCCCAGCCGCGCTCGCGCAGCGGGTGGCGCGCCGTGTGCTCCTGGGCCGCCGCCACCGCGGCGGTGGTGTCGCCGACCAGCAGCCGCGCGTCGACCAGGTCCTCGGTCGCGGCCAGCCGCAGTTCGCCGAGGCGGGCCAGCTCCGGGGCCAGGAACCCGGCGTCGGCGACGTCGGAGTACGCCGGCCCGCGCCACAGCCGCAGCGCCTCCTCCAGCAGGTCGACGGCCTCGTGGCGGCCGTCGGCCAGCGCCCGCGCCCCGGCCGCGGCCAGCCGGGCGAACCGGCGGGCGTCGAGCGCCTCGGGCGGCAGGCGCAGCGCGTACCCGGGCCCCTGCCGGACGACGACCGCCGGCGGCTCGCCGCGCGGTCGGGAGGGTTCGAGCGCCTGGCGGATCTGCGAGACGTAGTAGTGCAGCGTCCCCACCCCGGGCGCCGCGTCGCCCCAGACGTCGGCCAGCAGCCGGTCGACCGTGACGACCCGCGGGCTGGCCAGCACGAGCGCGGCCAGTACCGCGCGCTGGCGCGGGCCGCGCAGGTCGACCGGGCGGCCGTCGACGGTCGCGGTGAGCGGCCCGAGCACCGACACCGCGGGGCCCACCGTGCAGTCCATCCACGCTCCTCGGCCCTGCTCCACGTGCCGCCCGACCGTACCGGCCGAACGGCCGAAGATCACTGGGACGCCGCTCTCAGCGGCGTCCCAGCGCTCTCCCAGCGCCGCGCCGCACCGTGAGGGCCGACCCAACGAGGAGGAGATCGGGATGGAACGCGACCTGCACGTCGTCGTCGGCGCGACCGGGGGGACCGGCACCGCGCTGGTGCACGAGCTGCGCCGGCGGGGGCACCGGGTCCGGGCGGTCAACCGCGCCGGGACCGGGCGCTATCCCGGCGACGTCGAGGTCGTCGCGGCCGACGCCACCGACGCCGCGGCCATGCGCGAGGTCTGTGCCGGCGCGGCCGCGGTGCACAACTGCGTCAACCCGCCGTTCGCCGCGTGGACGAGCGCCTTCCCGGCGGCCGTGCGCGGCACGATCGAGGGCGCCGCCGCGGCCGGGGCCCGGCTGGTCTTCGCCGACGACACGTGGATGTACGGGCGGGTCGACGCGCCGATGACCGAGTCGACCCCGGTGGACCCGGTCGGCGGCAAGGGCGTGCTGCGCGCCTGGCTCGCCGAGATGGTCCTGGCCGCGCACGCGCGGGGCACCTGCCGGACCGTCGTCGGCCGGGCCGGCGAGCTGTACGGCCCGCTGGTCGAGTCGGTGCTGGGGGACGGCCTGTTCGGCGCGGCCGTCCGCGGGCGCCCCCCGCGCTGGATCGGTGCGCTCGACCGGCCGCTGACCCCGACCTACATCGGCGACTTCGCCCGCCTGCTGGCCACCCTCGGCGACGAGCCGGACGACGCGGACGACCCGCTGCTGGGCCGCGTCTGGCACGTCCCGCACCCGGCCCCGCTGACCGGGCGCGAGCTGGTCGGGATGGTCCGCGCCGGCACCGGCACGCGGGCCCCGCTGCTGCGGATCGGCAGCGCCACCGCGCGCCGGCTGGCCGCCGTGTGGCCGCTGGCCCGGGAGGGCGCCGAGCTGGTCTACCAGTTCGAGATGCCGTTCGTGGTCGACGGCTCCGCCTTCGCCGCGCGCTTCCCGGACTTCGCGCCGACGCCGTGGGCGGACGGGGTGGGGCGCACCCTGGCCTGGTACCGCGACCCGGTGCCCTCGCCGGACGCCGCGGCGGCTGCGTGCGTGCCGGTTGTCGCGGGGTAGGGACGTTGTTACGGTCGCTCCGTTGCTCTGCGCAACTCAACGTCGAGATGGGGGGACGCGCCGGTGAAGTACGCCGACGGACCGTCCGTGCAGGTCGAGGTGCTGGTCGAGGCGCCGGTGCAGCGGGTGTGGGACCTGGTCACCGACATCGCCCTGCCGGCCCGGTTCTCCGCCGAGTTCGTCGGGGCCAGCTGGCTGGACGAGGGACCCCGGCTGGCCGCCCGGTTCGTCGGCCGCAACCGGCACGAGGCGTTCGGCGAGTGGGAGACGACCTCCACCGTCAGCCGCTTCGAGCCGATGCGGGCCTTCGGGTGGGCGGTGGCCGACCCCGATGCGCCGTCGGCGACCTGGTGGTTCGAGCTCGACGACGGGCCCGACGGGGTGCTGCTGCGGCAGGGCACCCGGATGGGGCCCGGCCGCTCGGGGCTCAACGTCGCCATCGACCGCATGCCGGACAAGGAGGAGCGGATCGTCGCGCGCAGGCTGCGCGAGCACGAGGCGAACATGCGCGCCACCGTCGAGGGCATCAAGCAGCTGGCCGAGGAAGGCGCGTGACCCTGCGGGTGGGGGTCAACGCCCGGCCCGAGCAGCCCGGGATGACCGACTTCGTGCGCGAGGCCGAGCGGCTGGGCGCCGACTCGGCCTGGACCGCCGAGTACTGGGCGGGCGACGCGCTGACCCCGCTGGCCTTCCTGGCCGCGTCGACCTCGACGATCCGGCTGGCCAGCGGCATCGTCCAGCTCGGCGCCCGCACCCCGGCCATGCTGGCCATATCGGCGCTGTCGCTGCAGGCGCTCTCGGGCGGGCGGTTCGTGCTGGGGATCGGGGCCAGCGGGCCGCAGGTCATGGAGGGCTGGCACGGCGTGCGGTTCGACCGGCCCGTGCGGCGCACCCGGGAGACCATCGAGATCCTGCGCCGGGTCGCCGCGGGGGAGCGGCTGGAGTACCGCGGCGAGCTCTACGAGCTGCCGCTGCCCGGCGGCGACGGCCGCGCCCTGCGCGGGCGGATGGGCCCGCTGCCGCTGCCGGTGCACGTGGCCGCGCTCGGCCCGGCGAACCTGCGGCTCACCGGGGAGCTGGCCGACGGCTGGATCGGCAACTCCTTCCTCCCGGAGACCGCCGAGGTCTTCCTCGACCCGATCCGGGCCGGCGCCGCTGCCGCGGGCCGCGACCCGGGCGAGGTCGAGCTGACCGTGGCCGTCGGGGTGGAGCTGACCGACGACGTCGAGGAGGCCGGGCGCCGCCACGCCGAGGGCTACGCGTTCACCTTCGGCGCGATGGGCTCGGCCGGGGCCAACTTCTACGTCGACGCGTTCGCCCGCCAGGGCTTCGGCGAGGACGTCTGCGAGGTGCAGCGGCTCTGGCTGGCCGGCGACCGCGACGCGGCGCGGGCGCGGGTGCCCACCGCCATCGGGCTGGGCACCAACCTGGTCGGCACCGACGACATGGTCCGCGACCGGCTGCGCCGCTACCGCGACGCCGGCATCACCACGCTGCGCGCGGGCCTGGCCGGCGACGAACCGGCGGCCCGCCTCGACCAGCTCGGCCGGCTCCTCGACCTGGTGCGCGAGGTCAACGCCGAGGAGCGAGAAGGGGTCGTGCCGGGGTGATCCGCGCGCCGGGCCGCCGTCAGGGCCCGGCCAGCGGCGCGCCGCGCACCAGCGTGACCACGCGCGTCAACGACGGGGCGCGCGGGGTCGAGCCGAACCCGAACCGGACCGGCGGGTCGACCGGGGCGAGGGCGCCGAGGTCGGCGCCGTCCCAGGTGGCGGTCGCGGCGTCGATGCGGTGCAGGTCGAGCGCGCCGTAGAACTCGTCGCGACCATCCCCGGCGCTGCCCCGCGTGCGCACCCCGGGCAGCACCAGCCGGGCCACCACGTCGACGGTGGCGATCCAGCCCGGCCGCACGGCCAGGCCGCGGGGGACCAGCCGCAGCAGCCGGCCCAGCGGGGCCCGACCGCCGGTCGTGAAGGTCAGCGCGAGCGGCGGCGCATCGACCCACCAGCGCACGCCGTCGGTCCGCGCCGCCACCGGGCCCACCCGCACCTCGTCGAACCGGTAGGTGGCCGCGACGAACTCCGCGACCCGCGCCGTCGGGGCCAGCAGCAGCCGGTGCCCGTCCGGCCGCTCGACCATGACGTCGGTGAACGACCCGAACGGTGAGCGCGGCCAGTGCCCGACCACCAGCCGCACGCCCGCCGCCGTGCCCAGCCCGGCGATGAACCCGTCGAACCGCTCCGCCACCCCACCCGCCCCGTCGCTCGCCACCGCACTGACCTACCCGGTCCAGCGCGATCGACTGCATCCGGCCCTGCGCCCGGTGCTGGTCGGGTGCTCCCGCCGCCTCGTCCGGCGTCCGGGACGAAGATCACGCCCCGACCGTCATGGGCTGTCGGTGCGTCCGTGCACAATGCGCGCAGTCGGGACGGGCGAACGGGTGGGAGGGGTGGGCTCATGGTGGCGGCAGGCGCGCTGTCCGAGCAGGACCTGGCAGCGGCGCGGGCCGAGCTGGCCGAGGGCAAGCCGGTCACCGTGTGGTTCACCGCGGCCGCGGTGGGCGTGCCGGCCGGCGGCTCGGCCAAGGTCGTCTCCGTCGAGGACCCGCCGGAGGGCGACTTCGTCCAGGTGCGCCCGGCGGGCTCGCGCGACACGATGTTCTGCGCGCCCAACGAGCTCACCCGCGTGCGCCCGGCCCGCAAGCGCACGCCCAAG
>NZ_JAHDTH010000325.1 GCF_018531445.1 Pseudonocardia lacus
CCGCCCGAACGCCGCGGACCGCTGCCGCCCGCCGAACAGCCCGCCGCCGCGGGCCGGTGGAGCCGCGGGCGCGGGACGTCCCGTGGGCTGCGGCGCGCTGCCGCCGGCCGGCGTGGTCGGTGCCCACAGGTCGATCGACGCCGGATCGGGACGGGCGTCGGGATCGGTCGGCACGACGCGACCACCTCCAACCGCGCGGGGACGGGCGCGCGGAATCGTCGGGCTGGGAGCACCCGGGACGGGTCGGCGCCGGCGGCGAACCGTCCCCCGACGTGCACGGTAACGGCCGGCGCGTGGGTTAGATAGCCCGATCGCCCCCGGGCGTTGCTGGGCCGACAGGCCCTGGTGCGCTGAGCCGGAGCGGGCAACCCCGCCATCCCCGTCGGTCCCCGCCTGCCGCCCGCCCGCACAGTGGCGGCGCACACTTCCTGGGCGCCGCGCACGTCCCGACGTGTGCGTGACGCCACTCGATGTGCGGCGTGCTGCGCGGCTCAGGCGAGGGTGCGCAGGATCGCGGCGAGCTCGTCGGGGCGGTTCTCGGGGACCACGTGGGTGGTCGCGATCTCGTGGTAGCGCCAGGCCGGGTGCTCGCGGGCGCGCCGGGCGAAGGGCTCGAAGGTCGCCCCGTCGGGATCGGCGGTGGCGCGGACGTAGGTGAGGCCCAGGCCGCGGTCCTCCAGCGGCACCGACAGGCGCACGGGTTCGGTGAACGTCCCCAGCGGCTGCGGGACCCGCCGGGGGATGGCCCGTGCGGCGGCCGCGGGGTCCTCGTACTGCCGGACGGGCGCGGGCGCGGCCCACGGCGCCCCGAGCTCCGGGAAACCGGGGGGCGGGTTGCCGGTGAGGGTGGTGACGCTGTCGCCGTCGGCGGGGACGAACGCGTCGAGGTAGACGACCTCGCGGACCCGGTCGCCGAGCGGGTCGAGGGCGCCGGTGACGACCATGCCGCCGTAGGAGAAGCCGAGCAGGACGACGTCGCGCAGGTCCTCGTAGCGGATCGCGTTGACCACGTCGAGGACGTGCAGCGACAGGTCGACGTGCGGGCCGGTCAGGTGGGCGCGCTCACCGATGCCGGTGAGGCTGGGGGAGACGGCCTCGTGGCCGTCGGCGTGCAGGAGCCCGCGCACGGCCCGGAACGCGTACGAGCCGCCCCATGCGCCGTGGACCAGGACGAAGGTCGCCACGGGTGCACGGTGCCACCCGCGGCCGGGATCAGCGAGCGGGCACGCCGGGATCGCGCGGTCCGGCCTTCTCCGCCGGCCGGCGGGCCGAGAGCGGGCCGCGGCCGCGGCTGGCCAGCCAGTCGCGGCCCTTCTGCAGGACCCTCGTCAGGGTCGACGGGCCGCGCCGCCGCTCGAGCGCGTCGCCGACCTTGCCCAGCAGCCAGCCGAGCAGCGGGGCGCCGACCGCGAGGATCAGCCACATCCGCAGCCGCGCCGACAGGAACGCCCACATGCCGCCCTCCTCCGCCCGGGCGAGGTGCCCGACGGCCGGAGCGTAGCCAGCCACGGCCGGCTCCGCCGGATGTGCGCCGGCCCCCGCAATCACCTGGGCCGATGCTCCCTGACGTCGTACGATGGCCGGCGTGGCTGGCGATCGTCCGGCCCTGGCCGGGCTGCTGATCTTCGTGGTGATCGCCCTGACGCCGACGGTGGTGCTCTGGGCCTCGCTGCGGTTGCTGCCGGCCATCGTCGCCAGGATCGCCGAGCGCAGGCGGGCCCGCCACCGGCCCACCGCCCCGCCGCTCGAATCCGTGGTGGCCGACCTGCGCAGGCTGCGCCGCGAGGTCCGGGCCAGGGAGCACCGCACGCACGTCCGCCGCACGGCCGTGCTCGCCGCCTACGACGACGTCCTGATCGACGTCTGCCGGCAGGTCGACGTGGATGCGCCACTCGCGACCGCGGAGGGTCACGATCGTGTGTACGCCCGCCTGTTGACGGAGGCGGCGTTGGAGGATGCCGGCATCGCGCTCGACCCGCCACCGGGGGCACGCAGGCCCGATGTCGGCGGCCAGCAGTAAAGTCGGTTTTACCGAGCGGGAACGTGCGGCGCGGGATCTGCGTTGGACAGCACGGACGCTCGACACGCTTCCGAGGAGGAACAGGTGCGCACCAGCAGCAACCCGGCGTTCCGCAACCTGCCCGGTGGGCAGGGCGGCGGATACGCCGGCTTCGGCCCCCAGGGCGACGCCACGGGGCGTGCGCCCGACACCGCGGCACGGGGAGACCGCTCCGGCGTCGACCAGCGTCCGCTGACCGTCGACGACGTCGTCGTCAAGACCTCCATCACCGCGGGCACGGCGCTGGTGACCGGCGTGCTCACCGCCCTGACCGGGCAGTTCTGGCTCGTCCTCCCGGCCTTCATCATCGGCCTGGTGCTGTCGCTGATCGTCATCTTCCGGCAGAGCTCGAACCCCGCGCTGGTACTGGGCTACTCCGCGGCAATGGGTGTCGCGCTGGGCGGCATCAGCGGGGTGTTCAACAGCATCTACCCGGGCATCGCCGTGCAGGCGGTCATCGGCACCGCCGGGGTGTTCCTCGGCATGCTGGTCGTCTACAAGACCGGCGCCGTGCGGGTCACCCCGCGCTTCCAGCGCTGGATGATGGGCGCCCTCATCGGCGTCCTGGTCCTGGTGCTGGTCCGGTTAGTCTCGCAGGCCTTCTTCGGCGACGCGCTGGGCATGGGCAGCGGCGGCTTCCTGTCCATCGTGATCAGCCTGGTCATCATCGGCGTGGCGGCGTTCAGCCTGCTGCTCGACTTCGACATGGCCGACCGCGCGGTCCGCGAGGGCGCTCCGGCCAACGTCGCCTGGTACATCGCCTTCGGCCTGATGACCACCCTGGTCTGGCTCTACATCGAGATCCTGCGGCTGCTCAGCTACTTCCGCGAGTGATCCCGCGGTAGTGCGACGCACACCAGTACGACGCACACCGGTACGACGACGGCGGCCGGTCCCCGAGGGGGCCGGCCGCCGTCGTGCGTGCCGGGTCAGCTCAGGCGCTCGATGACCATCGCCATGCCCTGCCCGCCGCCGACGCACATCGTCTCCAGCCCGATGGTCTTGTCGTGCGTGCGCAGGCCGTTGATCAGTGTGGTGGTGATCCGCGCGCCGGTCATGCCGAACGGGTGGCCGAGCGCGATGGCCCCGCCGTTGACGTTCAGCTTGTCCTCGTCGATGCCCAGGTCGCGGGCCGACGGGATGACCTGGGCCGCGAACGCCTCGTTGATCTCCACGAGGTCGACGTCGTCGATGCTCATGCCGGCCCTGGCCAGCGCCTGCTTGGACGCCTCGACCGGGCCCAGGCCCATGATCTCCGGCGAGAGCCCGGAGACGCCGGTGGACACCACCCTGGCCAGCGGGGTGATGCCCAGCTCGGCGGCCTTGGTGTCGGACATCACGACCAGCGCCGCGGCGCCGTCGTTGAGCGGGCAGCAGTTGCCCGCGGTGACCCGGCCGTTGGGCCGGAACACCGGCTTGAGCCCGGACACGCCCTCGTAGGTGACCCCGGCGCGCGGTCCGTCGTCCTTGGACACGACGGTGCCGTCGGGCAGCGTCACCGGGGTGATCTCGCGGGCGAAGAAGCCGTTCGCGATCGACTTCTCGGCCAGGTTCTGCGACCGCACGCCGAAGCGGTCCATGTCCTCGCGGCTGACGTCCTTGAGCAGGGCGAGGTTCTCGGCGGTCTGCCCCATCGCGATGTAGACGTCGGGCAGCGCGTCCTGCGTGCGCGGGTCGTCCCACGACTCCGCCCCGGCCTCGGCGGCCTGCTTGCCGCGCGCCTGCGCGTCGGCGAACACCGGGTTGCGGGTGTCGGGCCAGGCGTCGGAGCTGCCCTTGGCGAAGCGGGAGACCATCTCGACGCCCGCGGAGATGAACACGTCGCCCTCGCCGGCGCGGATCGCGTGCATCGCCATCCGGGTGCTCTGCAGCGACGACGAGCAGTAGCGGGTGACGGTGGTGCCGGGCAGGGTGTCGTAGCCGAGCAGCACCGCGACGACGCGGGCCATGTTGAAGCCCTGCTCGCCGCCGGGCAGGCCGCAGCCGAGCACCAGGTCGTCGATGTCGGCGGGGTCCAGGGACGGGACCTGGTCGAGGGCGGCGCGCACGATCTGGGCGGTCAGGTCGTCGGGGCGGATGGTGGTCATCGACCCCTTCCCGGCGCGGCCGATGGGGGACCGGGCCGCCGCGACGATCACAGCTTCGGGCATCGTCGATGTCTCCTGCCTGTCGGTGGGTACGACCAGGATCGTACTTCGCGGTAACCGCGTGGTGGGGCTCCTCGACCAGTGCGCAGCGCCCTGATCTGCCCCCTCGGAACTGTCGGTGTGGCACGGGACACTCGGCGCATGGCCACCTGGAAGGACGTCGAGGACGCCGAGCCCGAGTTCGCCGAGCGCGTGCGGAAGATCTTCGACGCCGGCGAGAACAAGATCATCGCGACGATCCGGGCCGACGGGTCGCCGCGCGTGTCGGGCATCGAGGCGCAGTTCCGCGACGGCGAGCTGACGTTCGGGTCGATGCCGAACGCGCGCAAGGGCGCCGACCTGCGCCGCGACCCCCGGTTCGCGCTGCACGCACCCTCCCCCGACCCGCCGGCGGACAGGACCACCTGGGCGGGTGACGCCAAGCTCTCCGGGCGAGCGGTCCGCGTCGGACCGCTCACCGAGGGTCCCGACGGTGAGCTGTTCCGCGCCGACATCGACGAGGTGGTCGTCACCCGGTTGAACGACTCGGCGACGATGCTCGTGATCGAGTCATGGCGGCCGGGCGGCCGTCTGCGGCGGGTCGAACGGGAATGACCCCCGCGGGCGGCGCGCCGCTACCGGCCGCCGCGCGAGTGTGCCCATTCGCCGACCGGGCACTGACCTGCGGCTGATTCGACTGAACCATCGGGGAAGGCAGTCGTCGATCCAGGGCACTGCACGACGTACTGCGCACGACGCCGGTCGATCCCCAGCGGCCGGCACGCTCCCCACCCGAAGGGTTCTCCTGATGTCCGTCCGAGATCTGATCGGCGTGGAGCCGCACCCCGGCTCGCACAACGTGTGGATCGAGACCAGGGAGTCGGACTCCTGACCGGCCGGCAGCGCTCCCAGCACACCCGCCCGACGGTGTCCGACCTCATCTCGGCCAACGGCACCGGTCGGCACAGCTCCGGAGGGCGCATCGACGAGTCCGGACGCCACGGCGCGCGCCGTGCGGCGTCCGACGGGTACAGCACGTCCACCGCCGACTCCGGCCGCTACCGCGCGGCCGGCCGGCACGGCCAGTCCGACGCCCCGACCGGCTACGGGTCCGAGCACTCGGGCGGCTACCGGGCCGAGCCCCGCGGCTCCCAGGTGTCCGGCTCCCAGGTGTCCGGCGGCTACCGGGTGGAGGACGCCGAGGGCACCGGCAGCTACCGCAGCGGGGGGCGGCGCTCCGCCGAGGCGTCCGCGGGCTACGGCTCGGACCGCTACGGCTCGGACCGCTACGACGCCGACCGCTACGGCACCGACGGCCCCGTCGACTCCGGCACGGGTCGCCGCGCGGCCGCACGCCGCGGCGCGGCCGGCGAGGAGCCCGCCACCGGCCG
Source organism: Pseudonocardia lacus (assembly GCF_018531445.1). GTDB lineage: Bacteria > Actinomycetota > Actinomycetes > Mycobacteriales > Pseudonocardiaceae > Pseudonocardia > Pseudonocardia lacus. The sequence goes on from NZ_JAHDTH010000325.1 coordinate 5,577, forward strand.
CCGGTCCGCGCGCCGCGAGGCCGAGGCCCCGGTCA
>NZ_JAHDTH010000326.1 GCF_018531445.1 Pseudonocardia lacus
ACCGGCGAGTCGCAACGCCGAAAGGCGCTACCGGGCTGGTTGCACGAGTACAACCATCACCGGCCCCACACCGCCATCGGACGGGTCCCGCCTATCACCAGGTTGACCAACCTGTCCGGTCAGTACAACTAACGCAGCGGGAGCACCAGCTCGCGGTAGGTCTCGCGCAGCTCCTCGCCGCTGTGCGGGTCGGCCGCCCCGATCAGCTGCACGACCTCCCTGGCCCGCCACAGGTCCGAGCGCAGCAGCCGCGACCGCATGGCCGAGTGGGCGACCTGGGCGGCCTCCTCGACCTCGCCCCGCCCGACCAGCGCCAGCGCCAGGTCGAGCCGGGACAGCGCGAGCCTGCGGACCCGGCCGGCGGTGGCGCCCTCCGCCGACATCGCCCCCACCACCTCGCGGGCGTGCTCGACGGCGGCCGGGTCGCCCACCCAGGTCAGGGTGGTGGCGGTGTAGCTGGTCGCCTTGACCCGGTCGTAGCGGAAGTGGTGCTCGGGGTGGTCGGGGTCGGACAGCGGTTCGGCGAGGCGGGTGACCCGCCCGACCACCGCGGTGGCCGCGCGCACGTCGGCGAGGCGGGCCTGGGCGCGGGCCTCCTGAGCGGTGGCCTGGATGTGCGCGGACGAGCCGGCGGGGGCGATCTCCTGGGCGAGCTGGGCGAGGCGGGCGGCCTCCGGGAAGTCGCCGATGGTCAGCGAGCGCCAGGCCTCGGTCTCGACGGCGCACGCCGCCAGTTCGTCGTGGCCGCAGGCGTCGGCCAGGGCCCGGGCCGCCGCGATCCGGGCCACGGCCGGGCCGTGCTGCTCCAGGTCGATGTGCAGGGTGCCGGCCAGCAGCGACAGCCAGCCCGCCGTGACCATCAGCCTGCGCCGCTGGGCGAGCGTCGCGCGCGCTTCGAGCAGGGTGGTGACGTACTGCAGGTGGCGGCGGGTGCGCAGCAGCGCCTCGAACGGCGGGTCGGTCAGGTAGGCCTGGGCCAGGTCGTCCACGACCCGCTCCAGCCGGGTGAGCGTGGCGTCGCCGATGTCGGACGCGGCGATCCGGCGGGCCAGTTCGATCGCCTCGACCTCGTCGTCGGCGTCGTCGATGGCGCTGCGCAGCGGGACCGGGTCGAAGCGGGGGGCGGGTGGTGTCGCCGCGAAGGGTGCCGTGACGGGGGTCGGATCGCTCTTCCCGGCGGCGCCGCTCTCGCCGAGCAGCCCGCCGAGGGCCTCGGGGCTGATGTGCAGCACGCGGGCGAGCTCGCCGCGCGCCCACAGCGTCGGGTCGACCGACCCGGCCTCCCAGCGGCCCACCGTGGAGCGGTCGACCCCGATCCGGCTGGCCAGCTCCTCCTGGGTCAGTCCGGATGCGCGGCGTGCACGGGCGAGGTCGACGCGTCGCCTGCTCACCCCGAGAGCGTAACCCGCCAGTGGGATGCGTCACCGATGCGCGTCCTGTGCGCTGGAGGGCTCGCTCCCGGCGCGGTGGGGTGGATCGCGTGCCCGGTCCGCCGCATCGCCCCACCCGGCCCCCGTGGCGCGACCGCTCGGACACCGCCTGGTTCCTGCGCTGGCTGCTGGCCAGCTGGCGGGGCCGGCACAGCCGCCGCCCCGGGCCCGGGACGCGGTCCGACGGGTCGCCGCTCTAGCCGATCGCGCCGGCGTGCGGGTGTGTGCGGAAGCGCCGAACGCCTCGTCGAACGGCCGTGTCCGCACGGCCGCCGACCCCGGCCGACCCGTGCGAACGACTGCACGTGCATCCGGCGCGGTCGGACCGCCCGTCCGCCGGAAGTGGCCGGTCGGCGACGGGACGGTCACCCAACGTGATCATGTCGGGCCACCCGCCGCTCACCGCCGTCATCCCATCGAGATCCCATCGAGACCTGCGCCACACCGGCCCGGGTACGCGGTTCACTCGTCAGCACGCCCCCCGACCGGCGCCTCCCCAGGGCGCGGAACCCCCGAGAATCGAGCTGACGATGAGCGACGACAAGACCGTCTACCTGCACGACCTGATCCGCGAGGACATCGTGGCGCGGGCCCGCGACGCCGCCGAGGCGGCCGGCCAGAAGGCCGACGTGGCCGCGCTCCGGCGCAACGTCGAAGCGGAGATGTCCGGCTTCGGCAACGGCCGCCACCCGCACTGACGCCCGCCCGCCCTGCCCACCTGGTGGGCGCTCGCCCTGCCGGACCTCCTCCGATCGTGTACCCGTATCCCACACAGCGCGTGTGCGGCGCGGTGTTCCCGATCGGAGGCAGGTCCTGGACGTCTGGCCCGGCTCGCCGTACCCGTTGGGCGCGAGCTACGACGGTGGCGGCACCAACTTCGCGATCTTCTCCGAGGTCGCCGAACGGGTCGAGCTGTGCCTGTTCGACGACGACGGCTCCGAGACGCGGATCGACCTCCCCGAGCGCGAGGCCCTGACCTGGCACGGCTACCTGCCCCGGGTCGGGCCCGGGCAGCGCTACGGCTACCGGGTGCACGGCCCGTACGACCCGCCGCGCGGCCTGCGCTGCAACCCGGCCAAGCTGCTGCTCGACCCGTACGCCAAGGCGATCCAGGGCCGCATCCGGTGGGGCCAGGAGCAGTTCTCCTACAACTGGGGCGACCCGGGGTCGATGAACACCCACGACTCGGCGCGCTCGATGCCGCGCTCGGTCGTCATCAACCCGTACTTCGACTGGTCCAACGACCGGCCGCTGCGCATCCCCTACCACGACACAGTCATCTACGAGGCCCACGTCAAGGGCATGACGATGGCGCACCCGGACGTCCCGCCGGAGATCCGGGGCACCTACTCGGGCCTGGTGCACCCGGTGATGCTGGAGCACTTCAAGAGGCTCGGCGTGACCGCGGTCGAGCTGATGCCGGTGCACCAGTTCGTGCACGACCACGCGCTCACCGAGCGCGGGCTGAGCAACTACTGGGGCTACAACACCATCGGCTTCTTCGCCCCGCACAGCGACTACTCGTCCTTCGGCACCCGCGGCCAGCAGGTGCAGGAGTTCAAGTCGATGGTCAAGCGGTTCCACCAGGCCGGGATCGAGGTGATCCTGGACGTCGTCTACAACCACACCGCGGAGGGCAACCACCTCGGTCCGACGCTGTCGTTCCGGGGCATCGACAACCGGGCGTACTACCGGCTGGTGCCCGGGAACGAGGAGTTCTACTACGACACCACCGGCACCGGGAACAGCTTCAACGTCCGCCAGCACGAGTCGCTGCGGCTGATCATGGACTCGCTGCGGTACTGGGTCACCGAGATGCACGTCGACGGCTTCCGGTTCGACCTGGCCTCTTCACTGGCCCGGGAGTTCCACGAGGTCGACCGGCTGGCCGCGTTCTTCGACCTGGTCAACCAGGACCCGGTGGTCAGCCAGGTCAAGCTGATCGCCGAGCCGTGGGACGTCGGCGAGGGCGGCTACCAGGTGGGCGGGTTCCCCCCGCTGTGGACGGAGTGGAACGGCAAGTACCGCGACACCGTGCGCGACTTCTGGCGCGGCGAGGTGCCGGGGCTGGGGGAGTTCGCGTCCCGGTTCACCGGCTCGTCGGACCTGTACGAGAAGGACAACCGGCGCCCCATCGCCTCGATCAACTTCGTGACCGCGCACGACGGGTTCACCCTGCACGACCTGGTCTCCTACAACGAGAAGCACAACGAGGCCAACGGCGAGGGCGGGCGCGACGGGGAGAGCCACAACCGGTCGTGGAACCACGGGGTCGAGGGCCCGGTCGACGGGGGCGACGTGTACGTGCTGCGGGAGCGCCAGAAGCGCAACTTCATCGCCACGCTGCTGCTGTCCCAGGGCGTGCCGATGATCTCGCACGGCGACGAGTTCGGCCGCACCCAGCAGGGCAACAACAACGTCTACTGCCAGGACAACGAGCTGGCCTGGGTCGACTGGAAGGAGGCCCGCGAGTACTCGGTGCTGGAGGACTTCACCGCCAAGGTGGCCGCGCTGCGCGCGGCGCACCCGGTGTTCCGGCGCAGGCGGTTCTTCCAGGGCCGCCCCATCAAGGGCTCCAACATCGAGGACATCGCCTGGCTGCGCCCGGACGGGCAGCCGATGACCGACGACGACTGGAACGCCGGGTACGCCCGCAGCCTCGGGGTCTTCCTCAACGGCCAGGGCATCCCCGAGCGCGACATGATGGGCCAGCGGGTGGTGGACGACTCGTTCCTGCTGCTGTTCAACGCCCACCACCAGCAGGTGCCGTTCACGCTGCCCGGCGAGGCCTACGCCCACCAGTGGGAGGTCGTGCTGGACACGGCCGACCCGCTCGGCGCCAGGGCGGCGCGGCGCACCCGGGACGCCAAGCCGGGCGGGCGGCTGCGGATCGTGGCGCGTTCGCTGCTGGTGCTGCGCAAGGCCCACTGATCGGCACCGGATCGGCTGTCCGAGCCGTGAGCGCGTATCCCGATCCGAACCGGGATACGCACTCAGGGCCCGCGCGATCAGTGGGACGGCTGTATCAGCGGGACGGCTGTATCACTGGGAGGGCATCACTGGGAGGGCATCACTGGGAGGGCATCACTGGGAGGGCATCACTGGGAGGGCATCACTGGGAGGGCTGGGGCAGTTCGCAGCGGGTCTGCGGGTTGAGGCCGAAGTAGTTCAGCGGCCCGGCGACGATCGTCAGCGCGACCGTGCCCAACTCGGCGCAGTTCACCTGGTCGTCGCCGGAGAAGTAGTTGCGCTGGTACGCGGCGAAGACACCGATCAGCAGCCAGATCACGAGGATTACCGCGCCGGTTCGCATTGGTCTCCTGTCTCCACGGGCCCGCCCGACCGGACCGCACTGTCACGGAAGGTAGCGGCTGGGCGGGGGACCTGCCGGACGAGCGGATGGTCAGCTACCGGAACGTGACAATCGGGTGCACCCGGTGCCCGGAACGCCGTATTTCCGGTGGCGCGACGCGACAGGGTCCCCCATCCGTGGTCGCCGCCTGCCACAATGCCGCCGCATCGGTTGACGATCTTCAGCTGAATCGGCGGGGCGGATGGCACGGCACAGGGCGCAGCGCCCCCGGGGCACGATCCGGGGTCTCGTGGCGCTGGTCGCGGTGGGTTCGGCGGTGGTGGTCGGCGTCGCGCTCGTGCCCGACGGGCCGACCACCGGCGCGATCGGGGTCGCCGCGCACTCCGCGGACTGCGCGCGGACCCTGCGCGTGACGGCGGCGAGTTCGTTCGTGCCGGCGCTCGACGCGCTGGCCCCGGCGCTGGCCACCGGTCCGGATTGCGTGGTGCTCGACGTCCTGCCCGCCGACGGGCGCTCGGCCGGGCAGCGGGCCGTGGAGTACGACGCCGACGTGTGGATCCCCGACGACGGCGCCTGGACCGACCTCCCCGCGGCCCCGCAGGCCGGCGCCGCGGACGGGCACGCCGGGGCGACGGTCGCGGTGAGCCCGCTCTACCTGGTCGCCGACCCGGCCACGGCCGAGCGGCTGGTCGCGGCCGGCGGCTGGGCCGGGTTGTCCGAGTTGCTGGACGCCGGCCAGGTGAGCATGACGATCCGCGACCCCGCCGGCTCCGGCGACGGGCTG
>NZ_JAHDTH010000327.1 GCF_018531445.1 Pseudonocardia lacus
GGGCCGCCGCCCAGGCCGGCGTCCGCCGGGCCGCGCAGGCCAGGGCGGCCGCCGAGACCGCCACCCGCAAGGCCGCCGACGGCGTCGCCCGCCTCGCCCAGGACCCGCGCTTCGACACCGTCACCAGCCCGGTGCGCCGCCACATCCTCAAGGTCGACCGCTCGGAGACCCCGGGCATGGCCGCCGAGTGGGAGCTGGCGCTGCGCCCCCGGCTGCGTTCGCTCGACGACGACCTGGCCAACATCGGCCGCTACCGCTCCGGGATCGTCACCCGCCTGCAGGGCATGGTCGGCGAGGCGCTGCGCACCCTGCGGCTGGCCGGGCGGCTCTCCCAGCTGCCCGAGGGCCTGTCGGACTGGTCGGGCCAGCAGTTCCTGCGCATCCGCTTCGACGACGTCGACGACGCCGAGCTGACCACCCGCCTCGGCGAGGTCGTCGACCGCACCGCCTCGGAATTCAGCACCGGGCACACCGGCAAGGCCGGCAGCGCCCGCGACCGCCGCGACGGCATGGGCCTGCTGCTGCGCGGGGTGCGCGCGGCCATGCCCAAGGGCGTGCGGGTGGAGATGCTCAAGCCCGACGCCGTGCTGCGCACCGAGCGGCTGCGCGTCTCCGAGATCCGCGACGTGTTCTCCGGCGGCCAGCAGCTCACCGCGGCGATCGTGCTGTACTGCACGATGGCGGCGCTGCGGGCGAACCAGCGCGGGCAGGGCCGCCGCCAGCACGCCGGCGTGCTGTTCCTGGACAACCCGATCGGCCGCGCCTCGGCCGGCTACCTGCTGGAGCTGCAGTTCGGCGTGGCCCAGGCGCTCGGCGTGCAGCTGATCTACACGACCGGGCTGTTCGACGCCGGGGCGCTCGGGGCGTTCCCGCTGGTCATCCGCCTGCGCAACGACGCCGACCTGCGCGCGGGCCGCAAGTACCTCTCCGTCGACGAGCACGTGCGCCAGCACCTCGACCAGCTCGACCCGCCGGACGGCACCGGCCGGATCACCGCGGCGCGGGTCTACCGGCGCCCGGAGCCCGTCACCCCCTGATCGGCCGCGGATCAGAAGTACTCCTCGACGTAGACGCAGGTCGTGTACGAGTAGCCCGGCTCGACGGTGTTGGTGCGCACCGGCGTCGAGCCCGCCTCGGTGGACGTGGAGAAGCCGGTGAACGTGCCGGCGCCGAGCATGAGGGTGAGCGAGGGCCGCCCGGACAGGTCCGTGCACGGTTCGGTTGCGGGGCCGAGGCTCGTGATGAGCGGTCCGGCGTACCGCGGCGGGCAGCCGGGGCAGGCCGGCAGCACGAACTCGTGCGCCGTCGGGCCGACCAGGTAGACGTGCTGCTCGTAGGGGCTGTCGTTGTAGACGGTCACCGGGATCGGGCCGGTGACGTTGTCGGTCAGCGGCGCGGGGAGCGGCAGGGGCGCCTCGCCGGACTCCGCCAGCACGGTCGCCGCGATGACCGCCGAGCGGGCCTGTGCCGCCTGCGGGTCGTTCGGGTAGGCGGCCAGGAAGGCGTTGAGCGCCTCGACCGCCTCGGGGTAGGTCGAGGCGCGGTAGCCGGCCAGGCCGCACTCGAACATCGCCGCGGCGCGGTCGGCGTGCGCGACCGCCACGACGTCGGCGGTGGCCGAGGTCGCCGGCAGGGACACGAAGGTGTCGAGCACCGGTAGGCCCGCGCAGTACTGCCCCTGGGTGAACAGCGCGTTGGCCGCGGCGTAGGTGTCGGCCATCGCCCGCGGCACGGCCACGGCGCTCGGGGTGTCGGCGAACTCGTCGGCGACCACGAGCAGCGCGTCGACGGCGGCGCGGGCCCGCCCGGCGCGGAAGGCCCCGTCCCCGTCGGTGGCGGCCAGCCGCAGCTGGTCGGCCTGCTCCAGGTAGGTCTCGGCCAGCTCGGCGCGGGCCTGCGGGGTGTCGAACTCGCCGAGCAGTTCGCGGTAGACGCGGATCGCGGCGGGGTGGTCGCCCGCGGCCCGCAGCTCCTCGGCCCAGCGGGTGTAGGTCGCCTCCAGGTTCCGCGCCGCGAACCCGACCAGCACCGTGCCCGGGTGGTCGCGGCGGAACTCCTGGTACCCGCGCACCGCCGCGGCGTGGTCGCCGTACCCCTCGGCCTGCACGGCGAGCAGGAAGGCCTGGCACTGCGCGCGGGCGAGCCGCGCGGCCGGCACGTCCGCGCTGAGCGTCAGCTCGAACGGCCCGTCGACGCTGTCGAAGCGCTGCACCGCCGTGGCGCAGTCGGCCCGGGCCTGCGCGTCCATCCCCTCGGCGTAGACGGACGACCCCGCGACCCGGTAGCCGACGAACCCGCCCACCAGCGCCGCCACCAGCAGCACCGCACCCGCGACCGGCAGGACGCGCCCCCGCGCGCCCGCCGGCCGCGGGTGCTGCCGGGCCAGCAGCCCGGCGGCCAGCGCCGCCGCCCCCAGCCACGACCCGACCAGCACCCCCCACAGCAGCGGCAGGTCGGCCCCGTCGGTGAGGAACCCCAGCGCGACCAACCCCCCGGTGACCGCCAGGCACCCCACCGCCGCCCCCCGGCGCCCGAGGTAGGCGAACCCCACCCCGAGCCCGCTGAGGTTCAACAGCGCCGCCGCCACCCGCGACCGCGCCGGCCGCCCGCCCCCGCGCGGCACGAGGTGGGTGTAGTCGACCGTCGGCCCGTCGAAGCGCACAGGCGCCCCCGGCCCCGGCTGGACCGGTGGCGGAACGGAACTCATGGCGGCCTCCCCACGCTGACGACCGCCCCATTACCGCTCCCGCCCCTTCACCCCCGCTTTAGCCCTCCGCGGAGGGGTGTGCGGCGCGACGAGGGGTGTGCAGGGGTCAGGGAGCCCGGACGGCGTCGAGGGCGGTGCGGAAGGCGGCGGCCAGGTCGCGGATCTGCTCGTCGGTGATCACGAAGGCCGGGGAGACCTGGAGCGCGCCCTGGCCGATGACCCGGGTGAGGACGCCCTCGGTGCGCAGGGCGGCGACGACGGCGAGGCCGAGCGTCGGGTCGTGGGTGAGGGCGTCGGCGGAGAGCTGGACCGCGGTGAGCAGGCCGGTGCCGGTGCGGACCTCGCCGACCAGGGGGTGCGTCGCCAGGGGGGTGAACGCCTCGGCCAGCACCGCCTCCGCCTCGCGGACGCGGGGGACGAGCCGCTCGCGTTCGAGGATGTCGAGGTTGGCCAGGGCCGCGGCCGAGCCGGCGACGTGCCCGGAGGACGTGTAGCCGTGGCGCCACAGGCCCACCGTGCCGTCGTAGAACGGCTCGGCGACGCGCTCGCCGACGAGCACCGCGCCCATCGGCAGGTAGCCCGAGGTGATGCCCTTGGCGCAGAGCACCAGGTCGGGTTCGACGCCGTAGCGCCGGGCGGCGAACCACTCGCCGAGCCGGCCGAACCCGGTGATCACCTCGTCGAGCACCAGGAGCACGCCGGTCTCCCGGCAGATGCGGGCGACCTCGCTGAGGTAGTCCGGCGGGGGGATCAGGATGCCGCCCGCGCCGATCACCGGTTCGCAGACGAACGCGGCCACGTGCTGCTCACCGAGGCTCTCGATGGTCTTGGCCAGCGCCTCGGCGGAGTCCCACGGCACCCGGGTCGTGTCCGGGACCAGCTCGCCGTAGCCGGCCCGGTTGGGCTCGATGCCGGCCAGGCCGGTGCCGCCCATGTGCATGCCGTGGTAGGCCGACTCGCGCGAGATGACGGTGCGCCGCTCCGGGCGCCCGAGCGCCGACCAGTAGCGGCGCACCAGCTTGACGGCGGTGTCGACGGAGTCGGAGCCGCCGCTGGTGAGGAACGCCCTGGCCTTCGGGAACGGGGCGAGCGCACCCAGCCGTTCGGCGAGTTCCTCGGCCGGCGGGTTGGTGTAGTCGCCGAAGGTCGAGAACGACGCCAGCCGCCCGATCTGGCGGGCGACGGCCTCGCCGATCTCGGTGCGCCCGTGCCCGACGTTGCAGTTCCACAGCCCGGCCGCGGCGTCGACGTAGCGACGGCCGGTGGTGTCCCACACGTGCACGCCTTCGCCGCGCTCGATGACGAGCGGGCCGTCGCGGGTGACCGCCTGCATGTCGGCGAACGAGTGCCAGAAGCTCGACGTGGTCATGCCCCGCTCCTCACGGTGGGATCCCCCGATCCTGTGCGGGGCGCGCCGGCCGGTCAAGCCGGGCCGGCGGGGTGGCCGCGCACACCTGTGGGCCTCTTCGCAGGGTCCGTGTGGTCTTCGCAGGGTCTACGGCACCTGCGAAGACCACAGTGCCTCTGCGAGGACGATCCCAAGCCCCGAACGGCTCGCCGGATGTGCCCGCTAGGCCCTGGTGAGCGGGGCCGCGGCGGCGGGGTCGAGGCGCAGCTGCTCCAGCAGCCCGGTGTGGTCCCACAGGGTGCGGTGGCGCCCGATCAGCGTCGTGGTCTGCCCGAGCCTGCTGCGGTGCTCGGCGGACACGACGCTGATCGCCAGGACCTCGACCCGCCGACCGGTCGGGGGCACGCCCGGCAGCAGCCACGGCAGGGTCCGGTCGTGGGTGAAGGCGACCACGGACTCGTCGACGAGCCGGCGCTGGTCGGCCGTGCGCGACAGGCGGCGGACGGTCAGGTCGGGCGGCAGGTGCGGGAGGACGTCCTCGTCCAGCCGGCGGCGCAGCTCGTCGGCGCCGCGCGCGGTGACGCCGCGGGGCAGGTTCGTCACCTCGACCGAGTCGGTGACGCAGGCGAGCGCCGCGCCGCAGTCGGCGCCGGTGACGACGGCGCGGGCGAACGAGTCGGCCAGCGCCTCCAGGCCCTGCACGAGCTGGCGGATCTGCATGGTCATGACGGGCTCCCACGTGTCACCTCGCGGGTGTCCGCGAGTCCCACAGCGCGCCATGCTCGCAGGGGTCGGCCGCGGCGATCAACGGAAGCCGAGGCGGGCCAGCGGCTCGACCAGCTCGCGCTCCTCGTACGACAGGTGCGACAGCAGGGTGTCGGTGAGCAGGTCGATGGCGGCGCGCAGGTCCTTCATCCCGTCGGGCGCGGTCACCAGCGCCACCAGCGCGCGGTCGACCCGCTCGATCACGCCGTGGATGGCGACGTGCTCCTCGGCGAGCCGGTCGACGACCGGGACCAGCGCCGGCTCGGCCCGGCGCAGGTGCGGGAACAGGCTCTGGTCCTCGATGGTGTGGTGGGTGGTGACGATCCGGCAGTAGGACTCGCAGTAGGCGCCCAGGGTCCAGTTGTTCTGGCGCAGCGTCATGGTCTGCAGGTGGGAGCGGGCGGTGCCGGGGTCCATCGCGCCGGCGGCGACCTGGTCGGCGATGTCGCGCAGGCGGGCCAGCTCGGCGCGCAGCCCGTCGTGGACGTCGACCAGGTGGCGCCCGGCGGCCACCTCGTGCGGGGTGTAGGCGCGGTCGGGGGCGGCCGGGCCGGTCGGGCGTCCCGCCTCGTCCCACACCCGCTCGGGGCTGAGCCGGGTGCCGTCGTCGGGGGTGGCGACGCCGGCCAGTGACCCGCCCGCCGCGACCGGCTCGGCGGTGGCGCGCGGTG
>NZ_JAHDTH010000328.1 GCF_018531445.1 Pseudonocardia lacus
ACCCCGAGCGCGCCCCTGCGGGAGCCGCCGCCGCCCTGGCCCGGGCGCCTGCCCGCGCCCTCCCCGGCGACGGTGCTCCCGCAGCCGGTGCCGGTCGGGGTGGTCGACGGCGAGGGTCACCCGGTCCGGCTGATCGAGCCCGACCGGCTGTCGGCGCCGCCCGCGCGCCTGGCCCTCGACGCCCCGCGCGGCGACCGGGCGGTGGCGGGGTGGGCGGGCCCGTGGCCGGTGCAGCAGCGCTGGTGGGCGGGGGAGAGCCGGCCCACCGGCCGGGTGCAGGTGCTCTGCGACGACGGCGCCGCCTACCTGCTGACCGTCCGCGACGACCGGTGGTGGCTCGCCGCCGTCTACGACTGACGGCGTTCAGCTCGATCGGGCGTCCGGCGCCGGGTGCGGCCCGCGTTCGTCGTGGGCCGCACCCGACTCCCGTCACCGGGTCAGGCCACCGGCGGCGAGGGCTCCGCGGCCCCGGTCATGATCGCCACCGCCTCGGACATCGAGTGCGACTCCGGGGTGATCACCGCGACCCGCCGGCCCAGCCGCTGGATGTGGATGCGGTCGGCGACCTCGAACACGTGCGGCATGTTGTGGCTGATCAGGATGACCGGCAGGCCGCGGTCGCGGACGTCGCGGATGAGCTGCAGCACCCGGTTGCCCTCCTTGACCCCGAGCGCGGCCGTCGGCTCGTCGAGGATGACGACCTTGCTGCCGAACGCCGCCGACCGCGCCACGGCCACGCCCTGGCGCTGTCCGCCGGACAGGCTCTCCACGGCCTGCCCGATGTTCTGCAGGGTGGCGATGCCCAGCTCGCTCATGTGCCGCTTCGCCTCCTCCCGCATGTGCTTGCGGTCGAGCATGCGGAACACCGAGCCGAGGATGCCGGGCTTGCGCTCCTCGCGGCCGAGGAACAGGTTGTCGGCGATGTCGAGGCCGGGCGCGACGGCCAGCGACTGGTAGACGGTCTCGATGCCGGCGCGGCGGGCGTCCATCGGGTTGCGGAAGCGCACCTCGCGCCCGTCGAGCAGGATCTGCCCGCTGTCCGGGATGAGCGCCCCGCACAGCGCCTTGATCAGGCTGGTCTTGCCGGCCCCGTTGTCGCCGATCACGGCCAGGATCTCGCCCGGGTAGAGCTCCAGGTCGCCGCTGGCGATCGCGGTGACCGGCCCGTACCGCTTGACCAGGCCCTTGGCCTGCAGCACCGGCTCGCGCACCGCGGTGGGCCGGTCCTCCTTCTCCAGGGACTCCGCCGTCATGCGCGCACCTTCCTGATCCACTGGTCGATGGCCACGGCCACCAGGACGAGCAGGCCGATCGCGAAGCCCTGCCAGACGACGTCGACGCCGCCCAGCTGCAGCCCGTTGCGGAACACGCCGACGATCAGCGCCCCGACCAGCGTGCCCAGCACGAGCCCGCGCCCGCCGAAGAGGCTGGTGCCGCCGAGCACCACGGCAGTGATGGAGTCGAGGTTGTACTCGACGCCGACGTTCGGGCTGGCCGAGGCCAGCCGGCCGATCAGGATCCAGGCGCCGACCGCGTAGATCAGCCCGGCCACCGTGTAGACCGACAGCAGCACCCGGTCGGTGCGGATGCCGGCCAGGCGGGCGGCCTCGATGTCGTCGCCCGTGGCGTAGACGTGCTTGCCCCACGCGGTGTGCCCGAGCGCGTAGAAGAAGAACGCGAACAGCAGCAGCATGAGGATCGAGCCGTAGGTGATCCGGAAACCGCCGAGGGAGAACGTCTCGCCGGTCCAGGTCATGATCGCCGGCATGTCCGCGCCGCGGACGGTCTCGCTGCGCGAGATGACCGAGTTGAGCGAGAAGAAGATGCTCAACGTGCCGAGGGTGACGATGAACGGCGGCAGCTTGAGCCGGGTGACCAGCAGGCCGTTCAGCGCCCCCATCGCGGTGCCCAGCACGAACCCGACCAGCAGCGAGACCACGCCGGGCAGGCCCAGCTTCGTGGCCATGTTCGCCATCAGGATCGAGGAGAACACCGCGATGGCGCCGACCGACAGGTCGATGCCGGCGGTCAGGATGACCAGCGTCTGGCCCAGGGCCAGGGTGGCGATCACGGTGACCTGGGCGAGCACCAGCCCGAGGTTGGCCGCGGACAGGAACCGGCCGCTGACCACCGCGAACACCAGGATCGCCAGGACCAGCACGGCCAGCGGGCCGAGGATCGGGTTGGCGTGCAGCACGTGCTGCACGCGCTCGACGGGCGAGGTCGAGCGGCGCTGCTCGAAGCCGGTGGCGGTGCTCACGCTCAGCCCCAGCAGTTCTCGGCGCCGAACGCGGTGTCCTTCGCGGTCACCCCGGACTGCGGCTGGTCGGTGATCAGGTTGACCCCGGTGTCGGTGAAGTCCTTGCCCGCGGTGGCCTCCGGCTTGGTGCCGTCCTTGGCGAACGCGGCCAGCGCCTCGACCCCCTGCTGGGCCATGACCAGCGGGTACTGCTGGGAGGTGGCGCCGATCTGGCCGGACTTGACGGCCTCGACGCCCGGGCAGCCGCCGTCGACGGACACGATCGTCACGTCGCCCTCGCGACCGGCCGCCTTGAGCGCCTCGTAGGCGCCGGCCGCGGCCGGCTCGTTGATCGTGTAGACGAGGTTGATCGTCGGGTCCGTCTGCAGCAGGTTCTCCATCGCCGTGCGCCCGCCCTCCTCGGCGCCGTCGGTGACGTCGTGGCCGACGATGCGCGGGTCGGACTCGTCGCCGATGACGGCCTCGTCGCCGACGTCGATGCCGAAGCCCTGCAGGAAGCCCTGGTCGCGCTGGACGTCGACGGAGACCTGGTTGGCGTTGAGGTCGAGCAGCGCGATCCGGGCCTCGGTGCCGGCGGCCTCGAACTTGGCCTTCGCCCACTGCCCGATGAGCAGCCCGGCCTGGAAGTTGTCGGTGGCGAACGTGGCGTCCGCGGCGTCGGGCGGGTCGGTCTGGGTGTCCAGCGCGATGACCAGCAGGCCGGCCTGGCGGGCCTTGTCCAGCGCCGGCACGATCGCCTTGGAGTCGCTCGGGGTGATCAGGAAGCCGGCCGCGCCCGCCGAGATCAGCGTCTCGATGGCCTGCACCTGGGCCTCGTTGTCGCCGTCCTGCTTGCCGGCGAAGCTCTGCAGTTCGACGCCCTGGGCGTCGGCGGCGCGCTGGGCGCCCTCCTTCATCTTGACGAAGAACGGGTTGGTGTCGGTCTTGGTGATCAGGCCGACGATCGGGCGGTCTCCGCCACCGGCGCCGCTGTCGCCACCGCACGCGGTGAGCGCGGCGGCGGCGAGCAGGCCGGCGGCGAGTGCGCCCCCGCGGCGCAGGGCTGTCCGGGCATTCCTCATCAGCTGCGACCTTTCGTCATCGTCGACAGGGGCCGTGCGGACAACGTTGTCAGGAGACTGTGACCGCCGATACCGTCACTCACAAGCGTGGACGTGAACTCGATCAATAACGAATCGATTACGCGGCATGCGATCTTGACAACGATGTCGACCATGGAATGCTCCTCCCGTGGAGGCCCTCGTGGACCGCGCGCGCAGGCCGACGATGCGCGACGTGGCCGCGCGCGCCGGCGTCAGCTTCAAGACCGTCTCCCGGGTCGTGAACGACGAACCCGGCGTCTCGCCGCAGCTGGCCGCGCGTGTGCGGTCGGCGGTGGAGGCCCTCGACTACCGGCCCCACCCGGGGGCCCGCGTGCTGCGCCGCACCGACCGCCGTACGGCCACGATCGCGCTGCTGCTGGAGGACGTGGCCAACCCGTTCTCGGCCGCGCTGGCCCGCGCCGTCGAGGACGAGGCCGTGCCCCGGGGCGTGGTGGTCTTCTCCGCCAGTCTCGACGAGGACCCCGGGCGCGAGCGCGGGTTCGTCCGCGAGTTCGGCGCCCGCCACGTCGACGGCCTGCTGCTCGCCCCGGCCGGCGACGACCAGTCCCACCTGGCCGCCGAGGTCCGCGCCGGCACCGCGGTCGTCTGCGTCGACCGGCCCGCCCGCAACCTCGACGTCGACTCGGTCGTCTCCACGAACGTCCTCGGCGCCCGCGACGGCTTGCGCCACCTGGCCGCGGCGGGGCACCGGCGCGTCGCCTTCCTGGGCGACCGGCCGTCCATCGACACCGCGCGCCGGCGGTTCGAGGGCTACCGCGACGGGCTGGCGGCGGCGGGCGCGCCGGTCGACCCGCGGCTCGTGGTGCACGACCTGCGCACCCCGGCCGACGCCGACGGCGCGGTCACCGCGCTGCTGTCCGGGCCGCGGCCGCCGACGGCGCTGTTCACCGCGCAGAACATGGTGACGGTCGGCGCGGTGCGGGCACTGCGCCGGATGGGCCTGGAGCACGTGGTCGCCCTGGTCGGGTTCGACGACTTCCCGCTGGCCGATCTGCTCTCGCCCGGCGTCACGGTGGTGGCGCAGGACCCGGCGGCCATCGGGCGGATCGCGGCCGGGCTGCTGTTCTCCCGCATCGCCGGCGACGCCGGCCCGCCGCGGACCCGGCTGGTGCCCACGACCCTGGTCCGCCGCGGCTCCGGCGAGCTCCCACCCCCCTGAGCCCCCTCCCGTCGAGAACGAAGTTGTCGTGATTGTGGACCGGTCCAACGGACGACAACGTCGTTCTCGACGGGGGTTCGAGCTGGCGTTCTCGTGGACGTGAAGGTCTAGCGTCGGTGGGGTGCGGATCGGCGAGCTGAGCGAGCGGGCCGGGGTGAGCACCCGGACCCTGCGCCACTACGAGGAGCTGGGCCTGCTGCCGGCCCGGCGACGGGCGAACGGCTACCGCGAGTACGACGAGGCCGACCTGCGGCTGCTCGCCGAGATCCGCGACCTGGTCGAGCTCGGCTTCGCGCTGGAGGAGACCCGCCCCTTCCTCGACTGCCTGCGCGCCGGGCACCCCACCGGCACCAGTTGCCCCGACGCCCGCGCCGTGCAGCTACGCAAGCTCGCCGAGGTCGACGACCTGATCGACCGCCTGCGCGCGGTCCGCGCCGAGCTGGCCGACCAGCTCGACGCTCCCGCCCCGCGCTGCCACCTGACCTGCTGAGGAGTCCGGATGACCACCACCGAGTCCCTGGTCCGCGTCACCGACGCCACGTTCGACGAGCTCGTGCTGCGCTCCGAGCTGCCGGTGCTGCTGGAGTTCACCGCGTCCTGGTGCCCGCCCTGCCGGATGATCGAGCCGGTGCTGCGCGAGCTGGCCGGCGAGCTGGCCGGGCGCGTCGTCGTCGCCCAGCTCGACGTGGACGAGAACCCGCGCACCGCCTCCGCCTACGGCGTGCTGGGGATGCCGACGCTGAACCTCTACCGCGACGGCGCCGTCGTCGCCCGGCTGACCGGCGCCCGCCCGAAGGCCGCGCTGCTGCGGGCGTTCGGGGAGCACCTGCCGGCGGTCGGCTAGCTGTACTGACCGGAGACGTTGGTCGAGATCATGTGACGACACGATCTAGCTGATCTTGATAGGCGAGGACCTCCCGGTGTGGTGTGGAGCTGTCTGACGGCACCCACACACAACCCCAGGA
>NZ_JAHDTH010000329.1 GCF_018531445.1 Pseudonocardia lacus
GTCGGGCCGCGGGTTGGCGCCGTTGGTGGCGGAGCCGGGCTCCGGGCCGTCGGACCCGGCCGGGGCTGCCTCCGCCGTGGCGGTGCCGTTGTCCTGGGTCGCCGACTCGGTGCCCTCGCCCGCGACGCTCACCCCGCCGCGGCTGCGGGTGCGGGTGCGCTCGCGACGCGGCCGGCGCGGGGCCACCACGTCGTCCTCGGGGCGCTTGCGGTCGCGCCCGGTGGTGCGCTTGTCGCCGCGCTTGCGGCCGCCGTGGTCGAGCTCGGGGTCGACGTACTCGGCCTCCAGGCCGGCGCGGGTGCGCTTCGAGCGCGGCAGCCGGCCGGTGGCCGAGGTGGGGATGGCGAGGTCGGTGAACAGGTGGTCGGACGTGGAGTACGTCTCGACCGGCTCGTCGATGCCCAGCCCGAGGTCGTCGCTCACCATCTTCCAGCGCGGCATCTCGTCCCAGTCGACCAGGGTGACCGCCACGCCCTCCTTGCCCGCGCGGCCGGTGCGGCCGATGCGGTGCACGTAGGTCTTGGAGTCCTCCGGGCACTGGTAGTTGACCACGTGGGTGACGTCGGTGACGTCGATGCCGCGGGCGGCCACGTCGGTGGCGACCAGCACGTCGATCTTGCCGGAGCGGAACGCGCGCAGCGCCTGCTCGCGGGCGCTCTGGCCCAGGTCGCCGTGCACCGCGGCGGCCGCGAACCCGCGGTCGGCCAGGTCGTCGGCGACCCGCTGCACGGTGCGCTTGGTCCGGGCGAAGATCATGGTCAGGCCGCGACCGTCGGCCTGCAGCACGCGGGTGAGCAGCTCGACCTTGTCCATCGCGTGCGCGCGGTAGACCAGCTGGCGGGTGCGCTCGTGGATGGAGCCCTGGTCGGACTCCTCGGCGCGGATGTGCGTCGGCTGCGTCAGGAACGTGCGCGACAGCGTGATGATCGGGCCCGGCATGGTGGCCGAGAACAGCATCGTGTGGCGCTGCTCGGGCAGCATCCGCATGATCCGCTCGACGTCGGGCAGGAAGCCGAGGTCGAGCATCTCGTCGGCCTCGTCGAGCACGAGCGCCTTGACCCGCCCGAGCACCAGGTGGCGCTGCTCGGCGAGGTCGAGCAGCCGACCCGGGGTGCCGACGACCACGTCGACGCCCTTGCGGAGCGCGGCCAGCTGCGGCTCGTAGGCGCGGCCGCCGTAGATGGCGGTGACCCGGATGCCGAGGTGCTTGCCGGCGTCGGCGATGTCCTTGGCGACCTGCACGCACAGCTCGCGGGTCGGCACCACGACGAGCGCCTGCGGCACGTCCTTGGTGCGGTCGGCGGCCTCGCCCTCGGCGTTCGCGGCGGGCTGCTCGGCCGGCGGGACGACGCGCTGCAGCAGCGGGACGCCGAAGCCCAGCGTCTTGCCCATGCCGGTGCGGGCCTGGCCGATGATGTCGTCGCCGGCCAGCGCCAGCGGCAGGGTGAGCTCCTGGATCGCGAACGTGCGCACGATGCCGGCCTCGGCGAGGGCCTTGACGATCTCGGGGCGCACGCCCAGCTCGGCGAAGGTGGGGGAGTCCTCCCGGACGGGGGCACCGGCCTGCAGCGGGTGGGCCTCGACGATGTCGTCGGCGGGGGCCGCCTCGACAGTGGGGTCGACCGCGGCGGCGTCGACCGCGGTGGCGGTCTCGGCGGTCGCGGGACCGGCCTCTGTGGAGTTGTCGGGGTTCTCGGGGGTGTCGTTCTCGACGGACAGGATGATCGCCTCTCTCCGCGCAGGTGCCGGGGCCGGTTCCTCGGACCACCGGCCGTCGCGGGAGCGGGCCTGGCGGGAGAACCGACGAGGCGCCGTACGCACCATGTCGTTGCGGTTCCGGTCTGGCCGGGGCCCGGAGCGGGTCGGCCGGTCGGGAGACCGCGGGTATGCGCGCACCCGATCGGATGCTGCGACACGCGTCATCCTACCCGGGAACCGGCGCCGGGTCAGCAGGCGTGGCCGGACGGGTCGGTGAGGTCGGGCGCACTCGACCGGGTGGCGGAGCGCTCGTGTCCGTTCCGCCCTTCACCGGACCGGGTGCTGGCCTACGCTCCCGGCATGACGACTGCGCGGGCGGCGGAGCCCGCCGGAGCGGGGCAGGCCACCGTCGACCTGCTCGGGCTGCTGGCCTACGGGGAGCTCTCGGCGTTCGACCGGCTGGCGGAGGACGCCAGGGCAGCGCCCACGCTGACCGGCCGGGCGGCCCTGTCCGCGATGGCGGCCGCCGAGATCGGGCACTTCCGGCTGCTGGAGGAGCACCTGAGCGGGCTCGGCGTCCCGGTCGAGGACGCGATGATGCCGTTCGTGCGCCCGCTGGACTCCTACCACCACTCGACCGCGCCGCGCAGCTGGCTGGAGTCGCTGGTCAAGGCCTACGTCGGCGACGGGCTCGCGGCCGACTTCTACCGCGAGATCGCCGGCTGGCTGCCCGGCGCGACCGGCGCACTGGTGCAGCAGGTGCTCGCCGACACCGGGCACAGCGCGTTCGCCGAGCGGGAGGTGCGGGCCGCCTGCGAGGCCAACCGCCAGGTCCACGACCGGCTCGCGCTGTGGGGCAGGCGGCTGCTCGGCGAGGCCGTCACGCAGGCCCAGCACATCGTGGCCGAGCGCGACGAGCTGGCCGACTTCATCGTCTCCGGCTCCGGGGACCTGTCCGGCATCGCCCAGCTGATCCGGCGGCTGCAGTCCAACCACGGCAAGCGGATGGCCAGCCTCGGGCTCACCTGATCCGGTCGCCCGATCCCGTCGGCGTGGGGTGGTTCGCCCAGGGCTGACCGCCCGTGGCGGCCCCGCGCGCCCGGCTCCACTAGCCTGGGGCGGGCTGGGCAACCAGCGAGGACGAGCCAGTTCGACGAACGTGACCCGGGAGGTTCACCGGTGGAGGTCAAGATCGGCATCGCGGAGAGCGCGCGCGAGCTCGTGGTGTCCAGCGACCAGACGCCGGACGAGGTCCAGCGACTGGTGGACAGCGCGCTCGGCGGTTCGGGCGACGGACTGCTCCGGCTCACCGACGAGAAGGGCCGCCGCTACCTGGTGCGCGGCGACCAGATCGCCTACGTCGAGATCGCTCCCGACGACGCCCGTCGCGTGGGCTTCGCGATCGGCTGACGCCCGTACCCTCGGACCGACCGGACAGCTCCGATCGGTCCGAGGGGAGCGGGATGGCCGACGTCGACGGCGCTGACAGCGCTGACAGCGCTGGTCGGGGCACTGATCGAGGTACTGATCAGCGCGTCACCACCGACGACGGCGTGCGGCTCGCCGTCCGGGTCGAAGGGCCGGCGGACGCCGCGGCGACGGTCGTGCTGTCCCACGGCTGGACGCTCGACTCCCGCACCTGGGGCCCGGTCGCCGCCGGTCTGCTGCGCGGGCCCTGCCCGCCGCGGGTCGTGCGCTACGACCACCGCGGCCACGGCCGCTCCGACGCGGTTCCGCCGGAGACGATGACCATCGCCCGGCTCGCCGACGACCTCGCCCACGTCGTCTCGGCGGCGGCGCCCGAGGGCCCGCTCGTGCTGGCCGGGCACTCGATGGGCGGCATGGCGCTCATGGCGCTGGCCGAGCAGCACCCCGACGTGGCCGCCCGCGCGGCCGGTCTCGCCCTCGTCGCGACGGCCAGCGGCGGTCTCGCGCGCACCACGTTCGGCCTCTCGGAGCGGGGCGCCGCGCTGGCCCGCTCGGTAGACCGCCGCCTGCGCGACCTGCCGGCCAGGTCGAGGCGCCCGGCGATGGGTCCGCCGTGGCTGCTGTCCCCGGCGATGCGCTGGCTCCTGCTCGGCGCGCACCCCGACCCCCGGGCCCGCCGGCTGACCGTCGAGGCGGTGGCCGCGTGCCGGCCGCAGACGGTGGCCGGGTTCCGGGCGACGCTCGACGAGCACGACCGCGACGCGGCGCTGGCCGCGTACGCCTCCACGCCGACGGCGGTGCTGGCCGGCGACCGCGACCGGTTGACGCCGGTGGCGGCGGCCCGCCGGATCGCCGATGCGCTGCCCGGGGCGCGGCTGACGGTGTTCCCCGGCGCGGGGCACATGCTGCCGGTGGAGCGGGTGCCCGGGGTGCTGGCGCGGATCGGTGAGCTGGTGCGCAGCGCCGGCTAGCTGCCGGGCTGCTCGCCGACCAGCGGGAACCCGGCGATCCCGCGCCAGGCCAGCGCGGACATGAGCTGCACGGCCTCCTCGCGCGGCACCTCGCGGTCGGAGGTCATCCAGTGCTGGGCGCTGAGCCTGCTCAGCCCGACCAGGCCGACGGCCAGCAGCCGGGCGCGGGCCCAGTCGATGCCGGCGTCGTGGGTGACCGCGGTGGCGATGGCGTCGATGCAGCGCTCGGAGGCCTGCTCGACCACCGCGGCCGCCTCCGGCTCGTTGCGCAGGTCGGACTCGAAGATCAGCCGGAAGGCGCCGCCCTCGCCGGCCACGAAGTCGAAGTAGGCCGAGACCGCGGCGTGCACGCGCTCGCCGTTGTCGGAGGTGGAGGCCAGCGCCGTGCGCACGCGGTCGACGAGGTCGTCGGCGTAGGTGCTCAGCAGGGCGCGGTAGAGGTCCAGCTTGCCGGGGAAGTGCTGGTAGAGCACCGGCTTGCTGACCCCGGCCCGCTCGGCGATGTCGTCCATCGCGGCCGCGTGGTAGCCCTGCGCGGAGAAGACGTCGCGGGCCGCGACGAGCAGCTGCGCCCGGCGTGCGGCGCGGGACAGGCGGCCGCCGCGGGGGGCGGCGGTCGGCGCCTCGGTCATGCGGTCGCACCTCCTCGGGCCCACGCGTTCGCGGGCACCCGCGCTCACCTTACCCGCAGGTAGCTCGGTCGGCTGCGGCCCAGCCGGTGCGCGCGGTCGCGCCCCGCGCCCGGATCGCGGCGTCGCCGTCGAACGCGGCCACGGCCGACCACCCCGTCACCACCAGCGCGATCCCGACCAGCGGGACGACGGGAGCGAGCACCGGCGGCAGCAGCCCGGCGGCCACCGCCCCGGCGCCGACGAGCGCGACGCCCGAGGTCAGCACCCCCACGGCGGTGTGGACCCCCCGCGCGCGGCGGGCCAGCAGCAGGGCGCCGACGAGCCCGCTCGCCCCGCCGACCGCCGGCAGGTCGAGCGCTCCGCCGCCCGGGACGGTGCCCGCGACCAGCGCGCCCTTGGCCCGCAGCAGCCGCACGACCTCGCCGCCCGCCCCGGGGACGGGTTCGGGGACGACGTCGCCGGGATCGGCGCCGAGGCGCTCGGCGAGCGACGCAGCGACGCCCGGCCCGGCGCCGGTGAGCACCACCGGGCGGACGCCTGCGCGACGCGCGGCGGCGAGCGCGGCGACGGCGCCGGGGTCGACCGGGTCGTC
>NZ_JAHDTH010000330.1 GCF_018531445.1 Pseudonocardia lacus
GTGGTGCTCGCGCCGGCGCGCCGGCGCGCCGCCTCGGTGACGGCCGCCTCGGCGAACACCCGCAGCAGCCCCACGTCCGGCCCGCCGGGTCGGGGGCGCCGGCCGGTCAGCTCCGGCCCGATCGCGGACGGGTCGAGGATCGTGTTGACCAGCCCTACGATCAAGGGGGCCAGCGCGCTGCCGGTGGCGCCCACCGCGAGCCGCAGCTCGACTCCCGGACCGTCGCCGACGCGCGCCGCGCCGACCAGCGGCAGGGCACGGGTGTTCCCGTCGAGCGGTGGCTCGCCCACCGTCGCGTCCACGGCGAAGCCGAGCCCGGTCCGCCGGGCCGGCACCGCGACGACGGAGCCGTCGGGTACCAGGACGTCGACCTCCTCGGGTGGGCGGCCCTGCGCGGCGCGGAGCAGCGAGATCCGCTCCAGGTGCTGGGCCCGTTCCAGCTCGCGCGGGACCTGGTCGCGCGGCACCGCGCACAGCCGCAGCGCGACGCCCGGTCCCACGAGGTCCTGCACCTGGCCACGCAGGTCGGGGCGGTCCGGGTCGACGGCGAGGTAGCCGGCGGGCGGCAGCTCCACGAGGCCACGCTCGAGCAGGATCCGCGGTGGCAGCGCGGGGGACGGGACCTGCGGGGGCTGCGTGGTCATGTGACTCTGGAACTGCAGGACCTGCGCCAGGAACACCGACCACGGGCGCTGTTCGACCCGCCCGGCCCAGTAGCGCGACGGCGCGGGATCGATCAGCTCGCGTCGCGCCGTCCAGGTGTCGAGGAAGGTGATGGTCGAGCCGTTCCAGCCGAGCACGCCGATCGGGACGATGTCCCCGCCGGAGGCGGGGGCACCCGCCGACCAGACGGCACCCTCGAGTCCGGCCTTCGAGAGCTGGGTGCGCGCGTCGGCGAACTCGCGGGCGAAGTAGGCCGCCGCCACCCGCGAGCGCAGCTGTGCCTCCGACGTCACGCCGGGTGCGACGGTGCCCGGGTCGAGGGTCAGGTCGAGCGGGCGCAGCAGGAGCCGCACCCCGTCCACGACGTAAGGTCGGTCGGCCGCCGTCGTGCAGCCTCCGTCGCAGAGCCGGCCGAGCACCTCGGCCTGCCCGCAGAGCCCGCTCGCGTGGGCGAGGCAGACCAGGAATAGGTCCGAGCCGTCGGCGGTGGTGGTCGCGGGCGGCGCCGCGGCGGCCGCCTCGCACGGTGCGAAGGCCGCGGTAGCGCTCTCGGACGGCGCGGTGGCCCCGGCCACCGGCACACCGGAGGCGTCGAGCAGGGCCCGGACCGTGACCGGCACGGCGACGGGCAGGTGCAGCACCCGGCCTTGCGGGTCCACGGCCAGCCCGGGGGTCAGAGACAGGCTTGCACCGTCGCGCTCGGTCAGGTCGAACCCCGCGACGACGCCGGTCCCCCGCGCCTGGTTGGACAGGTCGGCGTAGGTTCGCTGGCCGCGCCGTTCGAGGTTGAGGTCGTCGGCGCGCAGGAAGCGGCCGTCGAAGTAGTTGAGGCCGATCAGCGGGGCCGCGGCGGGCACGAACGCCACCCCGGGGCCGTCGTCGATCACGACCGTGTCCTGAGCGCCGATCGGGGACACAGGTCCGGTGATCGTCATGATGCGCTCCCTGCCGCGCGGAAGAGGTGGGTGACGTCGTGGCCGTCGGAGATCGAGCCGGGCGGGTCGCCGAGCCCGCCCGCGAGCGGCACGGGGCGGCCGTCGACCAGCCCGACCAGCGGTGTGGGTCCGGTGCCGCGCAGCACCAGCCGGTGGCTGAGGTCGGCGGTCGGCGGGGTGGGCAGGTCGAACCGCAGCGTCTGCGGGTCATCGAAGGTGACCGTGACGACGGCCGGGTCGCTCCACGCCGGTTCGGCCGCCGACGCGTCGAAGGAGCGCAGCTCCAGGGCCGGCCCTACCGTGCCCGGTACGACCGGGCCGTCGAGCTCGACCACGACGCTGCGGCCGGAGCGCTCGATGCAGACCACCCGCGGGCCGCCCGCGTCGGTGGCGTCGTCGCCGCACCCGCAGCAGCCGGCCAGCTCGGCGAGCAGCTCGGCGATCACCTGCGGGGGGACGTGGACGCGCCGCACCGAGAGGTCGACGGTCGGCGCCTCCAGCCGCCACCGCCCCGTCTCGGCGACCACGGTCAGGCCGGGCAGGTCGGCCAGCACGATCTCGCCGGGCTCGTCCTCGGGGAACAGTCGCGTGCTGCCCGCGGGATGTGGCGGCAGCACCCCCGGCGGCCCAAGCGCGGCGACGACCCGCGCGGCGACCGCACGCAGGTCGGTGAGCCGGCTCCCGCTCGGCTCGACGCCCGTGGGCAGGGTGCCGTCGCGCACCAGCGCGCG
This sequence comes from Pseudonocardia lacus, assembly GCF_018531445.1. Taxonomy (GTDB): domain Bacteria; phylum Actinomycetota; class Actinomycetes; order Mycobacteriales; family Pseudonocardiaceae; genus Pseudonocardia; species Pseudonocardia lacus. The sequence continues at coordinate 2,330 of NZ_JAHDTH010000330.1, forward strand.
CAGCGGCGCGAACGGGTCGGGCGGCGGGCAGGGCCTGGTGGTGTAGGGGCGCAGGTCGAGCCGGGCGAGCTCGCGGACCCGGGAGAAGCCGGGGTTCTCGGTGCCCTGCCCGCACGTGGATCCGACCGTCGGGACCGGGCGCGTCAGGCATGCCTCGTGGCGCAGCACGAGCTGCGCGTCGACCGTCCGGCGTAGCCCGTCCCCGCGGGGCACGACGGCCTTCGCCGCCACCTGCTGGTCGAGCCACGCCGGCACGTCCAGGCACTGGTCGACGTCCGAGGCGACCTCGCGGCCGAGCCCGTCCGTGGCGAGACCGGGGCCGACGACGAGCTCCGCGGCGGCCGCGTCGACGCGCACCGGGTAGCCCCAGGCGACGCCCTTGCCGTGCTGCCACGCCTGGTGCAGGGCCAGCTTGCCGCGTGGGTTGGCGGCGAGGACCTGAAAGTCGGCCACCCCGAGCAGCATCCCGAAGTGGACCGCGAGGGAGGTGAAGGGGTCGACCTCGAGCGCCGCCGCGAGCGGGGCCGAGCCGGACGCGGTCATGTCAGCTCCCGCTCACCGCGAGGGCGCGCCGGTCGGCGGCCGTCTCCTCGTGGGTGGCGACCTCGTCACGCGCGCCGGCAGCGGCCGCCGCGGCGGCCTCCCGGTTCTGGGCGGCCGCGAGCTGCGCGACGAGCGCCGCGACGTAGGCGGCCTCGGCGGCGTTGAGCTCCGCGAGCAGGGCGGTCGCGTCGAGTGCCGCGAGGTCGTCCAGCACGGCCTCGGCGTCGATCAGTGCGAGGGCCGCCGCCAGCACGGTCGCCGGGATCTTGATCGCCCAGTTCTCCAGGTCCGTGGCGGGCGGCTGGACCGGGATCACCGCGGGGTCGTCGGTGCCCTCCGCGGCCGCCTTGATGGCCGCCTGCTCGCCGTCGGGCAGGGCGGGCAGCGCCAGGACCGCCTCCACCGCGGTCGTCGCGTCGGTGAGGCGCTGCGGCGCGGCCTGCGCGTCACGGATGGCAGCGAGGGCTCGGTCGTGCCGCGCGATCGCCGCCGCGAGGGCGCCGTCGGCCGGGGCCCGCTCCGTCTCGGCCGTACGCACCGCCTCCTCCGCCGCGGCGAGCGCCGCGCGCCGGGCGGCGTCCTCGGCCGCGACCGCGCCGAGCCGGGTGGCGAGCCCCGTCCGCATGCCGGTCGAGCCCAGCAGGACGTCCAGCTGCGCCCTGGCCAGCTGCAGCCGCGGCGCGAGGGCCACGACCCCGGCGGTGACCGCGGTGACCGTCGCGTCCAGGCCCGCGCGGATCGCCGCGGCGTCGGCGGCGTCAGTCGTCGCCTGGACCAGCGCGGCCTCGGCCGTGGTCAGCTCCGCGGCGAGCGCGCCCGCGGTCGCGCCCAGCCGGGTGACTTCCGCCGTCGTGCCCGCCACCGTCTCCGCGGCGTCGACCCGCCGCCGCAGCGCGCGGATCCGGCGCACGGCGGTGGCGTCGAGCTCGAGCTCGATGCGGTGCCGCTCGGGACCGGTGGTGGCCGCGGTCAACTGCTGCTGCAGCCGCGAGGCCTCCTGGTCCTGCGCGGCGACCTCGGCGGTCGCGCCGGCGAGCAGCGCCCGCGCGGCGTCGAGCGCGGCCTGCAGCGCCGTGAGCCGCTCCCCCGCGGCCGTGACCGCGGTGCTCAACCGGTCGCGTTCCGCGGTGCGGGCCTCCACCGGGGTGGCCGGCGGGTCGGCGGTGGGCGCTGCGGTGGGGGTTGCCGTCGTCATGATGGCTCCCTTCGGCTCGGCGGTGCGGCGATTGCGCCCGGCACGGGGCCCGGAAAGGACAGTCCGGCCTTGACGTGCTCGCGCCGGATCGCGTGGGTGAGGTGGGCGGCGGTGATCACGCGCTCCTCGGCGGGCGCGGCGGCGGCGAGGAACGCCGCGGCCAGCGCCGCGTTGCGGATCAGCGCTCCCGAGAGGTCGTAGAGCGCGGCGACGGTGGCGAGGTCGACGTCGTCGGCCAGCGGTGCCGCCGGCGGCAGGTGCGCGCGCCACAGCGCGAGCCGGGCGGCCTCGTCCGGCGGGTCGAACGTCACCACGAACTCCAGCCGGCGCGCGAACGCGACGTCCATGTTCTGCTGCAGGTTCGTGGCGAGCACGGCGACGCCCTCGAACCGTTCCAGACGGCCGAGCAGGTAGGCCGTCTCCAGGTTGGCGTAGCGGTCGCGGGCGTCGCCCACCTCCGTGCGCTTGCCGAACAGCGCGTCGGCCTCGTCGAACAGCAGCGCCGCGCCGCCGCGCTCGGCCGCGTCGAACACCGCCGCGAGGTTCTTCTCGGTCTCGCCGAGCCACTTGGACACCAGGCGGGACAGGTCGACGACGAGCAGGTCGCGGCCCAGCTCGGCGGCGACGACCTCGGCGGCCAGCGACTTGCCCGTGCCCGGCGGGCCGGCGAACAGCAGCCGCAGGCCGCGCAGCCCCGTCCGGCCGCGGGCCAGGCCCCAGGCGTCGAGCACCCGGTCCTGCGCCCGCATCCGGTCGACGGCCTCGCGCAGCTGGGCGGTCCGGTCGGCCGGCAGCACCAAGTCCGACCAGGACGCGCGCGGATGCACGAGCTCGGCGCCGGGCGGGACGGCGTCGGTGGTCCGGGCGTCGACCCGCTCGGCCAGCGCGGCCCACCCGACGCTTCCGGTGGCGCGCACGTCGGCGGCGGCGAGCGCGAGGTCGCCGGGCTCGAGGCTGGCGGGCCCGACGGGATGGGTCGGAGGATCCAGCTCGGGCAGGGCCGCGGCCAGCGCGGCGCGCCGGTCGGCGGGTGCGAGTGGGGCGGCGGGCAGGTCGATCCGCGGCCGCGGCCACGTCCCCGGCGCCGGTTCCGGCGCGGCGAGCAGCAGCGGCACGGGAACGTCGGCGCCGACCGGGACCTGCTCGTCGGCGACGTCGGACCACAGCACGGGCACGACGCCGCGCGCCAGGGCCGCGAGCAG
>NZ_JAHDTH010000035.1 GCF_018531445.1 Pseudonocardia lacus
GGGGTGCTCGGCGCGAGCGGCGGCGCGACCGTCGTCGGGTCCTCGCCGATGTCGCGGCCGATGTCGCGGCCGATGTCGCGGCCGATGTCGCGGCCGATGTCACGGCCGATGACCCGGGCGGGCGCCGGCGCGCCGGCCGGGACCCGCTCGGGCTCCTCCGGTTGCTCGGGTTCCGCCGGCTCCGCGGCGGGTTCGCCGGCGGGCGGGCCGTCGTCGAACCGCGGGCGCTCCGGGAAGTCGCCGTCGCCCGCGTACGCCCCGGTGGCCGGCATCGGCTCCGGCGCGGGCTCGTGGGTGGGCTCGGGCTCCGCGCTCGAACCGCCCCAGTCGGCGGCCTCGTGGACGCCGGGGTGCCCGGTGGGCAGCGGCTCCGGCTCGGGGTCGGGTTTCACGTACCGGGGGCCGGCGTGCGCAGGTTCGAGCGGCTCGGGCGGCGCGAACCCCTCCTCGAACGCCACGACCGGCTGTGCGACCGGCTCGGGGGTCGGCCGGTGCCGCGGCGTCCCGTCGAGCGGGGGCCAGTCGTCGAACGGGCCCTCGTCCGGCGGCGCGATCACCGGTGCCGGCACCGCCGGACCGGGCGCCGCGCCGGGCGCGCCCTCGACGGCCGCCCCGTCCGGGACGAGCACGACACCGCTGCCCGGGACGACGCCCAGCCGCAGGTCGTGCACGCCGCCGACCATGTCCGGGGGCAGCGCCACGCCGGCCAGGGTCAGCGCGACCGGTCGCTCCGGCACCGGCAGCAGCCGGTCGGTCCAGGCGGCGGACTGCACGCCCGACAGTTCGAGGTCCTGCTCCGGGACGACGAGCTCGACCTCCCCGGACAGGAACGTCGCCCACTGGTCGCCGGCCACGGCGAGGGTGCCGAAGCGCAGGTCGCCGCCGGCGTCGCCGCTGAGCCACATGGCCAGCCGGCGGGCCAGCGTGCGCCCCGCCGCCGCGCCGGGCTCGGCGGCCACCCCTTCGCACAGGTCGAGCAGGCGGGCCAGCGCGGCGGCGTCGCCGCTCTGCGCGACGCAGACGATGCCGGGCCAGCGGGCGACGACCGCGTCGGGCGGCCCGGCCGCGACGACCGCGGCCCTACCGGAGTCGAAGTCCACTCAGACCAGCCTCCCGCCGCGGAAGCGCCAGTGGATGAACGGCACCCGCATCGGGCCGACGATCATCAGCCAGACCACCAGCCACGTGGTCCCGAACAGCAGCAGGAACGCCCCGAGCGGCACCGCCGCGCCGTCGATGCCGGGCACCGCGTCCAGCGAGAGCAGCAGCCACACCAGCGCGCCCTCGTTGACGACGGTGATCAGGGCGAGCCCGGTGGGCCAGTCCTTCTCCCAGCGGAACTGCATGATCAGGTGGTAGACGAACTCCCAGAGCACGCCCAGCACGACGGTCGTCAGCAGGATGGTGAACGTCACCGTGTAGCGGTCGCCGAGCGAGCCCGGGAGCGACAGCAGCGGGGTGAGCAGGAGAGTCCACAGCCCGCCGATCACCACCAGCGTGGCGATGCGGGTCTGGATCCGCCCGTTCAGGGTGGGGAGCACGGTCAGATCCTCTTCCCGCGGGCCCACTTCCACCACTGGGACGTGGAGCGCAGCGGCCCCAGCCCCGAGCAGAAGCCGAGCGTCTGAAGGTCGTCGGCGATCTCCTGGGCGGCGATCTGCAGCCCGAGGAAGGTGTCCACGCCGGGGAAGTAGCCGCCGTTGGCCGCGCTGCCCGACAGGTACATCCGCCCGGGCTCGCTGCGGGTGCCGCGCAGCTCGAAGCTGCGCTCGACGTCCATGCGGCCCAGCGGGTTGCGCCCGGCGCCGCCGTGGTCGAGCAGGTCGGCCAGCACGCGGTGCTCGCGGACGTCGGCCTCCAGGCCGGTGCAGTCGATGACCGCGATCACCTGGACCTGGCGCGGGCCCTGGTCGGTCTTGAGCTCCACGTGCACGGTGCCGGACGGGCCGGGGCGCAGGTTGGCGATCTCGCCCTGGAAGGCCTGGTACCAGCCCTGCTGGCGGCCGCGGCGCATCTGCTCCTGCCAATTGCGCCGCTTCGGGGTGTTGGTGCCGCCGAACTGCTTGTACAGATCGGCGCGGTCCTGGCCCTCCAGCCTGCGCACGCGGGCCTTGAGCTGGCCGCCCCACACCGACTTCGGGTAGTTGAAGCCCTGGTAGGCCCACCCGTCGCCGCCGCGGCGGCGCATCCAGATGTGCGGGCCGTGCGAGCCGGTGACGAAGGTGCGGAAGCTGTGCAGGATCTGGGTCTGCAGGCCCAGCCGGTCGCGGTCGTCGATGAGCCGCTGCAGCACCCGGGAGGCCACGATCCCGCCGCCGCGCACGAGCACGGTGCCCGGGGCCGCCTGCAGCCGCTGGTAGATCTGCTCGTGCGGCTCGTAGGCGTTGACGACCGAGCCGTAGTCGCGGGTCTTCTCCCGGTACTCCTGCAGGTCGGGCAGGAACTTCAGGCCCGGGTAGCCGACCGCGATGTGCACGTAGCGGCTGCGGTAGGCGATCCGCCGGGTGTGCGTGGCACCCTCGGGCGGGGTCAGGATCGTGAAGTAGCCCCCGCCGATGCGCCGGCGCACCATCCGGACCTGGCCCTTGACCACGGTCTCCGGGTAGCCGATGCGGTGGTACTCGCGCTCCATCGACTCGAAGGCGTGGCCGGCCTTGGGCGTCCAGTAGTCGTTGAGGAACGGCTCGGTCAGCAGGTGCCACAGCGGCTTGAGCGACTTGGTGGCCCACGCCTCGCGGATGCCGTAGCTGGGGAAGCCCCAGATGTTGTCCGGGCAGGACGCCGAGTCGCTGCGCAGCCGCTCCGTGCGCGGGATCTGCGAGACCCGCGTCAGGTACTCGTAGCTCTCCCACGGGGTGTTCAGCTGGGTGAACACCTTGATCGCCGACGTCGGCACCCCGCAGATGCGCAGGTAGTCGACGGTGACGAACGACCCGATCCCGCCCCCGACGCTCACGAACGGCACGTCGTGCACGGGGATCCCCGCCCGCACGAGCATGTCGTCGGTCCACCAGTCGGTGTCCAGCAGTTCCTGCGTCAGGTCGCCCGGCTGTCCCCCCGACGCCGGAGCCCTGTCGGCCACCGGGCCCCGCCCCGGTAGCTCGATGGTGTCATCGCGCATGATCGTCCTTCCCCCGGCTCACGCCGCGCTCATCCGACCATGCCCGGTCGGGTGACCGCTACCGACCCCCCACGAGTGCGACGAGCTCCCCGACGACGGCGTCGACGGCGACCTCGGTCCGCTCCCCCGAACGGCGGTCCTTGACTTCCACCACGCCGCCGGCCAGCCCCCGGCCGACCACGACGATGGTGGGCACCCCGATCAGCTCCGCGTCGGCGAACTTCACCCCCGGCGAGGCCTTGCGGTCGTCGAGCAGCGTGCGCAGCCCGGCCGCGGACAGCTCGGCGGCGAGCCGCTCGCCGCCCGCCGCGATCTCCTCGGACTTGCCCGCGATGACCACGTGCACGTCGGCGGGGGCCACCTCGCGCGGCCACACCAGGCCCGACGCGTCGTGGTTCTGCTCGGCGATCACCGCGACCAGCCGGGACACCCCGATGCCGTAGGAGCCCATGGTGATCCGCACGGGCTTGCCGTCCGGGCCGAGCGCGTCCAGGCCCATGGCGTCGGCGTACTTGCGCCCGAGCTGGAAGACGTGCCCGATCTCGATGCCGCGGGCGGCCTCCAGGGGGCCGCTGCCGTCGGGGGCGGGGTCGCCCTCGCGGACCTCGGCGGCCTCGATGGTGCCGTCGGGGGTGAAGTCGCGCCCGGCGACCAGGTCGACGACGTGGTGGTCGGGCTTGTCCGCGCCGGTGACCCACGCCGTACCGGTGACGACGCGCGGGTCGACCAGGTAGCGCACGCCGTTGGCGGCCAGCGCCGCCGGCCCGATGTAGCCCTTGACCAGGAACGGGTGGCGGGTGAAGTCGCCCTCGTCGAGCAGCGCGACCTCGGCCGGGTCGAGCGCGGCCTCCAGCCGCTTCATGTCGACCTCGCGGTCGCCCGGGATGCCGATGCCCAGCAGCGTCCACTCGTCCGTGCCCGGCCGGCGGGTCTTGACCAGCACGTTCTTCAGGGTGTCGGCGGCGGTGAAGGTGCGCCCGTCGAGGTTGGCGTTGAGGAAGTCGACCAGGGTGGCGATGGTCGGCGTGTCCGGGGTGTGGTGCGCCTGGGCCTCGGGCAGGCCGTCGAGCGGGCGGGCCTCGGGCGCCGGGGTGGTGACGGCCTCGACGTTGGCCGCGTAGCCACCGGGGCTGCGCACGAACGTGTCCTCACCGGTCTCGGCGATGGCCAGGAACTCCTCCGACGCCGAGCCGCCCATCGCCCCGGAGGTGGCCGCGACGATCACGTACCGCAGCGAGAGCCGGTCGAAGACCTTCACGTAGGCGTCGCGGTGGCGGCGGTAGGACTCGGCCAGCCCCTCGTCGCTGAGGTCGAAGGAGTAGGAGTCCTTCATCACGAACTCGCGCCCGCGCAGGATCCCCGCGCGGGGCCGCGCCTCGTCGCGGTACTTGGTCTGGATCTGGTAGAGCGCGACCGGGTAGTCCTTGTAGGAGCTGTACTCGCCCTTGACCGCGAGGGTGAACAGCTCCTCGTGGGTCGGGCCGAGCAGGTAGTCGTTCTCGCGGCGGTCCTTGAGCCGGAAGATGTTGGGCCCGTACTCCGTCCAGCGCCCGGTGGCCTCGTAGGGCTCGCGCGGCAGCAGCGCCGGGAAGTGGATCTCCTGGGCGCCGATGGCGTCCATCTCCTCGCGCACGACCCGCTCGATCGCCCGCAGCACCTTGAGCCCCAGCGGCAGCCACGAGTAGATCCCCGGGGCGACGCGGCGGACGTAGCCGGCGCGGACCAGCAGCTTGTGGCTGGGTACCTCCGCGTCGGCCGGGTCCTCGCGAAGGGTGCGGAGGAACAGCGACGACATCCGGGTCAACACCCGGGAAAGGGTAGCGACGCACCCGGGCGCCGGTCGCGGCGGTTACCCGCCGCCGCCCTCGTCGCGGACGCGTTCGGTCACCCGGGCCAGCAGGTGGCGGTTCACCTCGCGGACCTGGGCGGCCAGCTCGGGCAGCTCCACCACCTCGACGCCCGCGGCGCGCAGCAGCTCCGCGCCCCGGCCCTCGACGAAGATGGTCGGCTCCCGCCAGGCGAACACCACCCGCCCGATCTGCGCGCCGAGGATGAGGTCGGTGCAGGTCCGCGGCCGGGAGGCGCGCGCGCTGCACGGCTCCAGCGAGCTGTAGATCGTCGTGCCCGCCGGCGCCCGCCACCCCTCGCCCAGCGCGGCCAGCGCGATCTCCTCGGCGTGGTCGTGCGGGTCGTAGGGGCGGGAGTAGCCCTCGGCCAGCACCGCGCCGTCGGCGTCGACGACCAGCGCGCCGACCGAGAACGCCGTGCGCGAGGGGGGCGAGCGGCGCGACAGCGCGACGGTCGCCTCCAGCCACTCGCGGTCGGTGAGCCGCCCGCCCGCGCCGGCCGGGCCCGCGGCGCTCACCGGGTGCCTCCGAGCAGGTAGCGGGCGACGACGACGTCGTCGACGCGGTGGACGTCGGCCAACCTCATCCGGTGGTCGGGACCGTGCGGGAACACACCGGCACCGACGAACCGCGGGGCCCCGGCATTCCCGACGAAGATCGGCGCGACGGCCAACTGCAGCTCGTCGACGAGGTCCGCGGTGAGGAACAGGGTGTGCATCGCCGTGCCGCCCTCCACGAGCAGCGAGCGCACGCCCCGCTCGTGCAGGTCGGCGAGCACGAGCGCGGGGTCGAGCGGGTCGCCCGCCGGCACGGTCGTGGCCACCTCCCGCACACCGTGCGGCGCCTCGACGCCGGCGGGGAGATAGACCAGCTTGGGCTGGTCGCCGGTGGTGAAGAAGCGCGCCGAGGGGTCGAGGTCGCCGGTGGAGCTGATCGTCGCCTTCAGCGGCTGCGCCGGCAGACCCCGCGCCACCCGCTGCGCGACCCGGTCGGGCGAGCGGACGAGCAGCCGCGGGTCGTCGTGGCGGATCGTGCTGGCGCCCACCAGGATCGCGTCGGCCGCGGCGCGCTCGCCGTCGACGCGGTCGAGGTCGGCCGGTCCGGACAGGACCAGCCGCCGCGGCGAGGTGTCGTCGATGCAGCCGTCGACGGACGTCGCGACGGACAGGACGACACGGGGACGGGCCACTCCCCCATCCTTCCCCCCGCGCCGGTCGGTGAGCAGCCCACCGCCCCGGCGCGCCGGTCTGAACGGGGGGTCAGTGCCGGTGGGCCTCGGCCAGGGGAACCCCGGCGAGGCGGGCGTCGACGATCCCGGCGTGGGTGGGGCACTCGCCGAGCTCCTCGTGGGGGCAGGCGAGCGCGTGGGCGAGGGCCGTGCGGGCGGTCCGGGCGCGGGCGATCTGCTCGTCGAGCTCGCCGAGCTTGGCCGCGGCCAGCTCGCGCCACGCGCCGGGCTCGTCGGGCCGGCTGGCCAGGAACGCCGCGATCTCGCGGAGCGTGAAGCCGCAGTCGCGCAGCAGCAGGACCCGACCGACCAGTGGCGCGGCGGACGCCGGGTAGCGCCGCTGCCCGGAGCTGCGGGCCGGGGCGGGCAGCAGCCCGAGCCCCTCCCAGTAGCGCAGCGCGGACGCGGCCACGCCGGTGGCGTGGGCCAGCTCGCCGATGGTCATGAGCTTCTCGGACATCTTGACTTCGAGCGTACGTGAGGTCGTTGGGTAGACGGCATGGTTCCCACGACACTCCGCCGCCGCCTGATCACCGCACTCGTCCGCCAGGCCGGCCACCCGCGCGGCCCCCTCGGCCGCGCCGTCGGGCTGCTCTTCGCCCACCGCGGCTCCAACCGCGAGCGCAACAGGTGGGTGGTGACGCTGCTCGACGTGCGGCCGACCGACCGGGTGCTGGAGGTGGGGTTCGGCCCCGGGATCGCGATCGCCGAGCTGGCCCGCCGCGTCGACCGCGGCCAGGTGCTCGGGGTCGACCACTCGGCGGTGATGGTCCGCCAGGCCACCCGGCGCAACTCCGCCGCCGTCCGGGACGGGCGGGTGGTGCTGCGGCAGGCCGCGGTGGACCGGCTGCCCGATCTCGGCGGGCCCGTCGACGCCGCGCTCGCGGTGAACTCGATCGGCTTCTGGCCCGACCCGGTCCGGCGGCTGGTCGAGCTGCGCGGACTGCTGCGCGAGGGCGGGCGCATCGCGCTGGTCGCCCAACCGCGCCAACCGGGCTCGGACGCGTCCACGACCGCCCGGGCGGGCCGGGAGCTGCGGGAGATGCTGGCCGCGGCCGGCTTCACCGGGTTCCGCACCGAGACGCTGCCGCTCACCCCACCGGTGGCCTGCGTGCTGGCCGTCAACCCGGCGGCGGGCCAGGCCTGCGCAGCAGGTAGACCGTGTCGCGGCCGAACGACCAGATGAGCGTGACGAGCGCGACCGCGGCCGCCGCGGCGGCCACCGGGCGGGGCACGAACGGGGCCGCCACCCCGATCATCACCACGCCCTGGGTGGCGGCGACGACCTTGCGGGCCCGGCTGAACGGCAGCTCGCCCTTGAGCTGGGGCCAGATCGCCATCGCCGCGATGAACACGTAACGGGCCAGCCCGATGGCGAGCACCCACAGCCCCAGCGACCGGCTGGCCAGCACGCTGAGCACCAGCACGAGCAGCGAGTCGAGCTCCATGTCGAAGCGGGCGCCCAGCTCGGAGACCGAGTCGGTGCGCCGGGCCACGTACCCGTCGGCCAGGTCGAGCGCGAGCGCCACCGAGGCGATGACCAGCATCACGATCGTGCGGGTGGGGCGGTCGGGCAGGCCGGCGATCTCGTCGGCGATCTGGTCGGCCACCAGCGCCGTCACCCCGCCGACCAGCGTGGCCCGGGCGAGCGTGACGCGGTTGGCCGACCCCGCCGCCGCGGCGCGACGCGCGGGCGCGCCGATGGCCAGCAGGAAGCCGACGACCGCGGCGAACACGCAGCAGGCCAGCCAGCCCGCGCTGCCCACGCCGACGGTCGCGGTCAGCACGAGCAGCACCACGACCTGCCCGGCCAGCGCGACCAGCAGCTCGGTGTCGAACGCGCGGGTGTCCCGGCGTGGGCGCGTGGCCACAGCGATCTCCCTGTCGTAGCGTGCCGGTCGAGGGAGCAGCCGACCGTGTCGGGTGCCGGTGTTGGTATCAGGGTGATTGTGTCAGGAGGTGGGGGTGGCGCACGACCGCGCTCCGGTGCCCACTCGCGCGTTCTGGGTGGCCGAGCCGGGTGTCGGCGAGATCCGGTCCGCGGAGATCCCCCCACCGGGCGAGGGCGAGGTGCTGGTCAGGACCCTGTACTCGGCGGTGAGCCGGGGCACCGAGGCCACCGTGTTCCGCGGCGGCGTCCCGGAGAGCCAGCGCGCCGGCATGCGCGCCCCGTTCCAGGACGGGGATTTCCCCGCACCCGTGAAGTACGGCTACCTCAACGTCGGTGTCGTCGAGGAGGGGCCGGGCGGGCTGCGGGGGCGCACCGTCTTCTGCCTGCACCCCCACCAGGACCGCTACGTCGTGCCGGCCACCGCCGTGGTGCCGGTCCCCGAGGGCGTGCCCGCCGCCCGCGCCGTGCTCACCGGCACCGTGGAGACCGCCGTGAACGCGCTGTGGGACGCCGCGCCGCGCGTCGGCGACCGGATCGCCGTGGTCGGGGCCGGGATGGTCGGCTGCTGCGTCGCCCGCCTGCTCGCCGCGCTGCCCGGCGCCCGCGTCCAGCTCGTCGACGTCGACACCGGCCGCGCCGACACCGCCGCGGCGCTCGGTGTGGGCTTCCGCACGCCCGACGAGGCCGACGGCGACTGCGACCTCGTGTTGCACACCAGCGGCAGCTCGGCCGGGCTGACCCGGTCGCTGGAGCTGCTGGGTGAGGAAGGCGAAGTCGTCGAACTCAGCTGGTACGGCGACCGTGTGGTCAACGTGCCCCTCGGTGAGTGGTTCCACCCGCGCCGGCTGACCATCCGCAGCAGCCAGGTGGGCACCGTCGCGCCCGCCCGCGCCCGCCGCCGCGACTACGCCGACCGGGTCGCGCTGGCCGCCGGGCTGCTCGCCGACCCCGCCTTCGACGCGCTGATCACCGGCGAGAGCCCGTTCGACGAGCTGCCCGACGTGATGCCCCGGCTCGCGGCCGGGGAGCTCGGGGCACTGTGCCACCGCATCGCCTACCCCGCCGCCTGACCGCCCGCCCGACGCCCCACCCCTACCCAGGAGGCCCGACCCGGTGTTCCGCGTGACCGTCCGCGACCACATCATGATCGCCCACAGCTTCCGCGGCGCCGTCTTCGGACCGGCCCAGCAGTTGCACGGCGCGACCTTCGTGGTCGACGCCACCTTCCACCGCCCGGACCTGGACGACGACAACATCGTCGTCGACATCGGGCTGGCGACCGAGCAGCTCAAGGCCGCGCTGGCCGACCTGAACTACCGCAACCTCGACGACGTCGAGGAGTTCACCGGGACCAACACCTCCACCGAGTTCCTGGCCAAGGTGATCGCCGACCGGCTGGCCGCGGCCGTGGCGGCCGGCTCGCTCGGCCCGGGCGCGAGCGGCCTGACCTCGATCGAGGTCACCCTGCACGAGTCGCACGTGGCGTCGGCGAGCTACCAGCGCGACCTGTGACGGCCGAGGGCCCCGACCTGCACGTCGTCCTGCCCGGCGGCGTGGACGACCCCCGCGCGCCCAGCGGCGGCAACGCCTACGACCGGCGCGTGTGCGAGGAGCTGCCCGCGCACGGCTGGCGGCTGCACCGCCACGTCCTCGCCGGTGCCTGGCCGCGGCCGGGCAGCACCGCCACGGCGGCGCTGGAGCGGGTGCTGGCCGGCCTGCCGGACGGCGCCGTCGTGCTGGTCGACGGCCTGGTCGGGTGCGGGGTCCCGGAGGTCGTGGTGCCCGCGGCGCGGCGGCTGCGCCTCGCCGTGCTCGTCCACCTGCCGCTCGCCGACGAGACCGGGCTGGACGCCGTCGAGGCCGCGGAGCTGGACCGCCGCGAGCGGGAGGTGCTCGACGCCGCGGCCGCGGTCGTGGTGACCGGGCCGTGGGCCGCGCGGCGGCTGGCCGGGCGTGCGGCCGTGCACGTCGTGGAGCCCGGCGTCGACGCCGCCCCCCTCTCCCCGGGCCGCGGCGACGGCTCGGGGCTGCTGTGCCTGGCCTCGGTGACCCGGCGCAAGGCCCAGGACGTGCTGGTGCGGGCGCTCGCCGAGGTGGCCGACCGGACGTTCGACTGTGTGCTGGCCGGCCCCCGGCCCGACCCCGCGTTCGACGCCGAGCTCACCGCGCTGATCGAGCGCGTCGGGCTGACCGGGCGGGTCCGCCTCGTCGGCCCGCTGGCCGGCGCCGAGCTCGACGCCGCCTGGGCGGCCACCGACCTGGCCGTGCTGGTGTCCTGGGCCGAGACCTACGGGATGGTGGTCACCGAGGCGCTCGCCCGCGGCGTGCCGGTGCTGGTCAGCGACGCCGGTGCGCTGCCCGAGACCCTCGGCCGCGCCCCCGACGGCAGCCTGCCCGGTGTCGTCGTCCCGGCCGGGGAGGTGGGCCCGCTCGCCGCGGCGCTGGCGCGCTGGTTCGACCGCGCGGGCTTCCGTGCACAAGTACACGGATCGGCCCGGGAGCGGCGCTGCATACTGAGCGGATGGGCGGACACGGCGCGGCACCTGCACGCGGTGCTGGACGGGATGCGGCGCCGGCCGGTGGCGATCCCGTGACCGACCTGTTCGTCCCCGAGTTCGACCCGGGCTGGCTGGCCGCCAGGGAACCGGCCGACCACGCCGCCCGCGCCACCGCCCTGGCCGAGCGCCTCGCCGCGGCGCTGCCCACCGGCGGCGAGGTCGTCGTCCACGACCTCGGTTCGGGCACCGGCTCGCTGACCCGCTGGCTCGCCCCTCGGCTGCCCGGCCCGCAGCGCTGGGTGCTGCACGACCGCGACCCCCGGCTGCTGGAGCTGGCCCGGCGGCGCTGCGTCGGCATCACCGACGCCGCCGGCACCCCGATCTCCGTGCGCACCACTACCGGCGACCTCGCCGACCTGAGTGCCACCGATCTGGCCGGCGCCTCCGCGATCACAGCCTCCGCGCTGCTCGACGTCCTCACCGCGGCCGAGGTCGAGGCGCTGGCCGCCACCTGCGCCGCGGCCGGCTGCCCCGTCCTGTGGACGCTCTCGGTCACCGGCGAGGTCCGGATCGACCCCGCCGACCCCCTCGACGACGCCGTGACCGCCGCGTTCAACGCCCACCAGCGCCGCCCCGGACCGGGCGGCGCCCTGCTGGGCCCCGACGCCGTCGAGGTCACCGCGCGGGCGCTGCGCCGCCACGGCATGGCCGTCCGCGTCGCCGACACCCCGTGGCGGCTCGACCCGACCGACCACGCCGGCCTGCTCGACGAGTGGCTGCGCGGGCGCGCCGCGGCCGCCGTCGAACAGGAACCCGCGCTCACCGCCGACGCCGGGCGCTGGCTGGCCGACCGGCTCGCCGCCGTCCGCGACGGCCGCCTCACCGCCGTGGTCGCGCACCACGACCTGCTCGCCGAACCGGACCGCTCACCGGAGGTGGCGCCATGAAGCACTCGGTCCCGACCCGACCCACGCCGTGGCTGCGCCTGCTCGTCGGCGTGGGCATCATCGTCGGGCTCATCGCCGTGCTCGGGAAGGACGCCTTCGCCAAGGGGCTGAGCGTGATCGGTCCGGTGTCCATCGCGGCCGCCCTGGGCATCGGGCTGCTCACCACCGTGCTGAGCGCGCTGCGCTGGCAACTGGTGGCCCGCCGCGTCGGGCTGCGGCTGCGGATCCGCGACGCGATCGCCGAGACCTACCGGGCCAGCTTCCTCAACGCCGTGCTGCCCAGCGGCGTGCTCGGCGACGTCGACCGCGCCGTCCGCCACGGCCGCGACTCCGGCGACATGGCCCGCGGCGCCCGCGCGGTGGTCCTGGAGCGCACCGCCGGGCAGGTCGTGCTGATCGCCGTGGCCTGCGTCGTGCTCCCCACCCAGCCCGCGCTCGTCGCCGCCGTGCTCAGCGGCCCCGGCTACCCCCCGGTCGCGGTGGCCCTCGGCGCGGTCGCCGTGCTGATCGCCACCACCGGCGTCGCCGTCGTCATCGCCCGCCACCGCCCCGGCGCCAGCAAGTGGCGCCGCGTCCTGGGCGCCGCCATGGCCGACGCCCGCAAGGGCCTGCTGGCCCGCGACACCTGGCCGGCCCTGTTCGCCCTGTCCCTGGCCTCCCTGGCCGGCTTCCTGATGCTCTTCCTGGTCGCCGCCTACGCCGCCGGCACCACCGCCCCGCTCTGGCAGCTCATCCCGCTGCTGCTGATGGCGCTGCTGGCGATGGCCCTGCCGGTCAACGTCGGCGGCTGGGGCCCCCGCGAAGGCATCGCCGCACTCGGCTTCTGGATGGCCGGCCTGGGCGCTCCCCTCGGCATCACCACCTCGGTCGCCTACGGCGTGCTGGCCCTCATCGCCAGCCTGCCCGGCGGCGTGGTCCTGCTGCTGCGGCGGGCCGCGCGGGCGCGCGCGGAGCGCGAGCTGGAACTGGCCGAGCACCACGGCGGGCCGGCCGTGCCGGTGACGGCGCCGATCCCGGTCGTCCAGCCGGCCCCGCCGGCCCGGCCGGAGTCGCTGCCGCGCTGAGGCCTTGCCTCTTGAGGGGCCTCCGGCGGCGCCTCCGCGGCGGGCGACCTCAGCAGGGGGTGGAGTGGCCGCTCCGCGGCCACCTTCACGCCGAGTGGGGCGTCCTCGCAGCGCCCGGTGGGGCGTCCTCGCAGCGCCCGGTGGGTGCCGCAGCCCGGGCTGGGTCGTCGCAGCCGGCCGGCGGGCTGCGAGCACACCGCTAGGTCTGCGAGGACCCCGAATCACCTGACCAACCGGGCCGGGGAGCCGACGAAGAAGGAAGACGAGGAAGAGGGAGCCGACCCGGCGACCCGAGATGGGTCGCCGGGGGTGCCGGACCGCAGCATCGGAGCTTCACGGGGGAGCGGATGCCGCTGCGGTCGCACCGGGATGGCGCGATCCCCGGAGACGGGGACCGGCCACGAGCACGGGACGCCGCGCGTCGCCGGGTCGGCTCGGGGGTGGCTAGTCGGAGGCCGGGTCGAGTTGGGGCAGCAGGTGGCGCATGCGGTCGCGCTTGGTGCGCAGGTAGTCGAGGTTGACCGGGTCCGCCGGGACGGTCAGCGGGATCCTCTCGGACACTTCGACGCCGTGCCCGCGCAGGGCGGCGACCTTGTCGGGGTTGTTGGTCAGCAGGCGTACCGCGGGGACCCCGAGGTCGGCCAGGATCGCCGCCCCCGCGCCGTACTCGCGGGCGTCGGCGGGGTGGCCGAGGGAGAGGTTGGCGTCCAGGGTGTCCTGGCCGCGGTCCTGCAGGGCGTAGGCCGCGATCTTGGCGCCGAGCCCGATCCCGCGGCCCTCGTGTCCACGCAGGTAGACCAGGACGCCCCGGCCCTCCTCGGTGATCATGTCGAGGGAGCGGCTGAGCTGGGCGCCGCAGTCGCACCGGCGCGAGGCGAAGGCCTCACCGGTCAGGCACTCGGAGTGCAGGCGGGCAAGCGGCGGCTGCTGCTCGTCCGGCCGGCGCTGACCGTTGGTTGAGGGTTCATGGATAACAGTTGAGTGCTCATTTAAATCTCCCAGGACGAGAGCGACGTGGTCGACGTCGAGCACGTCGTCGCGGTAGGCGACGGCGCGGAAGTCGCCGTGAGCTGTGGGGAGCGCGCTGTCGGCGATCCGGGTGATCCGATTTTCGGGTTCGTCCCGGTTACCGACGGTGCGAGCCGTTGGACTGATCGACACCATGTGTGTCTACCCGTCCCTCCGTCGTGTCGCCACAATGCAGCGGTGCTGATCACTGTCGGCGGCCTACCGGCCCACCCCCTGCTCGTGCACGCCGTGGTCGTGCTGCTCCCGCTCGCCGCACTGGGTGCCCTCGCCGTCGCGGTGCGCCCGAAGTGGCGGCGGGGCGGCGGGACCGTGGTCGCCCTCCTCGCGCTCGGCGGCGCCGTCTCGGCCGTCCTCGCCTGGATCGCCGGCAACCAGCTCGCCGAATACCTGCAGGCCCAGGGGCAGGACCCGGGCCCCATCAGCGCGCACGGCGCCCTCGGCCTCAACACGGTCATCGCGGCGTGGCCGTTCGCGGTGCTGGCGATCATCACCGCGGTGGTCGCCCGCCGCGACCCGCGGCCCGGCCGGGGCGCCGCGACGGTGGCGACGGCGACGACGTCCACCGCCACCACCGTGGCCGCCTGGCTGACCGTCCTCGCCGGGATCGCCGCCTGCTACTTCGCCGTGCTGGCCGGCGACTCCGGGTCACGGATGGTGTGGGGCTTCATCACCCAGAGCTGACGGGCTCGGCGAGCAGCTCACCCAGCAGCGCCCCCACCGTCGCGGCCTCGACCAGGAACCCGTCGTGGCCGTACGGCGACTCGACCAGCCGCACCGGGCCGGAGCCGGGGATCCCGTCGGCCAGCTCGGCCTGCTGCTCCACCGGGTACAGCCGGTCGGAGCTGATGCCGGCGACCAGCGTGCGCGCCCGCACCCGGGCCAGCCCGCCGGGCACGCCGCCGCGGCCGCGGCCGACGTCGTGGGAGTTCATCATCTCGGTCAGCCGCACGTAGGACCCGGCGTCGAAGCGGCGCACCAGCTTCGCGGCGTGGTGGTCGAGGTAGGACTCGACGGCGAAGCGCCCGCCCGACCACGGGTCCTCCCCCGGCTGGGCCTTGCGGCCGAACCGGGTCTCCAGCTCGAACGCGCTGCGGTAGCTCAGGTGGGCCATCCGCCGGGCGACGCCCAGCCCCAGGTGCGGACCCTGGCCCGCCGGTGCGTCGTAGTAGTCGCCGCCGCGCCACCCCGCGTCGCCGCGGATCGCCGCCAGCTGCGGGGCCACCCAGCCGATCTGGTCGGCCGTCGTGGCCGCCGGGCAGGCCAGCAGGAACAGCCGGTCCACCCGGTCGGGCTCGGTGGCCGCCCACTCCAGCGCGCGCATCCCGCCCATGGAGCCGCCCACCACGCAGGCCCAGCGCCGCACGCCGAGCTCGTCGGCGAGCGCCGTCTCGGCCGCCACCGAGTCGCGCACGGTGAGGAACGGGAACCGGCTGCCCCACGGGCGGCCGTCCGGCCCGGGTGAGGACGGCCCCGTGCTGCCCTGGCAGCCGCCGACCACGTTCGGGGCGACGACGAACCAGTGGGCCGGGTCGAGCGCGCGCCCGGGGCCGACCAGCGTGTCCCACCAGCCCGCGGTGGCGTGCCCGTCGCCCGCGGGACCGCTGACGTGGCTGTCGCCGGTGAGCGCGTGCAGCACGAGGACCGCGTTCGACGCGTCGGCGTTCAGCTCGCCCCACGTCTCGTAGGCGATCCGGACGTCGGGCAGCTCGCCGCCCGCCTCCAGGCGCAGGGGGCCGGGCAGCCGCAGGAAGCGGCGCCGGCCGGGGTCGTCCCCCTCCCGCCAGGCGCCGCTGGCGGGAGGGAGCTCGGTACCGACTGTGGTCACCTCAGGATCATGTCCCGCGTCAGGCGCCCTTCGCCGCCCGGAACCCGGCGTCCAGGTCGGCCTTGAGGTCCTCGATGCCCTCCAGACCGACGGAGAGCCGGATCAGCCCCGGGCTCACCCCCGTGGCCAGCTGCTCCTCGCCGGAGAGCTGGCTGTGCGTCGTGCTGGCGGGGTGGATCACCAGGCTGCGCACGTCGCCGATGTTGGCCAGGTGGCTGTGCAGCTCCAGCGCGTCGACGAACTTCTTGCCCGCCTCGACGCCACCGGTGATCTCGAAGGCGACCACGGCGCCCGCGCCGCGCGGCAGGTACTTCTGCCCGGCCTCGTACCACTGGCTCGACGGCAGCCCGGCGTAGTGGACCTTCTCCACCTCGTCGCGCTGCTCCAGCCACTCCGCGATGCCCTGGGCGTTCTGCACGTGCCGCTCGATGCGCAGCGACAGCGTCTCGATGCCCTGGATCAGCAGGAAGCTGTTCTGCGGGGAGATCGCCGGGCCGAGGTCGCGCAGCAGCTGCACCCGGATCTTGATCAGGTACGCCAGGTTGCCCAGCGCGTCCCAGTAGTTCAGGCCGTGGTAGCTGGGGTCGGGGGTGGTCAGGCCGGGGAAGCGCTCGGCGTGCTCGCCCCAGTTGAAGTTGCCGGAGTCGACGACGACGCCGCCGATGGCGGTGCCGTGCCCGCCGAGGAACTTCGTCGCCGAGTGCACGACGATGTCGGCGCCGTGCTCGATCGGGCGCAGCAGGTACGGCGTGGGCACCGTGTTGTCCACGACCAGCGGCAGGCCCGCCTCGTGCGCCACGTCGGCGACGGCGCGCAGGTCGAGCACGTTGCCGCGCGGGTTGCCCAGCGTCTCGGCGTAGAACAGCTTGGTGTTGGGCCGGACGGCGGCCCGCCAGGCGTCGAGGTCGTCGGGGTCGTCGACGAACGAGACCTCGATGCCCATCTTCGGGAACGTGTAGTGGAACAGGTTGTACGTGCCGCCGTAGAGCGAGGCGCTGGACACGAAGTGGTCGCCGGCCTCGGCGATGTTGAGGATCGCCAGGGTCTGCGCGGCCTGCCCGGACGCGAACGCCACCGCCCCGATCCCGCCCTCCAGGGCGGCGACGCGCTGCTCGAGCACGTCCTGGGTCGGGTTCATGATCCGCGTGTAGATGTTGCCCAGCTCGGTGAGCCCGAACAGCGCCGCCGCGTGGTCGGTGTCGCGGAACGTGTAGGACGTCGTCTGGTAGATCGGGGTGGCGCGGGCCCCGGTGGTCGGGTCGGCCGTGGCGCCGGCGTGGACCTGCTTGGTCTCGAAGGACCAGGATTCGGACACAGTTGTCTCCTGAAGACGAAGTGGGACGGGGTCAGCGGCCGGGTCGACAGGCCGCGCTCACGACCCTCATGTTGTCCACGTGCAGGCGCCCCACCAGCGGGATCACGCGCAGGGCCACGAGGCGGATCACGTCGGCGACCGTATCCCGCTGGCCCGTCCGGCACAACGGCCCTCGCCCGGGAGGGTCCGTGATCCGCGCGGCTCCTACCCTGGTCCGGTGCTCGTGCTGCTCCCGCCCTCGGAGACCAAGCGGGACGGCGGCGACGGCCCCCCGCTGCGGTTGGAGGCGCTGTCGCACCCCACCCTCGACCCGGTGCGCATGCAGCTCGTCGACGAGCTGGTGGAGCTGGCCGCCGACCCCGTGACGTGCCGGGCGGCGCTCGGCATCACCGAGGCCCAGCACGCCGAGGTCGCCCGCAACGCCGCCCTGTGGACCTCCCCCACCGCGCCGGCCCTGCACCGCTACTCGGGCGTGCTCTACGACGCCCTCGACGCCGGCTCGCTGCGCGGCACCGCGGCGGCGCGGGCCCGCGCCCGGCTCGCCGTCGGCTCGGCGCTGTTCGGCCTGGTGCGCGCGGACGACCCGGTGCCGGCCTACCGCCTCTCCGCCGGCGCCAAGCTGCCCGGCGGCGGCACCCTGGCCAGTCGCTGGCGCCCGCTGCTGGAGCCGGTGCTGGCCGCGATCGCGGTCGACGAGCTGGTCGTGGACCTGCGCTCGGGCTCGTACGCGGCGCTGGGCCGGGTGCCCGGCGCGGTCACCGTCGACGCGATCGCCGAACTGCCCGACGGCTCCCGCAAGGTGATCAGCCACTTCAACAAGGCGCACAAGGGCCGGCTGGCCCGGCTGCTGGCCGGCACCCGCGCCGAGCCGTCGGACGCCGGCGCCGTCGCCACCCTGGCCCGCCGGGCCGGCATGCGCGTCGAGCGCCCCGGCCCCACCGCCCTGCACCTGATCATCCCCTCCCCCTGACGCCGCGCCAGGGGCGCGGTGGGGCGGGGCGTAATTCGGTTGCGGGCGGGGTTCGCGGGGCGGGAAGGTGCTGCGACGCGCCGGAGGAGCCGGCGGATCGAGGAGGTGTGCGACATGTCCATCGCTGTCCTGGACGTGCCCCGCGCCCGTCCGATCCCCGCCCCGCGCTGACGGCCGGCCTCTCGCGCTCGGCCCTCCGCGGGGCGTCACTCCGGTAGGAGACCCCGCGTTGCCCCGTCACGACCTGACCGAGTTCGACAACGTCAACAACAACGACATCCACACGTCCCGCCGCCGCGGCAAGCGCCGCTTCGACGACGAGGACGATCCCCGCCCCCGCCGCGGGGCCCGCCCCGGTTCCGCCGCGCTCGACGAGCTCGACGAGCGCGCCGGGATCGACATCGACGGGCCGCCCGAGGGCGACCGCTGGTCCACGTGGGACGGCGCCGAGCACGGCCCGCTCCCGCGGCCCGGCTGGGTGCTGACCGAGCACGCCGCCGTCGACACCGAGCTCGGCGTGCTCAAGACCGGGAAGGAGGCCGACGTCCACCTGGTCGAACGGTCGGTGCCCGGGACCGACCGCCGGGTCGTCATGGCGGCCAAGCGCTACCGCACGGCCGAGCACCGGATGTTCCACCGCGATGCCGGCTACCTGGAGGGCAGGCGGGTGCGCCGGTCCCGGGAGACGCGCGCCATGTCCGGGCGCACCTCCTTCGGCCGCGAGCTGCTGGCGGGCCAGTGGGCGGGCGCCGAGTTCGCGGCGCTGGGTTCGCTGTGGGCGTCCGGGGTGTCGGTGCCCTACCCGGTGCAGCTGTCGGGCACCGAGCTGCTGCTGGAGTTCGTCGGCGACGGGGAGGGCAACGCGGCGCCGCGGCTGGCCCAGCTGCGCCCGGACCCCGACGAGCTCGCCGACCTGTGGGAGCAACTGGGCGAGGCCCTGCTCGGGCTGGCCCGCCTCGGCTACACCCACGGCGACCTGTCGGCCTACAACATCCTCGTGCACGACGGCCGGCTGGTCCTGATCGACCTGCCGCAGGTCGTGGACGTGGTGGGCAACCCGCAGGGCCCGGAGTTCCTGGCCCGCGACGTGCGGCGGGTCGCGGAGTGGTTCGCCGCCCGTGGACCCGTGGGGGGTGTCGACGGCGCGAGCGCGCTGCTCGACTCGCTGCACGTCGCGCTGGGGATCCCCGTCGATTCCCGCTGACGGCGACGGATCGGCGGGGAAAGGTCACAGCCGGTGGCTGCACGGGTCGACCGGGCGCTCGGATAAGCTGGATCACGAGCGCCCGGCCGGTCCGGCCCCTAGCAGGCGCACCCGCAGTACCCAGTTGGGCGCGCGTCTCGCGCCCGGGCTCGTCTTCGAGGTCCCAGCCGCCGCTCCCCGGCCGCTGCGCTCCGTGCGACGTGCCACGTCCCGGAGGTTCTTTTCCCCGTGTCTTCCCCGACCACCCGTCGTGCCCGTCCCGTGGGCGGCTCCCGGCCGCGCCGGTCCGACGGCCGCGGCCGCTCCGGCCGCCCGCAGGCCGAGCAGCGCTTCGCCCCCACCCGTCCCGCCGTGGAGGAGGCGCTGTGGACGGCGCCCGCCGCCGGCATGCCCACCTTCGCCGAGCTCGGCCTCCCGACCCCGGTGGTCGACGCGCTCGCCGCCCGCGGTTTCACCGAGCCGTTCGCCATCCAGGCCGCGACCCTGCCCGACGCGCTGGCCGGGCGCGACCTGCTCGGTCGCGCCCAGACCGGCTCCGGCAAGACGCTGGCCTTCGGGTTGGCGCTGCTGTCCCGCATGGCGGGCTCGCGCTCGCGACCCTCGCAGCCGCGCGGCCTGGTCCTGGTGCCCACCCGCGAGCTGGCCCAGCAGGTCGTCGACGCGCTCGACCCGTACGCGAAGGCTCTCGGCCTGACCACCGCGGTCGTCGTCGGCGGCCTGTCGTTCAACCGGCAGGTCAGCGAGCTGCGCGGGGGCGTCGACCTGCTGGTCGCCACCCCCGGCCGGCTCGCCGACCACCTGCAGCAGCGCACCTGCGACCTGTCCGAGGTCACGGTCACCGCGCTCGACGAGGCCGACCGGATGGCCGACATGGGCTTCCTGCCCCAGGTCAGGGCCATCCTGGACCGCACCCCGGCCGACGGGCAGCGGCTGCTGTTCTCGGCCACCCTCGACGGTGAGGTCGCCACTCTCGTCCGGCGTTACCTGACCGACCCGGTGACCCGTTCCATCGCCTCGGCCACCGGCCAGGTGTCCACGATGGAGCACCACCTGCTGCACGTCGACGTGGCGAGCAAGCCGCGCGTGGCCACCGAGATCGCCGCCCGCGACGGCCGCACGATCATGTTCGTGCGCACCAAGCACGGCGTCGACCGGCTGGTGAAGCAGCTGCGCCGCAGCGGCATCGACGCCGGCGCGCTGCACGGCGGCAAGGCGCAGAACAACCGCAACCGGGCGATCGCGGCGTTCAAGGAGGGCCGCACCCCGGTGCTGGTGGCCACCGACGTCGCCGCCCGCGGCATCCACATCGACGACGTCAGCCTGGTCGTGCACGTCGACCCGCCGGCCGACCCGAAGGACTACCTGCACCGCGCGGGCCGCACGGCCCGGGCCGGCGACAGCGGCGTCGTGGTCACCCTGGTCACCGCGGTGGAGCGGTCGGACGTCGACAAGCTGGCCCGCCAGGCCGGCATCCGTCCCACCCAGACGACCGTCGCACCCGGCGACGCGGCGCTGTCCACGATCACCGGGGCGCGCGAGCCGTCCGGTGTGCCGATCGCCGAGCCGCCGAAGCCGGCGCCGACGCCCCGCGGTCCGGGGCGTGGCCGCAGCCGCAGCGGCCGTGGCCGCGCCCAGCCGGCCGGTCAGGAGCAGTCCCGCCAGGACGCGCCCCGCCAGGGCGGCGCGGGTGAGAACCGCGCGGCACGCCGCGTCGGCACCACCCGGGCGACGTTCTCCGCGGCCCAGCCGGGTCGCCGGCCCCGCCGGCGCGGGGCCGTCTGACCCGTCGGGCCACGACGTGCGCGGGTGAGGGGCGGTCGGCGATGCCGACCGCCCCTCACTCGTCCCGGTGCGGAAGCGACAGGAGTCGGGCCCGGTTCAGCCCAGGTTCAGCCCAGGTTCAGCCCAGGTTCAGCCCAGGTTCAGCCCAGGTTCAGCACCGAGAGCGCGAGCCGCGCGGCATCGCCCCCGGCCTCCCCGGCCACGTCCAGCGCGGCCGGCACGTCGAGGTCGGTCAGCAGGGCCGCGGTGACCGCGCCGGTCGCGGCGCTGCCGCCGACCGCACCGCCCCGGGCGCCCGCGGCGTAGAGCCGGTCGAGGCGCGCGGCCGCGGCGTCCAGGTCGGCGGGGCGGAAGTCCCACGCCCGGGCCCACGGCCGGTCGACCAGCAGCAGGCGCAGCACCGCGGCCGGGTGCTTGGCCAGCACGTCGGAGACGAGCACCAGGTTGCCGGTGGACTTGGCCATCCGGGCGCCGTCCAGCCGGACCGCGCCCACGTGCATCCAGGCCCGGGCGAAGGGCCGCACGCCGGTGAGCGCCTCGGCCATCTCGGCCTCGTAGGCGTGGTGGGGGAACCGCAGGTCCTCCCCGCCGACGTGCAGGTCGAGCGCGGGGCCCAGGGTCGTCAGGGCCATGGCCGCGCACTCGGCGTGCCAGCCGGGCCTGCCCTCGCCCCACGGGCTGGGCCACGCCGCCTCACCGAGCCGGGCCGCCCGCCACACCGGGACGTCGGCGGGGTGCTCGGCGTCGGGGTGGCCGAACTCCTGGCCGAACTCGGCGGCCAACGCGGCCGCCGCGGCCTCGCCGATCCCGGAGCGGGTTAGCGCCCCCTGCCCGCGGAACCAGACCGTGCCGCCGCGCAGGTAGGCCGCTCCCGACTCGAGCAGCGCCGCGGCCAGCGTCACCACCTGGCCGACGTGGGTGTGCGCGCGGGGTTCGTGCGCGGGACTGCGCACCCCGAGCGCGGTCATGTCGCGGTCGAACCGGAACTGCTGCACGGCCGCGAAGCTGTCCGGCTCGGCGCCGCGCTCGGCGGCCGCGGCGTCCAGGACGTCGTCGACGTCGGTGACGTTGCGGCACACCTCGGCGTCGACGCCGAGGTGGCGCAGCACCCGGGCGGCGACGTCGGCCCAGACGAACGTGGCCGCGTGGCCGAGGTGGGTGGTGTCGTACGGGGTGATCCCGCAGACGTACATCCTGGCCCGCCCGACGACCGGGAGCGGACTACCGCCGACGTGCAGCACGTCAGTCGGGGTGGCGCGCGGCGCGGCGGGCGGCCTTGCGCAGTTGCAGGATGCGCAGACCGCCCGGGATGGCCACCAGCAGCAGCCCCGCGATCGCGGCGAACAGCAGCGCCACGCCCGTCGGCAGGGAACCCGACAGCCCGAGGAAGGTGATCTGCACCGGGGTGCTGTTCTGCAGGATGAAGACCAGCAGCAGGATCAGCACGATCGCGGACAGGATCAGCCCGGTCCACAGGCCGCTGGTCCGCGTGTGCGCGAGGGCGGCGCCGCCCCGCGGCGCGGCCACGGTCGGCGCGTCGTGGTCGGGCAGCGGCGTGCGCACCGTCGGGCGCTCGGAGTCGCGCAGGAGGTCGTCGCCCATGTCGACGCCGTGCGGGTTGGACGTGGTGGGGCCGTCCCAGGCGGACAGGTCGGCCGGGCGCATGGCCGGCTGCGTGGCCGGGTCCTCCCGCGGGTCGACCGGGCCGACCCGGCCGTAGCGGGGCACGTCCGGACGCGCGCTGGCCCGGGTCGGGTCCTCGCTCACGGTGCAACCTCCTCAGGGACCCGCGGTGCCGGCCGGCCTGCCGGCGCGGTCGACGACCTGACCGGGCGGACGGGCGGGTCGGCGCCCAGTATCGCGCACCTCCCCCGGCGTCGTCTCGCCTCGGGCGGGTGTCCCCGGCCGAACGGGTGCGGCGGGGCGGGTCGTGGTCAGCGCGGTCCGCGGCGCATCGGGACGTGCGCGACGCCGTCCCAGTCGTAGGCCGGGCCGGTGACCTCGAAGCCGTGGGCGCGGTAGAAGTCGGCCAGGTGTTCCTGGGAGTCGAGCACGCAGGGCCGGTCGCCCACCTCGGCCAGCGCGGCCTCCATCAGCTGCCGCCCGAGGCCGCGGCCGCGCGCCGACCGGGCCGAGCACAGCCGCCCGATCCGCAGGTCGCCGCCGGGCTCGTCGAGCAGCCGCAGGCAGCCCAGCACCGGTTCGGGGTCGCCGTGCCCGCCGAGCCAGAAGTGCCGCGCGCCGGGTTCGAGGTCGCGCCCGTCGAGCTCGTCGTAGGGGCACTTCTGCTCGACGACGAAGACCTCGACCCGCAGCCGCAGGATGTCGTAGAGGGTGCGGGGGTCGAGGTCCGCCGCCCATGACCGGTGCAACGTCGCCGCCAGGACCTCACTCATCCCCTCTACCTACCAGATGGTCCGGCGGGTCGCCGGGCCGGCCGATCCCCGACCACGGACACACGGCGGAGCTAGCCTCGTCGCGTGCGGCACCACGATCTGGTCGTCATCGGCAGCGGCTCGGGCAACTCCTTCATCGACGACCGGTTCGCCGAGCTGGACGTCGCGCTCGTCGAGCACGGCGTCTTCGGCGGCACCTGCCTGAACGTCGGGTGCATCCCCACCAAGATGTACGTGCACCCCGCCGACGTCGCCCAGCACGTCCGGCGCGCGTCGCGGTTCGGCATCGACGCCGCTGTCGAGCGCGTGCGCTGGACCGACATCCGCGACCGGATCTTCGGCCGGATCGACCCCATCTCGGCCTCCGGGCGCGACTACCGGCTCAACCGCGTCCCCAACGTGACGCTGTACGAGGGCCACGCCCGCTTCACCGCGCCCCACCAGCTGGAGGTCGACCGGACCGACGGCGCGGGCACGGTCGCCCTCGGCGCCGAGCGGATCGTCATCGCCGCGGGCGGGCGGCCCGTCGTCCCCGAGGTCATCGCGGCTTCCGGCGTGCCGTTCGAGACGTCGGACACCGTGATGCGCCTGGACACGCTGCCCGAGCACCTGGTGATCGTGGGGGCCGGCTACATCGCCGCGGAGTTCGCGCACGTGTTCTCCGCGCTCGGCAGCACCGTGTCGGTCATCGGGCGCAGCGGGGCGATGCTGCGCGAGCTCGACGAGACGGTCACCGAGCGCTACACGGCGCTGGCCCGCCGGCGCTGGGACCTGCACCTCGACGCCGAGGTCGTCGGTGTGCGCGGCGCGCCCGGCGACGTGGTCGTCGAGCTGGCCGGCGGCGGTTCCGTGCACGGCGACGTGCTGCTGGTCGCGACCGGTCGCCGGTCCAACGGCGACCGCCTCGACCTGGAGAAGGCCGGCGTCCCCACCCACGACGACGGCCGCGTCGTCGTCGACGACCAGCAGCGCACCCCGGTGGAGGGGATCTTCGCCCTGGGCGACGTCAGCTCCCCCTTCCAGCTCAAGCACGTGGCCAACCACGAGGCCAAGGTCGTGGCGCACAACCTGCTGCACCCCGACGCGCCCCGGCGCACCGACCACCGGTTCGTCCCGGCCGCGGTGTTCACCCAGCCCCAGATCGCCACGGTCGGGCGCACCGAGCGGGCATGTCGGGAGGCCGGGCTGGACTACGCGGTGAAGGTCCAGGAGTACGCCGACATCGCCTACGGCTGGGCGCTGGAGGACGACACCGGCTTCTGCAAGGTGATCGCGGAGCGGTCCACCGGCCGGCTGCTGGGGGCGCACCTGATGGGCCCGCACGCCTCCTCGGTGATCCAGCCGCTGATCCAGGCGATGTCGTTCGGGCTGCGCGCCGGGGAGATGGCGACCGGGCAGTACTGGATCCACCCCGCGGTCCCGGAGGTCGTGGAGAACGCGCTGCTCGGGCTCGAACTGGACGGGCAGGAGCGGCCGGGCAGCGGCCCGCCGGGCCGCGACCTCTGACGGCGGCCCGCCGGTCGTGTGGTGGTGCGCTCCGCCCGCTTCCCCGGCGGGCGGAACGCACCGTTCCCCGTCGGCGGGCTCAGCCTGCCGGGCGGGGGGCCTGCGGGTCGGCCGGCTCCTCGATGGGGTCGGTCGCCGGGGGCGGGGCCACGGGGGCGTCCGGGTCGAACGGCACGGCGGGCGGGGCCTCGCCGCGGATGTCGGCGACCAGCGTCGTGATGTCGGCCATGATGGCGGCGGTCACGCCGTCGAGCGCCTTGCGGGTGCGCGGGCCGCCCAGCCACTCCGACAGGTCGACCGGCGGACCGGCCACGACGGTCACCCGCTTGCGGGGGAACGGCCGCGGCCCCTTGCCCGGGGGCACCAGGTCCTGGGTGCCCCAGTTGGCGACCGGGATCACCGGGGCCCGGGTGACCAGCGCGATCCGGCCGATGCCGTTCTTGCCCTTCATCGGCCAGCCGTCCGGGTCGGCGGTGTAGGTCGACTCGGGGTAGAAGACGACGACCTCGCCGCGGTTGATCGCCTCGATGGCGCCGCGGAAGGCGTCCGCGGCGCGGGCGGACTGGCGGTAGACGGGGACGTGGCGGCCGCCGCTCATCACCGACCGGACCCCGGGGACCTTCCACAGCTCGGACTTGGCCAGGAACCGCGGCACGCGCCCGTGCGCGGTGGCGAAGGCGACGTTGTAGATCGGGTCGGCGAACGAGACGTGGTTGGCCGCCAGCAGCACGCCGCCCTCGCGCGGGATGTGCTCGCCGCCGCGCCACGACAACCGGGGGCCGTACACCGTCGGCGGCCACAGCAGCGCGATGGCCAGGCCGTACCAGAACCCGGTACCGCGCCGGCGCCGGGTGAAGCTCAGCTTCAGCTTCTGCCCGACCGTCAGCGGCGTGTCCGCCGGCATCGATACCTCCTCGCTCCGCTCGCCCCCGATGGTGCCCGGTGACCGGTGGCCGTGGGCGACCGGCCACCCTGTGCTGCCGGTCACCCTTCCCCGGGAGGGGAACGGCTCGGACCGATCATTCCAGTGTGCCGCCGTCGGTGGCGAGGCCCGATCGGCCGGACGGCCAGGATGTGATATCGGTCGCACGTGCTGACCGGCCGCCGTCGAGGTGTGGAAGACCTCCATGGCGTTGCCCATCCCGTCCCACCCACGAGGTAGCCCGTGCCCGTACGACCCACCCCCGGCGTCCTGCCCCGGATCGAACCCGTGGGAGCCGTCCCCGACGCGCCACCGGCTGCCGTGCTGGTGCTGCACGGCGGGCGCACGACCAGCTACGAGAGTGGTGAGCGCAAGCGGACGACGTACTGGCGGATGCTGCCGTTCGCCCGCTCCCTCGCCCGCGGGGGGCTCGCCGTCCACATGCAGCGCTACCGCTACCGGGGCTGGAACGGGTCGGCCCGCGACGCCGCCCGCGACGCCGGGGCGGGCGTGGACGCCGTCGCCGCACTGCACCCCGGCGTCCCGGTGGTCCTGCTGGGCCACTCGATGGGCGGGCGGGCGGCGCTGGCCGCCGCCGGGGCCGACCCGGTGGTGGCGGTGTGCGCGCTGGCCCCGTGGGTCGACGCGGCCGACCCCGTCGACCAGCTCGCCGGGCGCACCGTGCTGATCGCGCACGGCGACCGCGACAGTTGGACCAGACCGGCCGCCTCCTTCGACTACGCGGTCCGGGCGAAGCGGGTGACCGACCGGGTCGCCCGCTTCGACGTGCCCGGGGCCGGTCACTTCATGCTGTCCCGGGCCGGCGCGTGGCAGCGCCTGGTGCGCCGGTTCGTGCTGGGTGTCGCGGGCGTGCAACCGCTCGACCCGGTCATCGCGAGCGCCCTGGCCGAGCCCACCCCGGCCGGCCTGCGCGCCGCGCCGCCCCCGCCGCGGGCGCGCGCGATCGCCGGGGAGCCGACAGGATGATCCGGTGACCCGGGCGGGGCGACCCCGGCTGTCCGGTACCGATCCCCAGGAGGTGCGATGAGACCCGGCGTGAGCGACCGCACGGTCTCGGCGTCGACCGTGGTGGCCGCGGACCCGGCCGCGGTCTTCGACCTGCTCGCCGACCCGCGCCGGCACGCCGAGTTCGACGGCTCGGGCACGGTCCGCCGAGCCGTCGCCGGGCCCGCGCGGCTCGGCCCCGGCGCCCGGTTCGGGATCGCGATGCGCTGGGGCGTGCCCTACCGCATCCGCAACACCGTCGTCGAGTTCGAGGAGGGCCGCCGGATCGCCTGGCGGCACTTCGGCCGGCACGTGTGGCGCTACCAGCTGGACGCGGTCGAGGAGGGCACCCGGATCACCGAGACCTTCGACTGGGGGCCCGCCCTGTCGCCGTGGGCGCTGGAGAAGTGGGGCGCCCCGGCGCGGAACCTGCGCTCGATCCGGGCGACCCTGCGCCGGCTCACCGACCTGTTCGGCGAGCCCGGCTGATCCCCGGGGAGTCGCGCTCAGGCCGGTGAGGCGATCGGCAGCCCGGGCAACCCGTCGAGGCTGGCCGCGTTGCGCTCCACCTTGTAGCGGGCGATGTACTCGTCGTCGCGGCTCTGCAGCACCTTGTCCAGCGTCTCCCGCTCCTCGACCAGTGCCATCCTCGGCACCGCGTAGCCGCAGGAGTCCGACACCCGCGCGACGTCGACGACGATCACCCCGCGCAGGTAGCGGCGCCGCTCCCGGCCGGCCTCGCCGAACCGCTCCAGCAGTTCGTCGAAGCCCGGCTCGTCGACGAGCACCGAGCGCCCGGTGCCGTGCAGGCGCACGATGTTCGGCTTGCCGTCGAAGGCGCACAGCATCACGCACACGCGCCCGTTCTCGCGGATGTGGGCCTGGGTCTCCACGCCGCTGCCGAGCACGTCGAGGTAGGCGAAGGTGTGCTCGTCGAGCACGCGGAAGGTGCCGACCGTGCCCTTCGGCGACAGGTTGACCAGCCCGTCGGCGGCCAGCGGCGCGGTGGCCACGAAGAACACCGGCTGGGCCTCGATCCAGCCCGCCAGTGCCGCGCCGATGCCGTCGTAGACGTTGCCCATGGTCGCGACGGTACGTGCCGGGCGCGCCGCGGAGAACCCGTTTCAGGGCAGGGTGAGGATCTCCGCGCCGTCCGCGGTGACCAGAACCGTGTGCTCGAACTGGGCGGTGCGGGCGCGGTCCTTGGTGACCACCGTCCAGCCGTCGTCCCAGATGTCGTAGTCGATGGTGCCCAGGGTGATCATCGGCTCGATGGTGAAGGTCATGCCGGCTTCGAGCACCGTGTCCACGCTCGGCTCGTCGTAGTGCAGCACCACGAGGCCGCTGTGGAAGCTGCGCCCGATGCCGTGGCCGGTGAAGTCGCGGACGACGCCGTAGCCGAAGCGGCGGGCGTAGGACTCGATGACCCGCCCGACGACGTTGAGCTCGCGGCCGGGCCGCACCGCCTTGATGGCCCGCGCGGTGGCCTCGCGGGTGCGCTCGACGAGGAGCCTGTCCTCCTCGGCGACGTCGCCGGCCAGGAAGGTGGCGTTGGTATCGCCGTGCACGCCGCCGATGTAGGCGGTGACGTCGATGTTGACGATGTCGCCGTCGCGGATGACGGTGGAGTCCGGGATGCCGTGGCAGATGACCTCGTTGAGGCTGGTGCAGCAGGACTTGGGGAAGCCCTTGTAGCCCAGCGTCGAGGGGTAGGCGTCGTGCTCGACGAGGAACTCGTGGACGACGCGGTCGACCTCGTCGGTGGTGACGCCCGGCGCGACGGCCGCGCCGCCCGCGGCCAGCGCCTGCGCGGCGATCCGGCCGGCGAACCGCATCGCCTCGATCACCTCGGGCGTCTGCACCCAGGGCTCGGTGCTGCGCGTGGGGCCCTTCTTGCCGACGTACTCCGGCCGCGGGATGTGCGCGGGGACGGGTCGGATCGGCGAGACCGTACCGGGGGTGAGCAGGGTGCGGGCGGGCATGGCGCCAGTGTAGGTCGCGCGCCGCGGGGGCCGGCCGGGGCCGAACGGGGCGCCGGCCGGCAGCTCAGCGCACGCGTTGACCGGCTCGGTGCGCCACCGCGATCGACAGCCCGCGCCACCCGATCAGCAGCACGGCTAGCGCGATCGTGGCGACCACCGCGAAGCTCAGCGGGAGCCGCTCGGTGAACGCGAAGCGCAGCGCCAGTCCGATCACGACGGTGCCGAGGACCACGGCCGCGCCGGCGCGCAGCCCCGCGGGACGGGCCCGCACGATCGGCGTCGCCCACGACGCCACGAGGCCGACGACGAACGGCGCCATCGTGCCGAGCAGGCCGAGGACGTCGCTCGCCTCGTCGTGGCCGGCCCGGCCCACCGCCGCGAACACGATCACAGCGACGACGTCGGCGGCGAACGCGAGCGCCGGGATGCGGCTGTGCGACATCCCACGAGGGTAAGTGCCGTGGCAAGCCCCTGGTTCTCCGGTAGCCCGACCGGAGGACGGGGCGCTGCCCGGCTGACCCGATCAGCCCAGCGCGGAGAGGAACCGCGCCGCCGTGTCCACGGCCGCGGTGGAGCTGCCGCCGTCGACGACGAGCACGGCGAAGGCCAGGTCTCCCCGGTAGCCGACGAACCAGCCGTGCGCCTGTCCGGCCCCGGTGAACTCGGCGGTCCCGGTCTTGCCGTGGACCTCGCCGAACGGGGCGAGCTGGGTGGCGGTGCCCTCCGTGACGACCGCCCGCATCATGTCCCGCACCTGGGCGATCCGGGCCGGGTCGGGCCGGTCGGCGGGTGCGGTGACCTCGGTGGGCCGACCGCGGACCAGTTCGGGCACGACCGGCTCGCCGCGGGCCACCGTCGCCGCGACCAGCGCCATGCCCAGCGGGCTGGCCAGCACCTGGCCCTGGCCGATGCCGTCCTCGGCGCGCTGCACGGGGTCGTCCGACGGGGGGACCGAGCCGGTGATCGTCTTGACCCCGGGCACGATGAAGTCGGCGCCGAGGCCGAAGCGCAGCGCGGCGGCGGGCAGCGCGTCGGCGGGAAGGTCCGCGCCCAGCTGGCCGAACGTGGTGTTGCACGACTTCGCGAAGGCCGTGCGCAGCGGCACCGTGCCCAGGTCGAAGCCGCCCTTGTTGGGCAGCGGCCGGCCACCGATCAGCACCGAGCCGGGGCAGGCCACCGGGCTCTGCGCGTCGAGGCCGCCGCCGGCGAGCGCGGCGTCCGCCGTCACGATCTTGAAGGTGGACCCCGGCGGGTAGCGGCCGGTCAGCGAGAGTGCGCCCTCGACGTCGGCGGGGGCGTTCTGGGCGACGGCCAGCACCTCGCCGCTGGACGGCGCGACCGCCACGATCATCGCCTGCTCGGCCACCGGCTCGACGGCGTCCTCGGCGGCCGTCTGGATCGCGCGGTCGAGCGACACCCCGACGGTGGCCCCGGCCTTGGGCTCGCCCTCGGCGAGGGTGGTGATGGCGGTCCCCCCGGGGTCGGTGACCAGCACCGACCAGCCGGGGGTCCCGTCGAGCTGCTCGGCCATCTCGGCGCGCACGGCCGGCAGGACCTGGCGGGCGAAGCCCGCGTCCGGCGCGAGCATCCGCTCCCCGCTGGTGAACCGGACGCCGGGCAGGTCGTGGATGGCGTTCTTCACGACCTGGTAGTCGCGCTCGCGCAGGACGGCCACCGGGTAGGCCTGCCGGTCGGGGGTGCGGGCGGCGCCGTCGGTGATGGACGCGGCGGTGATGGCGGGGTCCAGCGGCGAGAGCGCCGCGGCCAGCGCCCCGGTGACCGCGGGCAGGTCGCCCGCGGCGAGCCGGTCGAGCAGGACGGTCACCACCGGGGTGGGCTCCAGCAGCGGGGCGCCCTCGCGGTCGACCACCGGCGCCTGCTGCGGCTCCTCGGTGCGCACCGCGAGCCGCTGGCCGGTGGCCAGTTGCGGGTGCACGACCGTGGGCGCCCAGTGCACCACCCAGCCGCGCTCGGTGTCCGGGGTCTCGACGAGCTCGAGTTCGGTGAGGTAGTTCCAGGTGCGCCCGGGGCCGAGGTCCCAGCGCACGTCGACCGAGGCGGTGGCGCGCTCGGTGGCCTCGCGGACCTGCCCCGCCGACGCGACCAGCCCGACCGGCCGCAGCGCCGAGCGCGCCTCGCCCAGCGCCTCCGCCGCGGCGGGCGGGGCGTCGGTGAGCGCCGCGGCGCCCGCGTCGTCGCCTGCGCTCCAGGCGGCGAGGAAGTCGGTCAGGGTCTTCTCCGGCCCGTCGCCGCCGAACAGGCCGCAGCCGCCGACCCCGGCGAGCACGCAGAGCGCGGCGAGCAGGGCGGCGGCCCGGCGCGGCGCGCGGGAGCGGGTCAGCGGCACGCGCCGAGTATGCCCAGCGGTCGCCGCGGGCCGCGGGGCCACCCGGACGGGTCGTGATCGTGGCCGGTCAGCCCGCGTCGGGATGCTCGCCCGCCCGGCGGGCCGCGATGAGCACCTCCAGGCCGTCCAGCACGCGGCGCAGGCCGAACTCGAACGAGCGGTCGGTGGGGCCGTCGAAGCCGCCGCTCTCGGCGACCCGGCCGAGCATCGGGTAGCGCTCCCCCATCGCGTCGGACAGGTAGGGCTCCTGGGCCGCCCACCACTCGTCGTCGCTGACGCCGGTCTCCGTGGCGGCCCGCGACGCCTCGACCGACGTGCGGGCCAGCCCCGCGACCCACGAGCTCGTGGTGACGATGGCGTCGATCATCTCGCGGCCGTCGAGGCCGGTGCCGTCGAGGATGCGCAGCGCGGCCTCGGTGGACAGCAGGGCGTTGGGGCCCATCAGCGGGCGCCCCTGCTGGACGTGCAGCAGCCACGGATGGCGGTGGTAGTGCGCCCACTCACCCCGGCACACGGCCTCCAGGCGCTCGCGCCAGCCGCCGGTCTCGTCGAGGGCGGGGCCCTCGCCGTAGGAGTGGTCGACCATCAGGTCGATCAGCTCGTCCTTGCCCGGCACGTACCGGTAGAGCGACATGGCCCCGACGTTGAGCGCCGCGGCGATGCGGCGCATCGACAGCGCGCCCACGCCCTCCTGGTCGGCGATCGCGATGGCCGTCTCGACGATGCGCTCGCGCGTGAGCGCGGGCTTGGGCCCGCGGGTGGGCTCGTCTGCCTTGCCCCACAGCAGCGCGAGGCTGCGCTTGAGGGACTCGGCGCGTTCCGAGGAAGTCATTTGACCGGATCCTAAAACTGGGTACAGTGTACGCGTGCTCACGTACACTGTACCCAGTTCGGAGGTGTCGGCATGGCGGACGCGGTGCTGACCGAGGGGCTCGGCAAGGGGTTCCGGGGCAAGCGGGCCCTCGACGGGCTCGACCTGGCCGTGGCGGAGGGCTCGGTGCTCGGGCTCCTCGGCCCCAACGGGGCCGGCAAGACGACCGCCGTGCGGGTGCTCACCACCCTGCTGCGCCCCGACACCGGCCGGGCCGAGGTCGCCGGCCACGACATCGTCCGCGAGCCGGCCGCGGTGCGCCGGGCCGTCGGGCTGACCGGCCAGCACACCACGGTCGACGACATCCTCACCGGGCGGGAGAACCTGGTGATGTGGGGCCGGCTCTACCACCTCCCGGCCCGCGCGGCCGCCCGCCGCGCCGACGAGCTGCTCGAGCAGTTCGGGCTGACCGACGCCGCCGACCGGCGGGCCAAGACCTACTCCGGCGGCATGCGCAGGCGCCTCGACGTGGCCAGCAGCCTGGTGCTGGCGCCGCGGGTGTTCTTCCTCGACGAGCCCACCACCGGGCTCGACCCGCGCAACCGCGGCGAGGTGTGGGCGGCGCTGCGCGGCCTGGTCGCCGGCGGCACGACGGTCGTGCTGACCACCCAGTACCTCGACGAGGCCGACCAGCTCGCCGACCGCATCGCCGTGCTCGACGGGGGCCGCAAGGTCGCCGAGGGCACGCCGTCGGAGCTCAAGTCGCGCATCGGCGGCGACCGGGTCGACGTCCTGGTGCGCGACGCCGCGGACCTGCCCGCCGCGGCCGACCTGCTGGCCAGGGCGGCCAGCGGGCCCGTCGAGGTCGACGCCGCGCTGCGCAGGCTCTCCGCGCCGGTGCGCGACCGGGTGAGCGCGCTGACCGGGGTCGTGCGTGCCCTGGACGACGCCGGACTGCCCGTCGAGGACATC
Organism: Pseudonocardia lacus; assembly: GCF_018531445.1. GTDB lineage: Bacteria > Actinomycetota > Actinomycetes > Mycobacteriales > Pseudonocardiaceae > Pseudonocardia > Pseudonocardia lacus. Next base: position 32,663 of record NZ_JAHDTH010000035.1, read on the forward strand.
GGCCTGCGCCGCCCGACCCTGGACGAGGTGTTCCTGCACCTCACCGGCAAGCAGGCCGCCCCGGCCACCACCGAGGAGATCGGAGTCCCGGCATGACCACGGTGATCACCACCGCGCCCGCCGACGGCGGCGCGCTGCGCTGGACGCTGTCCGACTCGTGGGTGGTCGCCCGCCGCGACCTCCTGCACTGGGTGCGCAACCCGAGCGTGATCATCGCCAGCGTCGCGTTCCCGGCCATGTTCGTGCTGCTGTTCGGGTTCGTCTTCGGCAGCGCGATCGTGGTGCCCGGCGGTGGCGACTACCGCGAGTTCCTGATGCCGGGCATGTTCGCCCAGGCCATGGTCAACGGTGCCGCGGCGACGGTGGCCACGGTCGCAGCCGACAAGGCCCGCGGCGTCACCGACCGGTTCCGCTCGATGCCGATGGCCCCCGCCGCGCCCGTCATCGGGCGCAGCGTGGCCGACGTCGTCAACTCGGTGCTCGACCTGGTGGTGCTGGTGGGCCTGGGGCTGCTGGTCGGGTGGCGGGCGCACGGCGGCGTGGCCGGCGCGCTGACCGCCGTCGGACTGCTGCTCCTGCTGCGGTTCGCGATGATCTGGGTGGGCATCTGGCTCGGGCTCGTGGTCAGCCAGGAGGCCGCCGGCCTGGCCTGGGCCCCGCTGTTCCCGCTCACGATGATCGCCAACACCTTCGTGCACCCGTCGCAGCTGCCGGGCTGGCTCGGCCCGCTGGCCGACTGGAACCCGATCTCGGCCACGGTGACCGCGGTCCGCGAGCTGTTCGGCAACATCGGCCCGGTCGCCGCGCAGGCGTCCTGGGCGGAGCGGAACGCGATGCTGCTGGCCGTGGCCTGGCCGCTGGTGATCGTCGCGGTCTTCCTGCCGCTGGCGGTGCGCCGCTACCGCCGCGCGGCCGCCTGACCCCGTCGAGAACGAAGTTGTCGTGATCGTTCGGCCCTGTTGATCACGATAACTTCGTTCTCGACGGAGCCCCGGGACAGGCTCAGAACAGGATGGTGGCGAAGCTGGCGATCTGGGTGAAGCCGATCCGCTTGTAGGCGGCCTTGGCGACGTGGTTGAAGTCGTTGACGTAGAGGCTGGAGATCCGGCCCATCGCGGCGAGGCGCTCGACCACGGCCGCGGTGCCGGCCGTGCCCAGGCCGTGGCCGCGGCGCTCGGGGTGCACCCACACGCCCTGGATCTGGCCCACCTGCGAGGACAGCGCGCCGATCTCGGCCTTGAACACGACCTGGTCGCCCTCGAAGCGGGCGAACGCCCGGCCCGCCGCCAGCAGCTCGGCCACCCGGGACCGGTAGCCGGCACCGCCGTCGCCGAGGCGGGGGTCGACCCCGACCTCCTCGGTGAACATCGCGATCGCCGCCGGGAGGTAGCGGTCGAGCTCGTCGGGGCGCACCGGCCGGACGTAGGGGTCGCCGGCGATGGCCGGCAGGCCCGCCAGCGCCATCAGCGGCTGGTCGGCGCGGACCTCCCGGGCGGGGGTCCAGTGGCCGGCCAGGTCGTCCCACAGCGGCAGCACCAGCTCCGCCCGGCCGACCAACGACGAGCAGCCGCGGCCGTGGCGGCGGGCCCGGTCGGCGAAGGCGCGCAGCGCGGGGCGCTCGCCCCGCAGCGGCACCAGGTTGGCCCCGGAGAAGCACAGCCCGTCGAGCCTGGACCCGACGGCCCACAGCTCGCCACCGAGGCGCCACGGGTCGAGCCCGGCGACCTCGACACGGGCCGCGACCATGCAGGCGGCCACCGGATCGTTCTCCAGCACCGCGCGCACCCCGGCGCGGTCCCGGTCGTCCAGCAGCCGCGCCCCGGCAGTACGAAGCACCCTCTCACGATGCCAGACGGCCACGGATGTTCCTACGACGGGATCCGACCGGAATCCGGCCGTGATCGGGCGATCCGGGCACTCGGGACGATCATCGCAGGACTCCCGAGGTCGATCACGAGGGCGGTCGGGAACGCGACCCGGCTCACCCGACCACGACCGTCGGCTCGCCCTCGACGGGCGGCATCGACTCGGCGATCTTGAGCGCCTCCTCGATCAGGGTCTCCACGATCTGGTGCTCGGGCACGGTCTTGATGACCTCGCCCCTGACGAAGATCTGGCCCTTGCCGTTGCCGGAGGCGACGCCGAGGTCGGCCTCGCGGGCCTCGCCCGGGCCGTTGACGACGCAGCCCATGACCGCGACCCGCAGCGGCACCTCCATGCCGGTCAGGCCGGCGGTGACCTCGTCGGCGAGCTTGTAGACGTCGACCTGGGCGCGCCCGCAGGACGGGCAGGACACGATCTCCAGCTTGCGCGGGCGCAGGTTGAGCGACTGCAGGATCTGGGTGCCGACCTTGATCTCCTCGACCGGCGGGGCGGACAGCGAGACGCGGATCGTGTCGCCGATGCCCTGGCGCAGCAGCGCGCCGAACGCCACGGCCGACTTGATGGTGCCCTGGAAGGCCGGCCCGGCCTCGGTGACGCCCAGGTGCAGCGGGTAGTCGCACTGCTCGGCGAGCAGCTCGTAGGCGCGCACCATGACGACCGGGTCGTTGTGCTTGACCGAGATCTTGATGTCGTGGAAGTCGTGCTCGGCGAACAGGCTCGCCTCCCACATCGCCGACTCGGCCAGCGCCTCCGGGGTGGCCTTGCCGTACTTGGCCAGCAGTCGCTTGTCCAGCGAGCCGGCGTTGACCCCGATCCGGATCGGCGTGCCGTGGTCCTTCGCGGCGGCGGCGATCTGCTTGACCTGGTCGTCGAACTTGCGGATGTTGCCCGGGTTGACCCGGACCGCGGCGCAGCCCGCCTCGATCGCGGCGAAGACGTACTTGGGCTGGAAGTGGATGTCGGCGACGACCGGGATCTGCGACTTGCGCGCGATCGCGGGCAGCGCGTCGGCGTCGTCCTGGCTCGGGCAGGCGACCCGGACGATGTCGCAGCCGGCCGCGGTGAGCTCGGCGATCTGCTGCAGGGTCGCGTTGACGTCGGCGGTCAGCGTGGTGGTCATGGACTGCACCGAGATCGGGAAGTCCGATCCGACCCCGACCGGTCCGACCATCAGCTGGCGGGTCTTGCGTCGCTCGGCGAGGGTGGGAGCGGGCGGCACGGGCATGCCCAGTGAGACGGTCACCCCTCCAGTATCCAGGCCCGTGATCGGGCCCGCCGCCGGCCGTGGCCAGCACCACCACCCGGCGTGACGGATACCCTCCGACCAGGGGATCCTCCCCCGGGGCTACCGGCTACTGGAACAGCCGCACGGGGTTGATGACGTCGGCCACCAGCAGCAGCCCGCTCCAGGCGATGAACACCAGCGCCACCACGTAGGCCACCGGCAGCAGCTTGGCCACGTCCACCGGCCCGGGGTCGGGGCGCCCGCGCAGCCGCGCGATCCGCTTCTTCACCGCCTCCCAGAGCGCCGGGAAGATCTGCCCGCCGTCCAGCGGCGGGATCGGCAGCAGGTTGAACAGGAACAGCGAGATGTTCACCGCGGCCAGCAGCTGCAGGAAGAACGCGATCTCCTGGCCGACCGGGATGTCCTGGGCCAGGATCTCGCCGCCGATCCGGGACACGCCGACCACGCCGATGGGGCCGTCCATGTCGCGCTCCTCGCCCAGGAACACCGCCCCGAACAGCGCCGGGACGCGGGCGGGCAGCGCGACGATGGCCTGGCCGGTGCGGCTGATGATCTCGCCGATCTCCCCGGCGACGGCCGGCAGGTCCTTGCGCTGGACCTCGTTGAGCGGCGACAGGCCCAGGAAGCTGGCGTCGACGATCTTCTCGTTGTCGTCCAGGTCGCGCAGCTGGGTCGTGATCAGCGTGGGCGTCAGGTCCAGCCGGCGCCCGTCGCGCTCCACGGTGACCGTCACGGTGCCCGAGCTGGCCCGGATGGCCTCCTGCAGCGCGCGCCAGTCGTCCTGCTCGTAGGGGCGGCCGTTGAAGGCGATGATCTGGTCACCGGCCCGGAACCCGGCCGCGGCCGCCGGGGTGAGCGGTGCGCCCGGCGGGCACTCCGTCGTCGTGGCGGTGGCCGGCACGACGCACTCGCTGACGGCGCTCACGGTGGTCGTGTACGTGGGCACCCCGAACCCCATGAGCACGATCGCGAACAGCACGACCGCCAGCACCAGGTTCATGAACGGCCCGGCGAACATCACCACCACGCGCTTCCACGGGGCGCGCAGGTAGAACTGCCGGTCGGCGTCCTCGGGGCGCACGTCCATCGCGGACTGGCGGCGGGCGTCGTCCATCAGGCCCTGGAACGGGCCGGTCCGCCGGGTGCGGCCGAGCGTGCTGCCCGAGCCGGGGGCCGGTGGGATCATCCCGATCATGCGGATGTAGCCGCCCAGCGGGATGGCCTTGAGCCCGAACTCGGTCTCGCCGCGCTTGCGCGACCAGATCGTCCGGCCGAAGCCGACCATGAACTCGGGAACCTTGATGCCGAACCAGCGGGCCGTCGTGAAGTGCCCCAGCTCGTGCCAGGCGACCGAGAGCAGGATCCCCACGAAGAAGATCACGATTCCCAGCACGGTCATCATCGAAGGCACTCCAGGTCAGGTCGAGCGGATGCCCGCCGCGGCGGCGGTGCGCGCGGCCGTGCGGGCGTAGGCCCGGGCCCACTCCTCGGCGGCGAGCACGTCGGAGACCGTAGCGGGGTCGGTGGTCCACGCTCCCGCCGCGTCCAGCACCTGCGCGAGCACGTCGGTGATGGCGGTGAAGGAGAGCCTGCCGGCCACGAAGGCGGCCACGACCTCCTCGTTGGCCGCGTTGAGCACGGCCGGCATGCAGCCGCCCGCGGCACCCGCCCGGCGGGCCAGCCGCACGCCGGGCAGCGCGTCGTCGTCGAGCGGTTCGAACGTCCAGCTCTGCGGCTCGTCCCAGCGGTTGGGCCGGGCCGCCCCCGGCACCCGCTCGGGCCAGCCCAGCGCCAGCGAGATGGGCAGGCCCATGTCCGGCGGGCTGGCCTGGGCCAGCGTGCTGCCGTCCACGAACGTGACCATCGAGTGGATCATCGACTGGGGGTGCACCACGACGTCGATGCGGTCGTAGGGGATGTCGAACAGCAGGTGCGCCTCGATCACCTCGAGGCCCTTGTTGATCAGCGTCGCCGAGTTGATCGTGATGACCGGGCCCATGTTCCAGGTGGGGTGGGCCAGCGCCTCGTCGACGGTGACGCCGGTGAGGTCGGCGCGTTTGCGCCCGCGGAACGGCCCGCCGGAAGCGGTCAGCACGAGCCGGTCGACCTCGCTCGCCCGCCCGCCGCGCAGGCACTGGGCCAGCGCGGAGTGCTCGGAGTCGACCGGCACGATCTGGCCGGGCGCGGCCGCCCCGGTGACCAGCGCGCCGCCCGCGACCAGCGACTCCTTGTTGGCCAGCGCGAGCACCGCGCCGGCGTCGAGCGCGGCCAGCGTGGGGCCCAGCCCGACCGAACCGGTGATCGCGTTGAGCACGGTGTGGGCCCCGGAGGTGCCGGCCAGCTCGGTGGCGGCGTCGGGCCCGGCCAGCACCGAGACGCCGGGCAGCAGCTCGCGCAGCCGCTCGGCGGCCTCCGCGCGCGCCACGGCGACGCGCGGCACGCGGTGCTCGCGGACCTGGCGGGCGAGCAGGTCGAGATCGCCCCCGCCGGCGGCCAGCCCGGCGACGGTGAAGCGGTCCGGGTTGGCGGAGATGAGGTCGAGGGCCTGGGTGCCGACCGAACCGGTTGACCCGAGCACGACCACGGAGCGACTGGACATCCTCACCATCATCCTCCGCCGCGTGTTGTGCGACGATGAGCCCCGGCACTCGCATGATCAGGAGGACTACCGGTGGCGAGGAACTCCAAGGAGCTGGCCAAGCGCTCCGCGGTCGACCCGCGGGACGAGCCGTCGGCCGAGTGGGGCTGGCACGGCAGCTTCCCCAGGGGGAAGGTCGCCGGCGGTGTCGTCTCGATCATCTTCCTGCTGCTGTTCAGCCTCGGCCCGTACCAGAGCAGGACCCAGGACCTCTGGCTCTACGGCACCGCGCTGGTCCTGGTCGGGCTGATCGCGCTCCAGGTCGTCTCGCGCCGCAACTCCTGGCGGCGCTGAGGCCGCCGTGGCCGGGCCCGCTGTCGAGCTGGAGGTCGGCGACCGCACCGTCCGGCTGAGCAACCCGGACCGGGTGTACTTCCCGGCCCGCGGCGAGACCAAGCTCGACCTGGCGCGCTACTACCTGGCGGTCGCCGACGGCGTCGTGCGCGCCCTGCGCGACCGGCCCTGCATGCTGCACCGCTTCCCGACCGGCGTCACCGGGGAGAAGGTCCACCAGAAGCGGCTGCCGCGCGGCGCGCCCGACTGGATCCAGACCGTGCGGGTGGACTTCCCGCGCTGGGGCCGCCACGCCGACGAGCTGTGCGTGCAGCACCCGGCCGACGTCGTGTGGGCCGTCCAGATGTCGACGGTCGAGTTCCACCCGTGGAACTCCCGGCGCGCCGACACCGAGAAGCCCGACGAGTGGCGCATCGACCTCGACCCGATGCCCGGGGCCACCTACGCCGATGTGCGGCGGGTGGCGCACGTCGCCCACGAGGTGCTCGACGAGCTGGGCGCCACCGGCTGGCCGAAGACCTCCGGTGGCAAGGGCATGCACGTCTACGTGCGGATCCCGCCCGAGCACGGCTTCGCCGACGTCCGCCGGGCCGCGCACGCGTTCGCCCGCGAGGTCGGCCGCCGCTGCGACCTCGTCGACCTGACCTGGTGGCGCAAGGACCGCGACCCGGCGTCGGTGTTCGTGGACTACAACCAGAACACCCGCGACCACACGATCCGCTGCGCGTACTCGGTGCGCGGCGTCGCCGAGGGCCTGGTCTCGACGCCGATCCGCTGGGACGAGGTCGACGACGCCGTCCCGGACGATTTCACCATCGCCACCGTGCCCGCGCGCTTCGCCGAGCTGGGCGACCTGCACGCCGGCATCGACGACGCCGTGTTCCGGATCGACGAGCTGCTGGAGTGGGCCGACCGCGACGCCCGCGACGGCGCCGAGGAGCCACCGGAGGACGACGTGCAGGACCTCGACGCCCGCTGACGCCCCGCCGGGCCCGCTGGGCCCGGGGTTTACCCGTGGTCCGGGCGCGGTCGGCCGCGATACCCTGGTCACGTGCGTGAGCAGCGATTTCCCCGCCCCCGGCCGCAGCGCGGCCGCGAGGGCCGGCCACCGCGCGCCTGAGTCCTCGCGCCGCCGCGGTCGGGGTGTGCCGCCGCCCGCCACCGCACCGCGAGGACCAGCCATGACCGCCACGCTCACCCCGTCCCGCATTTCCGCCGCCCAACTCGTCGCCGCGCTGTCCGTGCGCGACCTGACCGACCCCGCCGCCGGCCCGCACGCCCTGCAGGCCCTGCTCGGCGCCGCCGTCGACGCCCTCGCCGCGCGCTGGGGCTGCGCGGTCGAGGTGCACCGGCCGTCGCCGCTCGTCGCCGTCGAGGACAACTACGACCGGCTGGGCTACGCCCCGGCCGCGGCCACCCGGGCCGGGCGCTACTCCCGCTACGTCAGCGACACCGTGATGCTGCGCAGCCACACCTCCGCCGGGGTCCCGCCCGCGCTGCGCGGCCTCGCGGCCCGGCCCGGGCCGCCCGCCGACGTCCTGCTCGTGCTGCCCGGGCTCACCCACCGCCGCGACGTGGTCGACCGGCTGCACGTCGGCACGCCGCACCAGCTCGACCTGTGGCGCATCACCCGCGACGCGCCGGTGCGGGTGCCCGACCTGCTCGACATGGTCGATGCGCTGGTCACCGCCGTGCTGCCGGGCGCGCGGTGGCGCGCGGAACCGGCCGAGCACCCGTACACCACCGACGGCCTGCAGGTCGACGTCCGCACCGCCGACGGGTGGGTCGAGCTGGCCGAGTGCGGGCTGGCCGCCCCGCACGTGCTGCGCCGGGCCGGTCTCGACCCCGCCCGGCACACCGGCCTCGCCCTGGGCATGGGCCTGGACCGCGCCCTCATGCTGCGCAAGGGCGTGCCCGACATCCGGCTGCTGCGCGCCGAGGACCCGCGCATCGCCGGGCAGATGCTCGACCTCGCGCCGTGGCGGCCGGTGTCGGCGCTGCCGCCCGTGCGTCGCGACCTGTCCATCGTGCTCGACGGCCCGGTGGTCGACCCCGAACTGCTCGGCGACCGGGTCCGCACCGCCCTCGGCGCGCGGGCGGACGCGCTGGAGAGCCTCGACGTGCTGGCCGCGACCCCGCACGAGGACCTGCCCACGCCGGCGCGGACCCGCCTGGGCACCCGCCCCGGCCAGCTGAACGTGCTGCTGCGCCTGGTGCTGCGCCCGGTCGACCGGACCCTCACCGACGCCGAGGCGAACGCGGTGCGCGACCGGGTCTACGCCGCGGTGCACGAGGGGCCGCACCACGAGTGGGCGGCCTGCTGACCGGCCGCGGCCGGGCCGTCAGCCGCGGGCCCTCGCGATGATCTTCGCCTGGTTCGTGAGCACGGTGGACAGGAACGTGCCCGTCCGGCGGTGCAGGGCCGTGGTCACGAGCCTGATCGGACAGGCCGGCGTGTCCCGCTCCGGCAGGAACGTGAGCTCGGGCAGGCCCGCGTAGACGTAGGAGGGGTCGTCGTCGCGCATGCGCCACGTCCCGCCGATGTGCCGGCGGTAGACCTCGCCGACGTAGCGGGCCGCGCCGTCGAGGTTCGGTTCGGGATCGGCCCGGATGGCCGCGGGGTCCGGGTAGCGCTCGAGCAGGAACGCCTCGAGGGCGTCCAGCGACGACGGGGTACGGTCGAGCGCGCCCCGCACCTCCGACGGCAACCGCGCGGAGAACTCTTCGAGCGCGTCGTCCATGTGCGCGATCCAGTACTCGAACAGCTCCCGTTCCTCGGCCGTCATCCGTGTCCCCCGCGTCGTCGAGTGGAGGCCCGATCCTCCTCCGGGCCGGCGGGGCTCAGCCGGCGGCCTCCCGCAGCCGGGCGAACTCCTCGCCCAGCGTCGCCGGCGTCCAGTGCGCGTTGAGGCCGCTCGGGTTGGGCAGCACCCAGATCCGCGTCGCGCCCCAGCGCTCGTCCCGCGGGCCGACGCCGGCCTTCGGCAGGCCGAACGCCGTGCGGTACGCGGTGATGCCGACGACGGCCAGCCACACCGGGCGCACCTGCTCGACCAGCTGCCGCAGCCGCCGCCCGCCGGCCACCAGTTCCTCGGTGGAGAGCTCGTCGGCGCGGGCGGTGGCCCGCGGGGCCATGTTGGTGATGCCCAGGCCCAGGCCGGCCAGCTCGCCCTGCTCGGCGGGCAGCAGCCGGCGCGGGGTGAACCCGGAGGCGTGCAGGGCGGGCCAGAAGCGGTTGCCCGGCCGGGCGAAGTGCAGGCCGGTCGCGGCGGAGACGAGCCCGGGGTTGATGCCGCAGAACAGCACGCGCAGGGGCGGGTCGCCGGGGCCGGGCAGGACGTCGTCGACGGTCCGGTCGCGGGCGGCGGCGAGGTCGGCCGGGGTCAGCGCGGGCACCCGGGCATCGTGCCCGGTTCAGCTCGCCGCCGCGTTCGCGGCCATCCGGCGCAGGACGTCGACGGTGGCGGCGTACTCGGCGGGCGCGATGCCGGCCATCACCCGCTCGCGCTGGGCCCGCACGGCCACCAGGAGCCGGTCGCGGGCGGCGGCGCCCTCGGCGGTGAGGGTGATGCGGTCGCGCTCGGTGCGCACCCACCCGCGCTCGGCCAGCGCGCGCACCGGTGCGTCCGCCTCGGCGGGGTCGGCGAAGAACGGCGCGAGCGCCCGCGCGGTCCCCTCCCCCGCGGCCACGTTGAGCAGCTGCCACTGGCGGCGGTCGACGCCCTCGCCGGCCAGCGCCCGGGGCAGCGCCTCCTCCAGGGCGCGGTCGAGCTGCTTGACCCACCACCCGATAGGCTTGTCTTCTGACATGTACATGTCAAAGAGTATGCATCGGGGTGGTGCGATGGTCCAGGACGGGACCGACCGGTCGGTGGCCGCGGTGGCGGCGGCGATGGTCGCCGTGCGCCGCCAGCAGTCGCGGCGGGCGCTGGGCCGCGCCGCCGGGGCCTCCGACGTCGACATCGCCGTGCAGGAGGTGCTCGACGCCGTCGACGTCGCCGACGCGGCCGGGGCGCCGGTCGGGGTCACCGGGGTCGCCGGGGCGCTGGCCGTCGACCAGCCGCGGGCCAGCAAGCTGGTCGCCGCGGCCGTGGCGGCCGGTCTCGTGCGCCGCGAGGCCGACCAGGCCGACGGGCGCCGCTCGCGGCTGGTGCTCACCGCGGACGGCCGCGAGCGCCTGGCCCACGTCCACGCGCACCGCGAGGCGCGCTTCGCCGCGGCGATGGCCGACTGGAGCGAGGCCGAGCGGGCCGCCTTCGCCGCTCTGCTGACCCGGTTCGTCGCCGGCCTGGGCCGCTGACCGGGCGCACGACCAGCCCCGATCGGGTGCCCGCCGGTCGCCTGCTTGCCGCGGGGGGCAGGATGACCTGCGTGGACCTCCCCGTGATGCCCCCGGTGAAGCCGATGCTGGCCAAGCCGATCGCGAAGATCCCGACGGGCCGGCTCTACGAGCCCAAGTGGGACGGCTTCCGCTCGATCATCTTCCGCGACGGCGACGAGGTGGAGATCGGCAGCCGGAACGAGCGGCCGATGACCCGCTACTTCCCCGAGGTCGTGGCGGCGGTCAGGGCCAACTTCCCGGACCGGGCGGTGATCGACGGCGAGATCGTCGTCGCCGACACCGACCGCAACACCCTCGACTTCGAGGCCCTGCAGCAGCGCATCCACCCGGCGGCGTCGCGGGTGAACCTGCTGGCCGAGCAGACCCCGGCCAGCTTCATCGCCTTCGACCTGCTGGCCGTGGGCGACGAGGACCTCACCCAGCGCCCGTTCGCCGAGCGCCGGGCACGGCTGGAGGAGGCGCTCGCCCAGGCCGGGTCGCCCGTGCACATCACCCCGCTCACCGACGACCACGAGCGCGCGCAGCGGTGGTTCGAGCAGTTCGAGGGAGCGGGCCTGGACGGCCTGATCGCCAAGCAGCCCGACGAGGTCTACCAGCCCGACAAGCGGGTGATGGCCAAGATCAAGCACGAGCGCACCTGCGACTGCGTCGTGGCCGGCTACCGGGTCCACAAGTCCGGCCCGGACGCCATCGGCTCGCTGCTGCTGGGCCTGTTCGACGAGCGCGGCGTGCTGGCCTCGGTCGGCGTGATCGGGGCGTTCCCGATGGCCTTGCGGCGCGAACTGTTCGCCGAGATGCAACCGCTGGTCACCGGGTTCGAGGGCCACCCGTGGAACTGGGCGGCGCACGAGCAGGGCGAGCGGACCCCCCGCAAGAACGAGGTGAGCCGGTGGAACGCCGGCAAGGACCTGTCGTTCGTGCCGCTGCGCCCGGAACGGGTGGTCGAGGTGCGCTACGACTACATGGAGGGCGTGCGGTTCCGGCACACCGCGCAGTTCGTGCGCTGGCGCCCCGACCGCGACCCCGAGTCGTGCACCTACGAGCAGCTCGAACGGCCGGTCTCGTTCGACCTGGCCGACGTGCTGGGCGTCCAGGGGGCCTGAGCGCGGCCCACCCGGGTCCCGGCACGTCCTGAAACACCCCCTTGCACGGGCCATCGTGCGTCCCTAGGCTCAACCAAGTGGTTGGTGGAGATGCGGCGGGACGCCGGGAGCAACTCGTGCTGGCGGCGTTCGGTCGCGTCGCCGAGGTGGGGTTCGAGGGCCTGCGGCTGCGCCAGGTCGCCGAGGACGTCGGCATCGACCACTCGACGCTGCACCACCACTTCGCGACCAAGCAGGACCTGGTGCTGGCCGTCGCGGAGTACGCCACCCGGCAGTTCTGGGTGCTGGGCGAGGGCCCGGCGGACCCGGTGCGGGCGCTGCGCGCGCACCTGGCCGGCCTGCTCCGCATGCTCGACGAGCGCCCCGAGCTGTTCGCGGTGACCGTCGAGCTCGACCTGCGCGCCCGCCGCGACCCCGCGGTCGCCGAGGCGATGGCCCGCCACCAGGCCGGCTGGCGTGAGGTCCTGTCCGCGGTGCTCGCCGCCGGCAACGCCGCCGGGGCGTGGCGGGCCCCGCTGGACGTGGCGGTCACCACCGAGCTGGTGATCGCGGTGGTCAAGGGCGTGCGGCTGGCGCCGGAGACGGCCGGGGCGGTGTTCGCGCAGCTGGAGGACGCACTGATCGGTACACGGGGGGAGCAGTCATGAAGGTGGTTGTCATCGGCGGCGGGATCGGCGGGCTCGCTCTCGCCCAGGCACTGCGTCGAGCGGGGGTGGACGTCGCCGTGCACGAACGCGACGAGGGGCCGGGCACCCGGTGGGAGGGCTACCGCATCCACATCAACCCGGCCGGTGCGCGCGCCCTGAGCGCCTGCCTGCCGGCGGCCCGGTGGCAGGAGTTCCGCGACACGGCCGGGCCCGGCGGCGACTTCGGCTTCCTCACCGAGCGGCTGCGCGAGCTGCTGGTCGTCGAGGAATCGATCATGTACCCGGACGGGGCGGCCGACCCGGCCGAGGACCACTACGCCGCCGACCGGGCGACCCTGCGCCGCCTGCTCGCCGAGGGCCTCGACGACGTCGTCCACTACGGCGCCGAGTTCGTCGGGTACGAGGTGCTGCCCGACGGCCGGGTGCGCGCCGACTTCGCCGACGGCCGGTCCGCGGTCGCCGACCTGCTCGTCGGCGCGGACGGCGCCGCATCGCGGGTGCGCCGCCGGCTCCTGCCCGGCGTGCGCACGCTCGACGCCGGCGCCGTCGGTGTGGCGCACAAGATCTGGCTGACCGACGAGATCCGGGCCGCGCTGCCTGCGCGGCTGTGCACGGGCATGAACGCGGTGCTCACCAGCGGCCCGTGCTTCCTGTTCACCTCGGTGTTCGAGCCGCCGCAGCCCGACGCGCGCCCCTACCTGCTGGCCGCGCTGGTCGCCCGACCCGATGTGCTGCCCCCCGACGTCACCGAATTGGACGGCGACGCCCTGCGCGTGGCGGTGGACGTGCTGGTCTCGGGCTGGGATCCGCGGCTGCGGCGCGCACTGGCCGCCGCCGACCCGCGCAGCCGGACCGCCGTCGCCTTCCGAGCCACCGGCCCGCTCTCGCCGTGGCCCGCCGGCCCGGTGACCGTGCTCGGCGACGCCATCCACGTCATGCCGCCGATCGGCGGCCTGGGCGGCAACACCGCCCTGCGCGATGCGCACCTGCTCGGCCGGCTGCTGCCGGCGGTCGCCCGCGGCGAGCGCGACCTGCTGGGCGCGGTCGGCGAGTACGAGGCCGAGATGCGCGAGTACGGACCGGCGGCCGTGCGGTACGCGATGGACCAGAAGGAGCAGACCCTCGCCGGCTCCGACGGCCCGATCGCCGCGGTCACCGCGCGGCTCTTCTTCGGGCTGTGCGCGTCGGTGCCCGCCGTGCGCCGGTGGGCGTTCGGGCGGGAGTGGAGCCGGGTCGCGGCGGCCCGGGCGTGGGAGCGGGCGGAGCGGCCCGCGCTCGCCGGCTGACCGGCCGGGTCAGACCTGGGCCGCGAGCTGGCCGCAGGCGGCGGCGATCTCCCGGCCCCGGGTGTCGCGCACGGTGCAGGCGACGCCGGCGTCGCGCACGATCCGGACGAACTCGTCCTGCACCGGGCGCGGCGAGGCGTCCCACTCGCTGCCCGGCGTCGGGTTGAGCGGGATGAGGTTGACGTGCACGCGCTTGGCCCCGACGCGCTGGCGCAGCAGCTTGGCCAGCAGCTCCGCGCGCCATGGGTGGTCGTTGACGTCGCGGATCAGCGCGTACTCGATGGAGACCCGGCGGCCGGTGGCCTGGGCGTAGCGACGGGTGGCGTCGAGCACCTCGGCGACCTTCCACCGGTTGTTCACCGGCACCAGGGTGTCGCGCAGCTCGTCGTCGGGGGTGTGCAGGGAGACGGCGAGGGTGACCGGGAGGCCCTCGGCGGCGAGCTTGTCGATCGCCGGGACCAGGCCCACCGTGGAGACGGTGACACCGCGGGCGGAGATGCCCAGACCGTCCGGGGTGGGCTCGGTGATCCGCCGCACGGCCGCGACCACGCGCTTGTAGTTGGCCAGCGGCTCGCCCATCCCCATGAACACCACGTTGGACAGCCGGGCGGGGGCGCCGAGTGCGCCGTCGCGGGCGGCCGCGGCCGCCTGCCGGACCTGCTCGACGATCTCGGCGGTGGACAGGTTGCGCTGCAGGCCGCCCTGGCCGGTGGCGCAGAACGGGCAGGCCATGCCGCAGCCGGCCTGGCTGGAGATGCAGACGGTGGCGCGGTCGGGGTAGCCCATCAGCACCGACTCGGCGCGGGCCCCGTCGTGGCCCTTCCAGAGGGTCTTGCGGGTGGTCCCGTCGTCGCAGGCCTGTTCCAGGACGGGGACGACCAGCGGCGGCAGGAGCTCGCCGAGCTTCTCGCGGGCGCCGGCCGGCAGGTCGGTCATCGCGTCGAGGTCGGCGGTCAGCCGGCCGAAGTAGTGGCGGGCGAGCTGGTCGGCACGGAAGCCGGGCAGGCCCAGCGCGCCGACCTCGGCCCGGCGCTGGGCCGGGTCGAGGTCGGCGAGGTGACGCGGGGTCGGCGTGCGCCGGGGCGCGTCGAAGACGAGGGGGAGGGTGCTGGGCTGCGCAGTCATGACCCCCCGATTGTGCCAGGTCGCCCCGGCTCGCCCCCGCGGCGCAGCGCGTAGGCCAGGGTGGCCGCGCCCAGCGCCGGTCCCCAGACCGGCAGCGGGAACACCAGCTGCATCCACGGCTCGCCCCCCGCGACCGTCATCATCGCCATCGGCACCGCGGCCGAGCAGATCACCAGCGCGACGAGCGCACCCGGCACCACGGCGGCGGCCACCGGGACCGGGCGCCCGCGCAGCCCCGGCACCCACCGCGGCCACACCTCGCCCCAGCGCGCGACCAGCCCGGCCGTGAGCACCGCTCCGGCCACCGCGGCGCCGCCCAGGAGCAGCCCCTGCAGCCGCATCTCGCCCACCACCTGCAGCTCGGTCCCCTCCGGCACGCCCAGCGGCCACGGGGTCAGCCAGGTGGCCCGCAGCAGCGCGTACGGCAGCGGGCACAGCACGGCGATGACCGTGGCGACGCGGCCCCAGCGCGCGGCCGCCTCCGGACGGGTCCACGCGACGGGCGCGCCGCCGGCAGCCTCCCGCCCGGCCGTCCACCCCAGCGCGAGCCACAGCACCCCACCCGCGGCCAGGAGGAGCAGGACGAGCGAACGCGGCGCCGTGCGCGCCAGACCGCCGGCGAAGGCGGACGCCCACGTGCCCAGCACGTCGCCGTCGGCCACCCCGCTCACCCACGCCGCCACCAGGACGAGCACCAGGACCGCGGCCACCGCCGCCGCCAGCCGGGAGCGCAGCGCGCCGGCCAGCAGCGTGCCCAGCAGCACCACCGGACCGAACGCGGCCATCAGGTAGCCGAGCAGCACCAGCAGGCTCAGCCCGGGGGCCAGCAGCAGGAACGCGACCCCGTACAGCACCGCCGCCGACACGACGACGGCCGTGGCGGCGCCCGGGCGGTGCCCGGCCGCGACCCGCCGCGCGCGCACCGCGGCGACGAGCGCGACCAGGACGCCCAGCGCGCCCGCCCCCACCAGCAGCGGTGGGCCGACCG
>NZ_JAHDTH010000331.1 GCF_018531445.1 Pseudonocardia lacus
GCCGGCACGGTGTTCGTGCCGGTCGACCCGGACTGGCCGCCCGCCCGCCGCGACCGGGTGCTGGCCGCCGCCGGCGCCGTCGCGGTGCTGACCGGGCCGGCGCGCCCGGCACTGCCCGATCGGCCGGTGCTGGTCGTCGACCTGGGCAACTGGGCCTTCGACGACGAGCGGGTGGTCGACGATCCTCCGCTGGAGGGGGCCCGGCTCGCCTACGTGATGTTCACCTCCGGGTCGACCGGGACGCCCAAGGGCGCGATGCTGCGCCACGACGCCATCGCCGAGCGGCTGGTGTGGCAGATCGGCCTGCTGGGCTTCGGTCCCGACGACGCCGCCCTGTTCAAGGCGCCCACCACGTTCGACATCTCGGTCAACGAGTTCCTGCTGCCGCTGGTGGCCGGGGGCGCGGTGGTGGTGGCCGCGCCGGGCACCGAGCGCGACCCGTCGGCGCTGCTGGAGCTGGTGCGCGTCGGCGGGGTCACCTTCACCTACCTGGTGCCGTCGATGCTCGACGCGATGCTGGCGCTGCCCGGTGCCGGCGAGGTCCTGCCCGCGGTGCGGCACGTCTGGTGCGGTGGTGAGGTGCTCACCCCGGAGCTGTTCGAGCGCTTCCGGGCGCTGAGCCGGGCCACGATGTACCACGGCTACGGGCCGGCGGAGACCACGATCGGCGTGTCGCACGTGGTGTACCGCGAGGGCGGGCGCCGGATGCGCACCTCGATCGGGCGGCCCAACCCGAACACCCGGCTGCACGTGCTCGACGGCTGGCTGCGCCCGGTCCCGCCGGGCATCGACGGCGAGCTCTACGTGGCCGGGTCGATGCTGGGCCGCGGCTACGTGGGCGACCCCGCCGGTACCGCGGCCCGGTTCGTCGCCGACCCGTTCGGCCCACCCGGCACCCGGCTCTACCGCACCGGCGACATCGTGCGCTGGGCCGGGGACGGGACCCTGGAGTTCGTCGGCCGCGCCGACAACCAGGTCAAGGTCGGCGGGATGCGGCTGGAGCTGGAGGAGGTCGAGGTCGCGCTGGCCGCGAGCCCGGCGGTGGCCGCCGCCGTGGCCAGCGCCCCGGCCGGCCCGACCGGGCAGCGCCGGCTCGTCGCGCACGTGGTGCTGCAGGCCGGGGCCACCGTCGCCGAGGTCGAGGACTGGGCGCGCTCGGCGCTGCCGGCCTACATGGTGCCGTCGGCGACTGTCGTGCTCGACGCGCTGCCGATGACGCCCAGCGGCAAGGTCGACCGGCGCGCGCTCCCCGAGCCGCGGCACACCGCGTCCGGGCGCGCGCCGGGCGCGCCGGTCGAGGAAATCCTGGCCGGGCTGGTCGCCGACCTGCTCGGCGTGCCCGCGGTGGGCGCCGACGACGACTTCTTCGCGGCCGGCGGCGACTCGCTGCTGGTCACCCGGCTGGTCGGGCGGGTGCGCGCCGCGCTGGACGCCGACCTGTCGATCCGGCAGGTCTTCGCCGCGCCGACGGTCGCCGGGATGGCCGCGGCGCTGGCCGGCGAGCGCCCGAAGCGGACCCGGCTCCAGCGGGGGGCTCCGGCCCGCGCCGGCGCGGTCATCGAGGCGCCGATGTCGCACGCCCAGCAGCGGCTGTGGTTCCTCGACCGGCTCGACGGCCCGGGCACGGCCTACACCATCCCGATCGCCTTCGACGTCGACGGCCCGCTGGACCTGGCCGCGCTGCGGCTGGCCTTCGCCGACGTGGTCGCCCGGCACGAACCGCTGCGCACCACGCTCGACGACCGCGACGGGACCGGTGTGCAGGTGGTCGCCCCGCCCAGCGGCGTGCCGATCGAGGTCGTCGACGTCGACCCGGCGCCGGAGGCCGTGCAGCGAGCGGTCGCCAGGGCCGCGGGGCGCGCGTTCGACTTGGCGGCGGAGCCGCCCCTGCGGATCACCGTGTTGCGGCTGTCCCCGGACCGCGCCGTACTGGTCGTGCTGCTGCACCACGTGGCCGCCGACGAGGGCTCGGTCGGCCCGCTGTTCACCGACCTCGCCGCGGCGTACCGGGCCCGCGCGGCGGGGCGCGAAGCCGCCCTGCCCCCGCCGCCGGTGCCCTACCGCGACTACGCGGTCTGGCAGCGCGCGGTCGTGGACGAGGCGGGCGAGGAGTTCCGGGCCGGGCTGGACTTCTGGCGGGCGGCGCTGCGCGACCTCCCGGCCGAGATGGCGCTGCCCACCTCGTTCCCGGTCCCCGCCGAGCGCAGCGGGGCCGGCGGCTACGTGCTCGAGCGGCTCCCGGAGGAGGTCGCCGTCGGCCTGCGCCGGCTGGCCCGGGCGAGCGCGGCGACCGGGTTCATGGTCGTGCACGCGGCGCTCGCGGCGCTGCTGGCCCGGTCGGGAGCCGGCCCGGACGTCGTCGTGGGCAGCCCGGTGTCGGGCCGCGACGACCCCGCCCTCGACGAGCTGGTCGGCTTCTTCGTCAACACCCTCGTGCTGCGGGCCGACGTCTCGGGCGACCCGACGTTCCGCGAGCTGCTCGCCCGCGTCCGGGCCGCCGACCTGGCCGCCTACGCCCACCAGGACGTGCCCTTCGACCGGGTCGTCGACGCCGTGGCCGCCGACCGCGGCACCGGGCGCTCGCCGCTGTTCCGGGTCCTGCTGGCCTACGAGCGCCCGCCCGCGCTCGCCCCGCAGCTGGGCGGGCTGGCCGTGACGCCGCGCCCGGTGCCGATCACCGCGGCGAAGTTCGACCTGACCGTCACGGTCACCGAGCAGCCGACGGGGGAGCTGGACCTGCGCGTCGAGTACGCCCGGGACCTGTTCGACGCCGACGCCGCGGCCGCGTTCGCCGGGCGGCTGGCCCGGCTGCTCGGCGCCGCGATCGCCGACCCCGACCGGCCCGTGCGCGCGCTGCCCGTGCTGCTGCCCGGTGAGGAGCCCGCCGTCGCCGCCGCCGCCATGGCGCAGCCGACGACCGTGCCGGCCCGGATCCGCGCGGTCGCCCGGCTGGTCCCGGACGCCGTTGCGGTCGAGGGCGGCGGCGGGGCGCTGACCTACGCGCGACTGCTGGCCCGGGCCGACGAGCTGGCCGGGCGGCTGCGCTCTGCCGGCGTCGGCCGCGGCGACGTCGTGGGGCTCGCGCTTCCACGCGACACCGGCCTGGTGGTCGCCGTGCTGGGCGTCTGGGCGGCGGGGGCGGCCTACCTGCCGCTGGACCCCGGCCACCCTCTGGAGCGCACCGCGTTCGTGCTCGCCGACGCCGCCCCGACCGTCGTGCTCACCACCCGGGCCCTGCAGGGCCGGCTGCCCGCGGCGGTGGACCGGGTCCTGGTGGACGCCGCCGCCCCCGAGGCGACCGGCCAGGTCGACGGCTGTGTTGATGCCGGGGCCGATGGTCGCGACGTCGCCTACGTCATCCACACCTCCGGGTCGACCGGCCGACCCAAGGGCGTCGTGGTCAGCCACGCCAACCTGGCCGCGTTCGCCGACTGGCTGGGCCCGGTGCTCGGACCCGACCAGCCCGACCGGGTCGTGCTCAGCACCTCGCTGAGCTTCGACGTCTCGCTGCTGGAACTGGTCGGCGCGCTGACCCGGGGCGCCCGGTTGAGCGTCGTCGAGGACGCCGGCGCGCTGGCTGGGCCCGGTGTCGCCGAGGGCGCGTTCGTCAGCACCGTGCCCAGCCTGATGACCGCGCTGCTCGACGGCGGCCACGACGTGCGCCCGGGCGTACTCGCCCTCGGCGGGGAGGCGATCCCCGCGGCGCTGCTGGACGGGGTCGGCGCCCTCGTCGGGGACCGCCCGGTCTGGAACTTCTACGGACCGACCGAAGCGACCGTGTACGCGACGGTGCACCGCGCCCGACCGGGCACGGGCTCGGGTCCGCTGGTGCCGATCGGGCTGCCGCGCGGCGCCACGACGGCGCACGTCCTGGACCGGTGGCTGGCCCCGGTGCCGCCGGACGTGCCCGGCGAGCTGTACCTGGGCGGGCCGCAGGTCGCCCAGGGCTACCTGGGGCGGCCGGGGCTGACCGCGACCCGCTTCGTCGCCGACCCGTTCGGGGTGCCCGGCGCGCGGCTCTACCGCACCGGCGACGTGGCGCTGCGCCGCCGCGACGGCACCCTGGAGTTCCTCGGCCGGGTCGACGACCAGGTCAAGGTGCGCGGGCACCGGATCGAGCCGGCCGAGGTCGAGCGCGTCCTGGAGCGCCACCCGGCCGTCGCGCGGGCGATCGTCGTGGCCCGCGCGGACGGACCCGGCGGGCTGCGGCTGGTCGGCTACATCGCCGGCCCGGCGGGCCGCGCCCCCGACGCCGACGCGCTCGCCGCGGTCCGGGACGCGGCCGCGGCGCTGCTGCCGGACTACATGGTGCCCGCGGTCATGGTCGGGCTCGACCGGATCCCGCTGTCGGCCAACGGCAAGGTCGACCGCGCGGCGCTGCCCGCCCCCGATGCAGCGGGCGCGCCCACCCCGCGGGCGGACCGGCAGCCCCGCACGGCCGCCGAGCGCGTCCTGGCCGGGATCGTCGCCGAGGTCGTCGGCGTGCCCGCGGTCGGCATCGACGACGACTTCTTCGCCCTCGGCGGGGACAGCATCCTGTCGATCCAGCTGGTCGGGCGGGCGCGGTCGGAGGGGCTGCAGTTGAGCCCGCGCGACGTGTTCACCCGGCGCACGGTGGCCGCGCTCGCCGCTGCGGCCGGTCCGCCGTCGGTGCGCCCCGGGGAGCCGGCGGCGTCCGCGGTGGGCACCGTGCCGCTGACGCCGATCATGCGCGAGCTGGTCGCGGCCGGCCCGGTCCCGGCCGCGTGTACGCAGCAGCTCGTCGTCGCCACGCCGGCGGGACTGACCCGGGAGGCGCTGGATGCGGCACTGGCCGCGCTCCTGGTCGCCCACGACGTGCTGCGCGCACGGCTCGTCGCCGATCGCGGCGAGCTCGACGTGCCGCCGCCCGCCGCCGGAGAGACGGTCCTGGAACGGATCGGTGCGGAGCCCGGTGACCTCGTCGCGGCGGTCGTCGAGGCGGCGACCCGGGCCCGCGACCGCATCGACCCGGCGGCCGGCCGGATGCTCGCCTGCGTCTGGCTGGACCGCGCCGGCGCCCCGGGACGCCTCGTGCTCGTGGCCCACCATCTGGTCGTCGACGCGGCCTCATGGCGGATCCTGGTCGACGACCTGGCCGCCGCGGTCGAGCGGGGCGCCCGCGTCGAGCGGGCGGGCACCTCCTTCCGCGGCTGGGCCCGCGCCCTGCCCGCCGCGGCCGCCGGACCGCGGGTGGTGGCCGGCCTCGACCACTGGCGCCGCG
>NZ_JAHDTH010000332.1 GCF_018531445.1 Pseudonocardia lacus
CGAGCTCGGCGTCGGTCGCGGCCAGCTCGGCGCGCACCGGGGCCGCCGCGGGCAGGGCCAGCGCCGCGGCGACGTGCCAGCGCAGCTCGTGGACGCCGCGCTGGACGGCGAACGCCGCGGCCACCGCCCCCGCCAGCTCCGGCCGGGCGCGCAGGTCCAGCCCGGTGAACGTCACCTGGGTGGTGCGCTGGCCCGCGCCGAAGCAGTCGAAGGCGGTGCAGCCCCGGTACCCGTGGTCGAGCAGGTGCTCGTGGATGCCGCAGCGGGAGTCGGGCGCGAGGTGGCGGCACGCGGTGCCGGCCGGTTTGTCCTCGGCGAAGTCGGCCGAGCGGGCGAACCCGAGCACCACGCAGCACAGCCCGGCGCAGCGGGCGCAGTCGCCGCGCAGCTCGTCGGGCCCGCCGGTGGGCACGGTGGCGGGGACGGTGGCGGGGACGGCCGGCAGCAGCGGCAGGTCGCGGGTCGTGGTCGGTCCCTCCGTCGGGGCGGCCGGGCGGTCCGGCCGCCCCGACGGTAGCTCAGCGGGCCGACGCCGGGTCGGGGCGCCGGACCAGCAGCGCGTGGCCCTGGTGGGGCTCCAGCTCGACCGGGACGCGGTGCTCGGCGTCGACGGTGGCGACGTGGCGGTCGGTGAACATGTCGGTCACCTCGGCGCCGGCCGGCAGGTGGGCCGAGGACACCGTGGTGCTGATCGCGCGGCCGGAGAAGTTCAGCACCGACAGGTGCAGCTGCCCGGCGGCGGGCAGCTCGTGCACCAGCACCAGCAGGCCGGGGTCGGGCACGTCGGGCACGTCGACCTGGGTGCTGGTCGGGATGCCGTACCGGACGCGCACGGCCAGGATCGCCTGCAGCTGGCGGGCGAAGCTGGTCTCGTCGGCGAGCTGGGCGGGCAGCGGTCCGTAGAGCGAGCGCCCGCGCGGGATGCCCGCGGCCGAGCGGGTAGCCCCGGGTGCCACGCCCATGAGGTCGTGGGCCGAGCGGTGGATCCACCGGGTGTCGCCGTGCTCCAACAGCGCGTCGACCTCCTCCGGGGGCAGGGTCAGCATGCCGCACAGGTCCCAGCCCGACAGCGCGAACACCCCCGGCTGCAGCGCGTTGAACATCGCCAGCAGCAGGTGCAGGCGCATGACGCGGGCGGTCGCCTCGTCGTCGATGGCGTCCAGGTCGTCGATGCCGAGGGTGGCCGCGATGACGGTCGCGGTGGTGCAGGCGATGCCGTTCGTGGTGAAGATCAGGTTGTAGGGGGCGGCCGGGCCGGTGAGCCGCTCGCACAGGTCGCGGCGCACGGTGTCGGCCAGCTCGCCGCCGGTGATCGGCGCGCCCTGGTAGGTGTAGACGTCGTCGCGGTGGCCGGTGGACCAGTGCACCAGCTCGTAGGTCAGCTCGTCGTGGTTCTGCAGGGCGTGCACCAGCGAGGCGGGGTCGACGCCCAGCTCCAGCGAGGTGCGCAGGGTCAGCCGCAGGAACTCGGTGTCGCCGGTGGCCAGCGCGTGGTGGTAGGCGGGCCGGTTGACGAAGTCGTAGGACAGGTCGGCGCCGGTCTGGGCGGTGGCCCGGATGTCGTCGATGGTGAGGTTGAGCTCCTGGAAGGTGAACCCGCCCAGCTTGCGCACCATCGAGCCGATCAGGTGGTTCGCCGCCTCCGACAGCGGGTGGCCCTCCGACCACGCCGGCAGGCCCTCGGCGCTCTTCTCCACCCCCAGGAAGCCGTTGGCGTCCAGGCGCAGCCCGCCCGCGCCCAGGTCGGCCAGCGAGTGCAGGGAGTCGCCGATGACCAGCCGCATCCCGGCGAACGACGGGTCCAGCCAGTTGATCGTGGGCTGGCCGTCCTTGAAGTAGTGCAGGTAGACCCACCGGCGCTCGATGCCGTCCGCGCCGACGACCGGCGCGGTGGCGCTCCAGTTGGTCTCCTTGATCCCCTCCGCGTAGAAGATGACCCGCTGCAGCCGGCCGATGATGTAGCCGGCCTTCTCCAACTGCTCCTCGGTGGCGGCGTCGATGTTGACCGAGTCGCGCCCCGGCGGGACCTCGGGCAGGATCACCCAGTCCTCCGGCTCGATCTCGATCATGTGGTAGATGCCGGGGTAGTCGCCGTAGTTCATCTCGGCGAGCCGGAAGTCCGCGCCCTTGCCGGTGTGGCCGGGCACGATGTCGTCGATGACGGTGCCGCCGAACCAGGTGGCCATCCCGCACATCGCCCGGAACTCGGCCTCGGTGCCGAACGCCGGGTCGATCTCGGTGCTCATCCGGTCGAAGTGGCCGTCCACGCTGGGCGTGGTGCGCCAGCCGGTGATGCCGCCGGCCCGCTTGACCGGCCCGGTGTGCACGGCGTGGATGCCGATCGCGGCGAACGCCTCCCACAGCGCCTCGTCGGCCAGCGCGGCCAGGAACGACTCACCGGGGCGGGTCATGAACGACAGGGGGTAGGCGGTGAACCACACCGACGCCGCCTCGACCGCCATCCGCGGGCTGGGGTTGGCGTAGGGGTTCTGCCACATCGTGCCCTGCCCCGAGAACTGCCGGCTGATCTCGTTGGCGTCGGCCAGCATCGACTGCCCGAGCAGCCAGGACACGTAGGTCGGGTTGGTGCCGACGGGCTCGCCGTCGGTCGAGGCGGACCGGCGCCGGGTGAACGGCGCCTTCACCCTGGCGCGGTGGCGCAGGCTGCGCGGGCGGGCCGGGTGGAAGTGCTCGGCGTAGGTGATCTCGCTCGGCTCGTGGGGCTGGTCGTCCGGCATGTCTTACTCCGTGCGAGAACGCCGTGCGGGCACCACCGGTCGGGGCCGGGCGGGGCGGCACGTGGGTGGGTGGCGGCACCGTCGGCGCCACCGGGGGAGGTGCCCATCATTTCCCGCTCGCGCCCGCGGTCCGGTGTGGACCCGCCGTCGTCGGGCGCGTCGTCGGCGGGGGGTCCGGTCCCGCGCCCGGTGGCGCCCGCGCGGATCGCGCCCGCCCGCGGTCCCCCTCGCCCGGGCCCTGGTCGGAGGGGGAGCGGTCGGCTCCGGGCGGCGGTCAGCCGGTGGGTCGCGGGGCCCCGGAGCCGCCGCCGGTCGGCGCGGTGGGAGGACCGTCCGGCGTAGCGGTGCGTGACCGGCTGCGGTCGCGATCGTTGCGGTGTCGGGCCGGCGTGGTAGGACTGCCGGAGGGCCGGGGAGGCGCGCCGGTCCGATCGGGGGCGGGGGATGCAGCGGCGGCGCGGCGGGGTGACCCTGGAGGACGTGGCCCGGGCGGCGGGGGTGTCGCGGGCGACCGCGTCACGCGCGCTCCTGGAGGACGGACCGGCCTCGACGCCGGGGCGGGCGCGGGTGCGGGCGGTGGCCGCGGGCATGGGGTTCCGGCCCGACCCGGCGGCCCGGGCGCTGGCCGGGGGCGTCGGGACGAGGGTGGTGCTGGCCATGCTCGCCGAGTCGTCGCGGGCGGTGGAGAACTGCGAGTACCTCGGCCGCGCCCTGCACGCGGCCGCCGCGGTGGCCGACCGGCACGGCGTGGGGGTGTCGCTGCGCTGGACCACCCCGTACGACCGGGGGCTGCTGCCGGGCCTGGCCGCCGACCGCGGCGTGCACGGCGTGGTGCTGGTGAACGCCACCTGGCCGGTGCTCGAGTCGATGCCCGCCGACCTGCGCGGGCGCGTGGTGTCCGTCGGCGTCGGCAGCCGCGACGTGCCCTCGGTCGACGTCGACAGCCTGGCCGGCTCGATGGCCGTGCTCCGCCACCTGTGCGCGGCCGGGCGCACCCGGATCGCGATGATCCAGCCGCCGGCCTGGCTGCCCTGCGCGCGCCGGCTCAGCCTGGCCTACCGCCACGTGATGGGCGCCGAGGGGCGCCCGGAGCGGATGGTGGCCGGCGGGTTCGACATCGACGACGGCGTCCGCGGCGCGGCCGAGGTGATGGCCCGCTGGCCCGACACCGACGCGATCTTCGCCGCCTGCGACGACGTGGCCTTCGGGGCGATGGCCACGCTGCGCTCGCTGGGCGTGCGGGTGCCCGGCGACGTGGCCGTGGCCGGCTTCGACGACGTGCCGGCGGCCGCGCTGGGCTGGCCCCCGCTGACCACAGCCAGCCACCCGGTCGAACGGGTCGCCACGGCGGCCGTCGAGGCGCTGCTGGGGCCGTGGTCGGAGGTGGCGCCGCGCACGCTGCTGCCCTCGGAGCTGGTGCTGCGCGAGAGCGCCTGACGGACCGCTGCCCCGGGGCGCTCAGCCCAGCCCGAGCAGCCCGGCGACCGGCTGCACCACCGGCTCCACGGCCCGCGTCACCGGCTCGGTCAACGGCGCAACGGGCGCGGCGACGGTCTGCACGGCCTGCGCCATCGGCTCGGTGACGGGCTCCAGCGCCGACGCGACCGGCGCGACGACCGGTGCCACCGGCTCGGCGGCGGTGGCCACGAGCTCGCCCGCGGGCCGCAGCACCGGCTCCGCCGCGGCCGCGACCGGCTCCACCACCGGCTCGACGACCGTCTCGGCGGTCGTGGTGGCCACCGCGGTGACCGGCTCGGTGACCGGCGCCAGGGTCCGCGCGGCCGGTGCGAGCACCGACCGCGCCGCCCCGTCGACCACACCGCCCGCGGTCTCGGCCACCGGCGCGACGACGGCGTCGGCGACGGCCCCGGTCGCCTCCGCGACCGGCTCGGTGACCGGTCGCAGGGCGGTCGCGGCCGGCTCCACCACCGCGTCGGAGACGAGGCCGGTCCCGGCGTCGAGCACCTCGCCGACGGGGCGGGCGACCTCGCCGACCGGTGCAGCGGCGGCCGTCGCGACGCCGCCGAGCAGTTGGCCGACGGGGCGGGCCACCTCCGCGACCGGGCCGGCGCCACCCGGGGACGAGGGTGTGCCCGGTGTGCCCGGGGACGACGGCGTTCCCGGCGTGCCCGGTGAGGCGGGCGGGACGGGCGTCGAGGGCTGCGTCCCGGGCCCGGTCGGACCGCCGCCGGGCCCCGGGGACGGTGCGGGTGCGGGTCCGGGGCCACCCGGAGCGGTCCCGGGGCCCGGCGTGCCCGGTGAACCCGGTGTGCTGGGCGAACCCGGTGTGCCCGGCGAACCCGGCGTGCGCGGCAGCCCCAGCACGTCGGCGGCCACCGAACCGATCGGCCGGTCGGCCACCGGCCCGCCCACGGCGCTCCCGCCGCGCTGGGTGGGGATCGAGGCCAGTGCGGGCACGTCCGCGGCCGACCGCGGTGCCGTCCCGAGGGCCCCGCCCG
>NZ_JAHDTH010000333.1 GCF_018531445.1 Pseudonocardia lacus
GGCTGTGGGTTGCGGCCACCGCTTCGTCTTGAGTCCACACAACCCGAGATGATCATGCGGTGGCCGCGCCACGTTCCGGGCACCCCCCACGGAGCAAGATCACGAAGTCCGGCTGTAGTACTAGCCCGACGTCCCCCCGGTATACGCCGTAGACAGGCTGTCGGCCCGCTGTTTACGGTGTAGACATGAGAGGGACGGCCCAGCGGATCGCCGACACCGCACGCGCCCTGCTGGCCGCCGAGGGCGCCGCCGCGGTGAGCATGCGCCGCATCGCGGCGACGATCGGGGTGACCCCGATGGCCCTGTACCGGCACTACCCCAACCGCGACGCGCTGCTCGCCGCCGTCGCCGACCAGGCGTTCACCGACCTGGCACGGCGCTGGAAGGAGCGCCCGGCCACCGGCGGGGACGCCGTCGCCCAACTGCACGCCGCGTTCGACGCGCTGCTGGACGTCGCCATCGACGAACCGCACCTGTACCGGTTCCTGTTCACCGACACGAGGGCGCGGGCGCGGACCTACCCCGACGACTTCCGCGACGGCGCCTCTCCGACCCTGGCCGTCGTCGCCGACATCGTCCGGACCGGGATCGACGCGAGGCTGCTGCGCGAGGACGACGTCTGGGACGTCGCCTTCACGATCGCCGCCCACATGCAGGGCCTGATCCTGCTGTTCCAGGGCGGGCGCACCGACCCGTCGGCCGACCGGTTCCGGGCCATGTGCCACGGCTCGCTGGGGAGGATCCTCGATGGTCTCACAGCGTGACCTGGGGACCGGTGCCGCGGCCGCGGCCGCTTCCGGCGCCCTGTTCCTGCTCGGCACCGGTCTGGAGCCGCTGTGGTGGGCAGCCTGGCTCGCGCCGCTGCCGGTGCTGCTGGCCGCGCCCCGCACCGCCGCGCTCCCCGCCGCGGCCGCGGCGTTCCTCGCCTGGCTGATCGGCGAGTGCGGGCTGTGGGCGTACTACACCGACCGGTCCGCGCTGGAGCAGCCCGTCGCGCTGGTCGTGGGCGTGTTCGTGGCGCTGGCCGCGGTGTTCGCCTGCGTGGTCGTCGGGGCGCGGGCGCTGATGCGGTCCGGCCACCCGTTCGCGGCGACGGCGCTGGTCCCGGCGGCGTGGGTCAGCGTGGAGTACGCGCTGTCCGGGCTCACCCCGAACGGGCTGTTCCTCAGCCTCGCCTACACCCAGCTCGACGCGCCGGCGCTCGTCCAGGTCGCGGCGCTGACCGGGCCCTGGGGCGTCACGTTCGCCGTGCTGGCGCTGCCCGCCGCGATCGCCGCGGTCTGCGCGCCGACGACCCCGGCGCGGGTCCGGCTGCGGCTGGGCGCACTCGCCGTCACCGCGACGGTGCTGGTGGCCGGCTACGGCGTGGTGCGCCTGGCCGCCGCCGACCCGGCCACCGGGCCCGCGGTGGGCGCGCTCGCCCTCGACCAGCCCGTCGACGCCGTACCGCTGGACGGGCCCGCGGGCCGCGACCTGCTCGACCGCTACGCCGCCGGCGCCGCCCGGCTCGCCGACGCGGGCGCGCGCACGGTGGTGCTGCCGGAGAAGGCGCTCGCCGTCGACGCCACCACCCTGCCGCTGCTGGCCGACGCGCTGGGCGGGCTGGCGGCCGACCGGCGCGTGGACGTCGTCGTGGGCGTGGTGCTCGACCGCGGGGGCGCCGCCGCGAACGCCGCGCTGGTCTTCCCCGCCGACGCCGGCGCGCCCGTCGAGCACCGCAAGCACCACCTGGTCCCGGTGCTCGAGGACGCCCTGGTCGCCGGGACCGGGCTGACCGTCGTCGACGGCCCCGGCGGGCCGCGCGGCGTGCTGATCTGCAAGGACATGGACTACCCCGGCCTCGTGCGCGACTACCGGGCCGCCGGCGCGCGGATGCTGCTGGTGCCCGCGCTGGACTTCGACCGCGACGCCTGGCTGCACAGCCGGATGGCGGTGCTACGCGGTGTGGAGACGGGGCTGCCGGTCGTGCGGGCCGGGCGCTCGGGCGCGGTGACCGTCAGCGACGCCTACGGCCGCGTGCTGGCCGAGGACCGCACCACCGGCCGGGCCGAGGCGTCCGTCGTCACCCCGGCCCCCCTCGCCACTGCGACAACCCCCTACGCCGTGCTCGGCGACTGGTGGGCCTGGCTCTGCGCCCTGCTCGTCGCGGCGACGGCGCTGACCGCTATCCGCCGACGCGGCGGCAAGCTCACCGCCGCGTAGCCCCGCCCCTCCCCCAGGAGTTCAGGAAAGCCACGATACTGCCCTCTGCGGGCAGCATCGTGGCTTTCCTGAACCGGGAGGGTGGCGGGACGGGGGAGCGTCAGGAGTCGGCGGCCCGGCGCTCGGCGAACCGGGTGGGCCGGTCGGGCCAGGGGGCGTCGACGGGGCGACCCGCTCCCCCGGCCAGCGCGTGCGCGGCCAGCACCGCCGTCGCGGACACCCCGTTGACGATCTTGCCGTCGAGCACCATCCGGACCGCGACCGGCAGCGAGACCCAGCGGGTCTGCATGTCGGCCTCCTCGTCGCCGGTGTCCAGCGACGGCCGGCCGACCTCGGTGACGTCGCGGGCCAGGAACACCCGCACCGCCTCGTCGGAGAACCCGGGCGAGGGCACGACGTCGACCAGCACCGACCAGTCGGTGGCGGTCAGGCCGGTCTCCTCGGTCAGCTCGCGCTGCGCGGCCGCCAGCGGGTCCTCCCCCGGCCCGTCGAGCAGGCCGGCGGGCAGCTCCCAGAGCCGCCTGCGCACCGGGTGCCGGTACTGGTGGAGCATCATCAGCCGGCCGTCGACGTCCATCGCGGCGATGGCGACCGCGCCGAAGTGCTCGGTGACCTCGCGGTTGGCCACCCGCCCGCCGGGCATCTCGACGTCGTCGGCGCGCAGCGCCAGCACCCGTCCGACGTGCAGGTCCTTGCTGGAGCGCACGGTGAACTCGTGGCGCCCCGCGCTCACGACCCGGTCCCGTTCACCGACGCGGTGGCGATCGGCGCCGGGGCGGTCCGCTCGCGGCTGGGGATCTCCACGGGCAGCCGGTCGGCGGCCCGGTAGCGCAGCGACGCCCCGATGAACGCGGCGAACAGCGGGTGCGGGCGGGTGGGGCGGCTCTTCAGCTCGGGGTGGGCCTGGGTGCCGACGAAGAACGGGTGGGTCTCGGCCGGCAGCTCGACGAACTCGACGAGCTTGCCGTCCGGCGAGGTGCCGCCGAACACCAGGCCCGCCTCCTCCAGCCGGCCCCGGTAGGAGTTGTTGACCTCGTAGCGGTGCCGGTGGCGCTCGGAGACCTCGCGGCTGCCGTAGGCGCCGGCGACGACGCTGCCCGGCGCGAGCGCCGCCGGGTAGGCGCCCAGGCGCATGGTGCCGCCCATGTCGCGCTCGCCGGCCACGACGTCGCGCTGGTCGGCCATGGTGGAGATGACCGGGTGCGGGGTGGCCTCGTCGAACTCCGAGGAGTTGGCGCCCTCCAGGCCGGCCAGCGAGCGGGCCGCCTCGATCACCATGCACTGCAGGCCGAGGCACAGCCCGAGCACCGGCAGGCCGCGGGTGCGGGCGTGGGTGATCGCGCCGACCTTGCCCTCGATGCCGCGCACGCCGAACCCGCCGGGGATGAGCACGCCGTCCAGGCCCTCCAGGGCGGTGGCCGCACCGGAGGGGGTGCGGCACTCGTCGGAGCGCACCCAGACGATCTCCACGCGCGAGCGGTGCGCGAAGCCGCCTGCCCGCAGGGCCTCGGTGACCGACAGGTAGGCGTCGGGCAGGTCGACGTACTTGCCGACCAGGCCGATGCGCACGGCCTCGTCGGGATGGTGGACGCGGTCGAGCAGGTCGCCCCACTCGGTCCAGTCGACGTCGCGGAAGGGCAGTTGCAGCCGGCGCACGACGTAGGCGTCGAGGCCCTCGCGGTGCAGCACCCGCGGGATGTCGTAGATCGACGGGGCGTCCGGGGCGGCGACGACGCCGTCGGTCTCGACGTCGCACATGAGGCTGATCTTGCGCTTCATGTCGGCCGGGATCTCCCGGTCGGCGCGCAGCACGAGCGCGTCGGGCTGGATGCCGATGTTGCGCAGCGCGGCGACCGAGTGCTGGGTGGGCTTGGTCTTCAGCTCGCCCGACGGCGCCAGGTAGGGCACCAGCGAGACGTGCAGGAAGAAGCAGTTGTCGCGGCCGACGTCGTGGCGGACCTGGCGGGCCGCCTCCAGGAACGGCAGCGACTCGATGTCGCCGACGGTGCCGCCGATCTCGGTGATCACCACGTCGGGCCGGACGCCGTCGCCGTCGGGCTCGCCCATGGCGAGCATCCGGTCCTTGATCTCGTTGGTGATGTGCGGGATGACCTGCACGGTGTCGCCCAGGTACTCGCCGCGGCGCTCCTTGGCGATGACCGAGGAGTACACCTGCCCGGTGGTGACGTTGGCCTGGCCGCGCAGGTCGCGGTCGAGGAAGCGCTCGTAGTGGCCGATGTCGAGGTCCGTCTCCGCGCCGTCCTCGGTCACGAAGACCTCGCCGTGCTGGAACGGGTTCATCGTGCCCGGGTCCACGTTGATGTACGGGTCGAGCTTCTGCATCGTGACCCGTAGGCCCCGGGACGTCAGCAGCCTGCCGAGGCTGGATGCGGTGAGGCCCTTGCCCAGCGAGGACGCTACCCCGCCGGTGACGAAGATATGCCGAGTGGCGCGTTGCTGCACGGAACTCCAAGGTACATGCTCGCGGCCCGCCCCGACGCCCGACCCGCGTCGCCGGTGACCACCCGATGGGCTATGTCCCCGTCGAGAACGACGTTGTCGTGGATTGGACCGTTCCAAACGGACGACAACTTCGTTCTCGACGGGGGGGTTGATCAGGCGGTGGGGCTGGCGCCGTCCGCCGCGGTGACGGCGGCGCCGTAGCGACCCGCCCGGCCGTCGAGCTGCTCGCGCAGCGCCAGCACCGTCGACACCCGACCGGCGCCGGTGTGAACGTCGTCCACGGTGGACAGACCCGCGGTGATGGCGGGGTCGGCCCTGGCCACGCCGACGGCACCGGTGGAGTCGGCCGAGCCGCCCCGCCCGGCCAGCACGGCGCCCGCGCCGGCGCGGTCGAGCTGGGCCGCCAACCGGGCGATCACGGCGGCGGCCTCGCCGCCGTCGACGCCCTCCAGCGCCCCGCCGGTGAGCACGAGCACCAGGTCGGCGCGCGCCGGCGGCGGGCCC
>NZ_JAHDTH010000334.1 GCF_018531445.1 Pseudonocardia lacus
GGCGGTGGCCGCTCGGCGTGCTCGCGGTGCTGGCCGCGGTCGCCGGCGGGCTCGGCGCGCTGCGCCCGGGCCCGGACATCCAGCTCAGCGTGCCGGGGAGGTCCAACCCGCTCGGCGTCGCCGGCCTGGTCCCGGCCGCGGACGCCGCCGCGCTCGTGCTGTCGCTGTACTCGGTGCTGCTCGTCGCGGCCGCCGCGCTGGCCCTGCTGCGCGACGTCCGCAGCGCGCCGCCCGGGTCGCGGCGCCGCCAGCAGGCGCGGTGGCTGGCCTACGGGGTCGGCCTCGCCTCGCTGCTCATCCTGGCCCGACTGCTGGCCGGGGTGCTCGACGACCACCCGGAGTCCCTCTGGCCCGTGCGCGACCTGCTCTGGGAGGCGGTCGGCGCCGTCGCCGGGGCGCTGCTGCCCGTCGTGCTGGCCGTCGCCGTCGTCCGCCACCGCCTGCTCGACATCGACCGGCTGATCGGCCGGACCGTGCTGCTGGTGGTCCTGTCGACCGCGGTCCTGGGCGCGTACCTGCTGGTCGTGGCCACGGCGGGGGCCCTGCTCGGCCCGCTGCTCGGCGAGGCGGGCGCGCTCCCGGCCGCGCTCGTCGGCGCCGGGGCGGCCGCGCTCGTGCTCTCCCCGCTGCGAGACCGGGTGCAGCGCCGGGTCGACCGGCTGCTCTACGGCCAGCGCGGCGACCCCTACGCGGTGCTGTCGCGGTTGGGCCGCAGGCTCGAACTCGTCGCCGACGCCGACTCGCTGACGGCCGTGGTGGGCACGCTGCGCGAGGCCCTGCGGCTCGGTGCGGTCGCCATCGACGTCGACGGCGGCGACCGCACCAGCACCGGCCGGCTCCCGGCCGTCCCGACGGCCGTCCCGCTCCTCGCCGGCGGCGAGCGGGTCGGGGTGCTGCTGCTCGGGCCGCGCCCCGGCGAGGACGCGCTCGGCCGGCGCGACCTGCGGCTGCTGCGCGACCTGGCCGGCCCGATCGCGGGCGCCGTGCGGGCGTCGCGGCAGGCGGCGCAGGCCGAGCGGCTCTCCCAGGACCTGCAGCTGTCCCGGGAGCGGCTGGTGCTGGCCCGCGAGGAGGAGCGCCGGCGGCTGCGCCGCGACCTGCACGACGGGTTGGGTCCCGTGCTCGCGGGCATGTCGATGCGCGCGGACACCGCGCGGGAGATCGCCGAGCCCGGGCCGGTGCACGACCTGCTCGGGGAGATCATCGACGACGCGCGGACCGCGCTGGCCGACGTGCGCAGGCTGATCGAGGGCATGCGCCCGCCCGCGCTGGACAACCTGGGGCTCGCCGGCGCGGTGGAGGCGCACCTGGCCGGTCGTCCCCGCCGCGGCCCGACCGTCGGGCTCGACCTGCCGGCCCCGCTGCCGGCGCTGCCGGCCGCGACCGAGGTGGCCGCCTACCGGATCGCGCTGGAGGCGGTGGCCAACGCCGAGCGGCACGCCGACGCCCGCGCCGTGCGCGTCACCCTGGCCGTCGACGGCGACCGGCTGCGGGTCGAGGTCGTCGATGACGGGCGCGGGCCGGCTCCGCAGCGCCCCGCCGGGGTGGGCATCGCCTCGATGCGCGAACGCGCCGGCGAGCTCGGGGGCACCTGCACCGTCGGGCGCCGCGCGGGTGGGGGCACCACCGTGCGCGCCCTGCTCCCGCTGCACCCCGACCGGGAGCCCGCACCGATCACGCACCCTGAGGAGGCCCGTGGAACCGATCCGCGTGCTGCTCGTCGATGACCACGCGCACTTCCGTTCCGGGCTGCGGGCCCTGCTGGCGACCGCGCCCGACCTGGAGATCTGCGGCGAGGCCGCGACCGGCGAGGAGGCGATCGCCGTGGTCGCGGTGCGGCAGCCGGACGTCGTGCTGCTCGACATCACCATGCCGGGGATGGGCGGGGTCGCGGCGACCCGGCGCATCGTCGCGGCCAGCCCGCACGCCCGCGTCCTCGTGCTCAGCATGTCCGACGACGACGATTCCGTCTTCGCGGCCCTGCGCGCCGGGGCCCGGGGCTACCTGCTCAAGGGCGCCGGGCGCGCGGAGATCCTGCGGTCGGTGCGCGCGGTGGCCGGCGGCGAGGCGATCTTCGGGCCCACCGTCGCCGCCCGCCTGACGACGTTCCTGGCCGCCGCGCCGGACCGGCCGGCCGAGCCGCCGTTCCCCGGGCTCACCGGGCGCGAGCGCGAGGTGCTCGACCTGCTGGCCGCGCACCTGGGCACCGCGCAGATCGCCGCGCGCCTGGGCCTGAGCGACAAGACCGTCCGCAACCACGTGTCGAACCTGCTGGCCAAGCTGCAGGTGACCGACCGGGCCGCGGCGGCGGCGGTGGCCCGACGGGCCGGGCTGGGAGGGCCATGACGACTGCGACCCACGCCACTGCGAGCACCCGGGAGTAGCGGCCGGTATCTGTCCTCTTCTGCCGAGAAGGTGGTCCCACAGCCGGACGCGACGGGCGACCGGGCGAGCGACCACCAGGAGCACGACATGACCGTCAGCACCACCACCCACCTGAACTTCCGCGGGGACGCGCGGGCCGCGCTGGAGTTCTACCGCTCCGCGTCCGGCGGCGAGCTGGTGATCACGACCTACCGGGACGCCGGCCGCGCCGTGCACCCGGCCGAGGCCGACCAGGTGCTGTGGGGCCAGGTCCGCGGCGAGGGCGGCTTCCACGTGATGGCCTTCGACGTGCCGTCCTCGCGCGCCTTCAGCCGCGGCGAGGAGTCGTTCTTCGTCTCGCTGCGGGGCAGCACGAAGGAAGAGATCACCGAGCTCTGGGACGGGCTGTCCGACGGCGCGACCGTCATCGAGGACCTGGCGCCCTCGCCGTGGTCGCCCCTCTACGGGATGCTGCGCGACCGCTTCGGCATCACCTGGGTGCTGGACGTCGCCGTGGAGTACCCGGCAGCCTGACGCCGGGCGGGGTGGGCGCTACCCGAGCGCCGCCCAGATCTCGACGTAGCGGCGCAGGAAGGCCTGCTCGTCGAGCCGCTTGCGGCGCAGCCACGCGGTCACCTCGGCGTTGCACTTGCTGCTGTTGCACGACCGGCAGGCCGGGACGACGTTGCCGACGGTGTAGCGCCCGCCGCGCGAGATCGGCAGGACGCAGTCGCGCTGGGGCGCGTCGTCGACGGCGCCGCAGTAGGCGCAGCCGCCCCAGGCCACGCGCAGGGCGCTCCACTGCTCGTCGGTCAGGTCGTTGACGACCGCGGCCACCCGCTTCCTGCGGCGCGCGCCCACCCGCGCCTTGCGACTCCTCGCGACCACCGCCGCAGCCTAGGGCGGGTGCCCCGCAACCGGCTTGACACCGGCACCGTGTCGCGGGCAGAAGTGGCCGCATGGCAGCCCCCGCGATCGACGCCGTCGTGTTCGACGTCCTCGGCACCCTCGTCGACGAGCCCACCGGCCTGCGCGCCGGGATCCGAGCGACGGCGCCGCACCGCGACGACGACGCCGTCGAGGGCTGGCTGGCCCGGTGGCAGGCCCACGTGGAGCGGGAGCAGCGGCGGATCGTCGACGGCGACCGCCCGTTCGCGCCCAGCGACGCGATCGACCGCGAAGCCGCCGCGCTGGTCGCCGCCGACGCCGCCATCACCGAACCCGACGCCGTGGCGACCCTCGCCACGGCGGGGCAGCGCCTGCCACCCTGGCCCGACAGCGTCACCGGGCTGGCCCGGCTGGCCGAGCGCCTCCCGGTCATCGGGCTGTCCAACGCCAGCCGATCGGCCCTGCTGCGGCTCAACGCGCACGCCGGGCTGCGCTGGCACCAGGCCCTGTCCGCGGAGTCCGCCGGGACGTACAAGCCCGCCCCCGCGGTCTACCGCCTCGCGGTCGACGTCGCGGCCCGCCCGCCCGAGCGCCTGCTGATGGTCGCCGCGCACGCCTGGGACCTGCGCGGTGCGCAGGCCGTCGGGCTGCGCACCGCCTACGTCGCCCGCCCGGTCGGCGACCCGCCGACCGCCGACGACCGGTTCGACCTGCACGCGGACGGCCTCGACGACCTCGCCGACCAACTCGGGCGGGCCTGAGCCGGGGTGCCCCGCGCGGGGCACCCCGGCCGTCACCTCAGCGCGCCAGCAACCGCTGCCCGACGAACTCGCCGGGCCCGCAGCCCGGCGGCACGGCGAAGACCGCCGAGCCGGTGTGGGTGACCCACAGGTTCAGCACGTCGGACTCGGCCAGCCGGGTCTGCACCGGCACGAACGCCGTCGCCGCATCGGCCTGGTAGGCCGCGAACAGCAGCCCCGCCTCGGGGACGCCCTCCGCGCTCGGCCCGTCGTCGAAGCTGTAGCCCCGGCGCAGCATCCGCTCCGCCGGGCCGCGGGCCTTCGCCCGCAGCGCGTGCGCCGCGGCCGGCACCGCGGTGAACCCGCTGCCGTCGACGGCCGCCGGGTCGACCTCGTCGAACTCGGTGCCACCGGTGACCGGTGCTCCGCTGCCCAACCTCCTGCCCACGGACATCTCCTTGCCCTCGCGGCCGAGGTCGTCCCAGACGTCGAGGTCCATCCGGATCCGCCGCAGCACCAGCATGCTGCCGTCGACGAACCAGTCCGGGCCCTCGCGCACCCAGACCGCGCCGTCGAGCGCGTCGCCGACCTCCGGGTTCTTCGACCCGTCGCGCTGGCCGAACAGGTTGCGCGGCGTGGTGCCCGCCGGCTCCGAGCCCCGGGCCGGGCCGAACCCGCGCTGGGTCCAGCGCACCGTGGCGACGCTGCGGGCGTCGCGCACGAGCCTGCGCACCGCGTAGGACAGCGGCAGCGGGTCGTCGGAGCAGACCTGCACCAGCAGGTCGCCCCCGCTCCATCGGGGGTCGAGCCGGTCGGTGGTGAACGCGGGCAGCGCGCGCACCGCCGCCGGGCACTGCTCCGGGCGGCCGATCGCGTCGAACAGGCCGGGCCCGAAGCCGAAGGTCACCGTCAGCCGCGACGGCAGCCCCACCAGCTCCGGGTCGTCGGCCCCGAGCGGCGACCCGCCCGCGGTGAGCCGCTCGGCGTCGTCGCTGAGCAGCCGCAGCAACCGGGCGACGCCCTCGGCGCCGGTGCCCGGGCGCAGGTCGAGCGCCACGAACGCGGCGTGCGCCTGCGCGGGCGCGGTGGTGATGCCGGCCTGGTGGCGCCCGTGGAAGGCGACGACGTCCGCGCCCGCGGGGGCGGGCGCGGGCACCGGGGCCG
>NZ_JAHDTH010000335.1 GCF_018531445.1 Pseudonocardia lacus
CGGGCGCTGTCGGCGCGGGCGCGCGCGTCGGAGGAGCCCGCGACGGCGAGCACGACGGCGTCGCCCGGGCGCGCGCCGGCCTCGGTCAGCCGCTCGGCGGCGGCGACCACGAGCGCCGGGTCGGGGCCGAAGGTCTCGGCCACCAGCACGTCGTCGAACGCGGCGAGCTGGGCGGGGACGTCGGTGCGCACGTGGTAGCCGGCGGCGAGGAACATCGGCACGGCCACGCACGGCCCGTCGAGCTCGGCGACCGCGTCGGCCGGGGTGGGGCGGCGCACGTCGGCGAAGCCGACCGCCACCCGCACGCCCAGCCGCGCCCGGACGGCGGCCGCGACCTGCTCGGTGACGACGGCGCCCGCCGGGTCGCGCGTGCCGTGCGCGACCAGCAGCAGCGCGGGGTCGGTCGGGTGGGCAGGGGTCACCGGGCGTCTCCGTGCAGGCAGTGGCCGCCGACCGGGGCCGGGCCGGCGGCGGGGTCGAGGGCGAGCCGGTAGCCGCGCTTGACCACGGTCTGCACCAGCCGGGGTTCGCCCAGGGCGGCGCGCAGCCGCGCCATCGCCGTCTCCACGGCGTGCTCGTCGTCGCCGCCGCCGGGCAGGGCGGCGAGCAGTTCGGCGCGCGACACGACCCGACCGGGGCGGCGGCCCAGCGCGCGCAGCAGGGCCATGCCCGCGGGCGGCACCGCGCGCAGCACCCCGTCGACCAGGACGGCGTGCCCGCGCAGCTGCAGCAGGTGCCCGGCGACCGGGAGGGAACGCGCGCGGGCGGGCAGGTCGGCTTCCAGCGCGCGCACCATCGCCCCGAGCCGCGAGCGCTGCGGCTGCACGGTCGGCACGTCGACGGCTTCGAGCGGCGCCGCCGTCACCGGCCCCACGCACACCGCGACGACCGGCCCGCGCATCGCGGCCACCAGCTCGTCGCGGACGCCGCGCTCAGCGGCCCTGGCCAGCAGGCTGGCCGCGGCCGGGGCGCTGGTGAAGGTCAGCACGTCGACGCCGCCGGTGAGCACGGCGTCGATCAGCCGGTCCAGCGGTCCGATGTCGACCGGCGGGACCCACCGGTACACCGGCACCTCGACGACCTCGGCCCCGGCGACGCACAGCGCCTCCACCACGTCGGGCAGGGGCTCGCCGTGCAGCTGGACGGCGATGCGCAGCCCCTCGACGCCGCGTTCCAGCAGGTATTCGAGGACCTCGGCCGACGACTCCGACGGCGGCGACCACGCGTCGACCAGCCCGGAGGCGCGGATCGCCCCGCGCGCCTTGGGGCCGCGGGCGATGAGCCGGCTGCGTCCGAGCGCGGCCAGCAGCTCCTCGCCGATCCCCCAG
This sequence comes from Pseudonocardia lacus, assembly GCF_018531445.1. Classification (GTDB taxonomy): domain Bacteria; phylum Actinomycetota; class Actinomycetes; order Mycobacteriales; family Pseudonocardiaceae; genus Pseudonocardia; species Pseudonocardia lacus. The sequence goes on from NZ_JAHDTH010000335.1 coordinate 1,329, forward strand.
CCGTCGGCGGCGGAGACCCAGCTGCGGAAGCCGATGCCGGTGGTCGCCACGGTGATGTCGGGCGGGGCCGCGATCAGCGCCCGGGTGGCCGCCTCCAGCTCGGTGTCGTCGGCGACCGGGACGATCCGCAGCGCCGCCCCCTGCACCACCGCGGCGCCCCGCCGGCGCAGCATGGTGGCCAGCTCGTCGGCGCGGCGGGCGGCGGTGATCCCGACGGTGAAGCCGGCCAGCGGCGCCACCGCGGCCGCCTCCGCGACGTCGTTCATCGCCGTCGACACGTCGGTCGGCCCTCCTGCTCCATCGTCACGATCGTCATCACGGTCGGCGCGGCCGGATGTCCGCGGTGCCCGTCCCCACGGTACGCAGCGCCTCCGCGGCGACCCGCCTCGACTTCGTCACTGCTCGGTCCACCCGACGGCCTGGTCACGGTCGGTGAACCTAGGCAACCCGCGTTACCTGCGGCGCGACGGGCGATGACACCGGCGTAACACCGGTGCCACCGCGCCGGCCCGTGAGCTGCGCCGTTCAGACCCGCACCGACGCCAACCGGGGCGCCGCGCCGGCCCGCACCGGCGCCACCCGCACGTAGACCGCGTAGGTCACGGCGACGCACACCACGTAGAAGGCCAGGAAGGCCCAGAACGCGGGCACCCCGGACCCGGCCGCCGCGAACGACTGCCGGAACGCCAGGTTGATCAGCAGCCCGCCGAGCGCGCCGACCGCCGAGATCAGCCCGAGCGCCGCCCCGGAGATGCGCCGCGCGTGCCGCAGCGCAGGCCCCTCCTCGGCGCCCTCGGAGATCCGGGCCTGCGCCTCCCGCCGGAAGATCGCCGGGATCATCTTGTAGGTCGAGCCGTTGCCGACCCCGGCGAAGACGAACAGGCAGATGAACCCGGCGGTGAACAGGCCGAGCGAGCCCAGCCCGGACGCCACGATGCACAGCAGGCTCGACAGCGCCATCGCGATGAAGTTCCAGAACGTCACCGTGGCGCCGCCGAGGCGGTCGGCCAGCCAGCCGCCCAGCGGGCGGATCAGCGACCCGATGAGCGGGCCGATGAAGGTGACCGCGGCCGCCTCCAGCGGCGTGCGCCCGAACTGGTTCTGCAGCACCAGGCCGAACGCGAACGAGTAGCCGATGAACGACCCGAACGTGCCGATGTAGAGGAACGACATGATCGCCGTGTGCCGGTGGGCCATGGCCAGCCGGGCCGCGCCGGTGTCGTTGCGCACGCTGGTGATGTTGTCCATGGTCAGCGCGGCGACCACGGACACGACCACCACCAGCGGGATGTAGACGGCCAGGATGATCCTGGGCTGGCCCGCCCCGGCCACCGCGATGACCAGCAGCGCGATCAGCTGGATCACCGCCACCCCGATGTTGCCGCCACCGGCGTTGAGCCCGAGCGCGAGGCCCTTGCGGGCGTCGGGGTAGAAGGCGTTGATGTTGGTCATGGAGGAGGCGAAGTTGCCGCCGCCGAGCCCGGCCAGCGCCGCCATCAGCAGGAACACCCAGTAGGGCGTGCCGGGCTGGAGCACGAACGCCGCCGCGACGGTCGGCACGAGCAGCAGCAGGCCGCTGATCACCGACCAGTTCCGGCCGCCGAAGCGCGCCACCGCGAACGTGTAGGGCACCCGCAGCACGGCGCCGACGAACGACCCCGTCGACACCAGCAGGAACTTCGCCGCCGCGTCCAGGCCGTACTCCGGGCCCATGAACAGCACGAAGACCGACCACAGGGTCCAGACCGAGAACCCGACGTGCTCGACGGCGATCGAGGCCCACAGGTTGCGGCGGGCGATCGGGGCGCCGACGCGCTGCCAGAACTCGGGGTCCTCCGGTTCCCAGTGGTCGATCCAGCGGCCGCGCACGAGCCCTTCCGAGCGGGTACCGGGGTCGATCGGGGCGGTGGTGGGCACGCCTGGCCTCCTCGGGTGTCGACGACGTCCCGAAGCTAGGAACGCGGCGTTACCCGGTGGTGCGGGTCGTGTGACGTCGGGGCAAAGGTGTGCTCACCAGCCCGGGCCGCCCCTGTGAGCGGGCGGCCGACCGCTCAGAGCAGGGCGCTGACCAGCCCCGCGGCCCGCTCCAGGCCCTCGAGCGTGCTCGGCGAGGCCTCCGGGTGCTGGGCGTGCAGCGCCAGCCGGAACAGCACCGCGCGCAACAGCGCCTGCGGCCACTGCGCGGTGTCGGCCCAGCGCTCCAGCAGCCCCCGGTCGCCCCCGCCCCAGGCGACGGCGTCGACCACGACGACGGCCGACGCCCACTCGGCGGGCCGCCAGCACGGCACCAGTTCGATCAGCGCGGGCACGCCGGCGTCGTCGAACAGCACGGCGCCGAACAGCTCGGGGTGCACCAGTCGGGGGGTCAGGTGCAGCGGCGCCCGGTAGGCGGCGAGCTGGGTGAACAGGGCTCCGCCGGTGGCCGGGTCCAACGGGACGCGCCGCTCGCCGAACGCCGCGGCGGCCGAGCGTGCGGCCAGGTCGTCGCGGCCGTCGAGCAGGCGGGGGCGCTCGACGTCGGCCAGTGCCTCGTGCAGGCGCAGGGCCGCGGTCAGCACGGCGTCGTAGCGGGGCTCGACGGTGCCGGCCACGAACCGGTTGGCCGCCCACCCGCCGACCACCCAGCGGCCGTCGGACGACCGCACCGGTTGGGCGATGCGCAGCCCCTCGACCCGCAGGCCGTCCAGCACGCCGGCCGACCAGGCCGTCACGACCTTGTCCGGGACGGGGCGCAGCAGCAGGTCGCCGCAGCGCCACGCCCGACGGCCGGCCCACATCGCCGGGCGGGGCTCCACTTCCGCGACCCCGAAAGCCGAGCGGACGTGCGGCGGCAGCGCCCCGGCGGACGGCAGGACGGGAACAGCGGTCACGCGGGCCACGCTACCGGCGGTACCGCTCGTCGCCGGGCCGCCACGCGGGCCGAGGTCGTCACGTTCGGTCCCGCAGGAGCGGTTCCACCACCCCTTCGGGCCAGGCGGGGACCGGCCTCCGTCACCGGGGAGCCGCGTCGGGATCCCGCTCGTCGGTCGCGGCGTCCCGGGCGTCGCGGTCGGAGACGGTCGTGGCGACGTCCCCGCCCCCGGCCTCGACGGCGGCCAGCGCGTCCGCGCGGACCTCCTCGGTGACCTGCTCGTCGTCGGGCAGCGGGGTGCGGGTGGCGACGCGCACGTCCTCCTGCAGGCCGCGCAGCTCCTCCAGGCCCGCCTCGAGCCGGCGCTGGTGCTGGTCGCGCTGTGCCTCCAGCGCGGTGACCTGCGCCGCCTGCTCGCGCGATTCCGGCTCCCGCGGGGCCTCGGCCAGCGACTCCTCGACCGAGCGCAGGGAGGCCTCGATCGCGCGGACCTCCTCGCCCGCCCGGTTGAGCATGGCGAACGTGCTCAGCTGCGCCTGCAGCGTCGCCCGGCGCCGTTCGAGCTCCTCGCGCCGGTCGCGCAGCTCGGTGATCGCGGTGGGCGGGTCCTCGTCGCGCTGGGCCGCCGGCGTGTCCTCCCACGCCTCCTCGACGGCGTCCAGGTCGACCAGTTGCTGGTCGACCGAGGCCAGGGCCGCGCCGGCCCGGGTCGCCCACTCGCCGTCGGCGGTGAAGTCCGGCGCCATGCCGACCGGCACCATCGCCATGACCGGCGGCGTCTCCGGCCGCGACCCGCTCAGGGCGTAGCCGCCGGCCAGCACGCCCAGGATGCCGAGCACCGCGAGGGAGCGGCGGGCGGTCGACGGCGGCCCCGCGGACCGCGAGCGGCGCCGGGACGCGGACCGGCCGGGTCCGGCGTCGGGGGGAGCCGACGGGCCGGCGGAGGGCCCGGAGCCCTCGGCCGAGGCCGCCGG
>NZ_JAHDTH010000336.1 GCF_018531445.1 Pseudonocardia lacus
AGCTGCACCTCGCCCGCGGCGAGACGGCCGCGGCCACCGCCGCCGCGGCCGCCGCCCTCGCGCAGGCGCGTGCCGTCGGCTACGCCGCGGGGACCGACCGGCTCGCGGCGATCGAGAGCGTCGCCGCCGACCGTCGCACCGGCGGGGTGGGAGTGCTGCACCGTGACGACGTCAGCGGCGACCCGCAGCCGATCTGAGGAGCGGCATGATGGTGGGGTGGCCGGGGAGTCGTCCTACGTGGAACGCGCGCCGGCGCCCGCGCTGGCCGCGTTGGCGACGTCAGTCTGGATCCAGCGGGTGGGCGAGCGGCCCGTCGAGCAGCGGTACGTGCCGCACGGCGGCGCCGAGGTGCGCTGCGTGCTCGGCGAGGCGCCCCGACTGCTCGGGCCGCTGACCGCGTCGACGTACCGGGAGATCCCGGCCGGGGGCACGGTCGTCGGGGTGCGGCTGCGCCCGGGCGTGCTCGGCGGCCTGGTCGGGATGCCGGCCGACGAGCTGGTCGACCAGGACGTGGCGGGCACCGACGTCTGGCGCGACCTCGCCCGCCTCACCGACCTCCTCGGCGACGCCGCGACCCCGCGGCTGGCGCTGGACCGGCTCCAGTCGTTCGTCGCGCGGGCCGCGGGCGAACCGGACCCGCTGGTGGACGAGGCCGTGCGGAACCTGATGCCGTGGCACCGCGGCGGGACCGCGGCCCTGCCAGGGCTGCTGTCGATCTCCGAACGCCAGCTGCGCCGCCGCTGCCGGGCCGCGGTCGGCGTCGGGCCCAAGGAGCTGCACCGCGTCCTGCGGTTCCAGGGCTTCGTCGCCCGCATCCAGGCCTCGGTCGAGCGGGGCGGCTCGCGGGCCGACCTGGCGGGGTGGGCCGCCGAGGTCGGCTACCACGACCAGGCGCACCTCAGCCACGAGTGCCGCCGGCTCGCCGGCGCCACCCCCGGCGAGCTGTTCGCGCAGTACGGCGCGGCGTGCACCTGCGGGCACGACCACGCCGCGTCCTACGCGCCCATGCTGCGGCCCCGGGACGGCCGTTTCGTACAAGAGCGGCCCGTGGCGCCGGCCTAGCGTCGCGCTCATGCAGCTCCCCGCACCGACGGCCGGGCACCGATGATCCTGATCACCGGCGGCCTGGGTTCGATCGGATCGCACACCGCACGGGCCCTGCTCGACCTGGGCGAGTCCGTCGTGCTCACCGCCCACCGGTCCACCGCCCTGCCCGAGCACCTCGCCGGCGGGCCGGCGGGCCGGGTCGTCGTCGAGCCGCTGGACACCCGGGACGAGGCGGCCTTCCTCGACATCGGGCGGCGCCACGAGATCACCGGCATCGTGCACCTCGCGGCAGCGCCGCACGACCTCCCCGACCCCGTCGAGTACCTCCGCGCCGACACCCTCGGCCTGCTCGCCGCGCTGAACGCGGCGACGGTGTGGGGCGTGCGGCGGTTCGCGGTGGCCAGCAGCATCGCCGTGTACGCGGGGGTCGACGAGGCCCCGTGGCGCGAGGACGCCGCGCTGCCGGTGGTGGCGCCGCACCAGATCCCGGTGTTCAAGAAGACCGCGGAGCTGTTCACCGCGCTGGCCGGCCGGAGCGCCGGGTTCACCGCGCTGAACCTGCGGATCGGCACCATCTGGGGGCCGCTCGGCCTGCCGGACAACCCGTTCTTCGCGCTCCCCCGGCTGCTCAGCGCGGCGGTCCGCGGTGAGGACCCGGACCTCGTCCCACCCCGCCCGCCGGCGTACGCCGGGGACGCCACCGACCTCTGCTACGTCAAGGACTGCGGCCGGGCCATCGCGCTGCTCATGCTCGCGGAGCGGCTGGACCACCGCACCTACAACGTCTCCAGCGGACGGCTGGTGCCCTACGCCGAGGTCGTCGCCGCGATCAACGCCGCGGTCCCGGGCGCGGACATCACCCTGCCCGACGGGCGCAACCCCGACCGGCCCGCCGACAACCACCTCGACATCACCCGGCTGCGGGAGGACACCGGCTTCCGGCCGGAGTACGACGTCGAGCGCGCTGTGAGGGACTACGTCGACTGGCTCGGCAAGCATGATCGCTAGTCACCGAGGAGGACACATGGCCAGGGTCGTCATGCAGGCGGTCGTCTCAGTGGACGGCTACATCGCCCGCCCCGACGACTCGGTCGGGCCGCTGTTCGAGTGGTACGGCAACGGCGACACGGAACTCACCGCCGCGGCCAGCGGCTGGACGTTCCACGTCTCCCGCGCCTCCGCCGCCCACGTCCAGCCCTTCTGGGACGCCGTCGACGTCACGGTGATCGGCCGGCACCTCTTCGACACCACCAACGGCTGGGACGGGAAGCCGGGCGCCGGGAGCCACCTGGTCGTGGTCACCCACCGGCCGCTGCCCCCGCAGTGGCCCGCCGACCACCCGGACGCGCCGTTCCACACCGCCGACTCCGTCGAGGCGGGCATCGCGCTCGCCGCGGAGCTGGCGGGCGACGGCCTCGTCTGCGTGACGGCGGGCGACGTCGGCGGGCAGGCGTTCGCCGCCGGGCTGGTCGACGAGATCGCGATGGACATCGCCCCGGTGGTTTTGGGCGAAGGGGTGCGCTTCTTCGGCGGTCACGTCGGCACGGTGCTGCTCCACGACCCGGACCGGGTGGTGCGGGGCGACCGGGTGCTGCACGTGCACTACACCGTCAAGCGCTGACGGGCCGATGACCGGGACGTCGTGGGAAGTGGGCCCAGCGGCCGGGGCGGGGCCCACCTCCTCGCGGCCGGTTCAGCCGGGCGAGGCCGCGGCCGCGTGCGGTCTGCGGTCGTGTCCTGCGACCGCGCCGTCGCGGTACGGGGCCAGGAACGCCGTCAGCGCTGCCAGCATCTCCTCGGGAGCCTCCTCGGCGACGAAGTGGCCGGCCCCGGGGATGACGACGCCCTGCACGTCGTCCGCGACGAGCTCGACCGCCTCCGCGACGTGCGCCCCGAAGCTCGCCGCTCCGCCGATCGCCAGGACCGGCATCCGCAGGCGCTGGGCCGTCCGCCGCCCGTCCTGGGCGATGGTCGCGTCCAGCGCCCGGTAGAAGCCGAAGCTGGCGCGCAGCGAGTCGGGATCGGACAGCAGACCGACGTAGTAATCGATCACCTCGGGCGGCAGCGCCGTGGCGGCCGCGTCGAACTCCCAGCCGAAGAAGATGCGCTCCCGCCCCTCGACGAGCTGTTCGTTGATCTTCTCCAGCCGGTTGAACGGCAGGTGCCAGAGGCGGTCGTTGATCGGACCGGGGACGAACACCGGCGGTGAGGGCGCCGCCCCCGGCGATCCCGGGATCTCGGCGAGGACCGCCCGGTCGATGCGCTCCGGGTGGTCGGCCGCCAGCGCGTAGCCGATCGCGAACCCCGTGTCGTGGCCGACGACGGCGAACCGCTCGTGGCCCAGGCCCGCCATCAGCGCGACCATGTCGCCGGCGAGGGTCGCGGTGTCGTACCCGCCGGCGGGCTTGTCGGACAGCCCCCGGCCGCGCTGGTCGACCGCGACGACCTCGAAGTCCCTCGCCAGGGCGGGCATCAGCGACCGCCACGCGTACCAGGTCTGCGGCCAGCCGTGGATCAGCAGCAGCGGCGGGCCCTCGCCCCCGACGACGGCGTGCAGGCGCACGTCGCCGGTATCGACGTACCGGCTGGTGAACGTGTCGGTGAACCCGGCGTCGAGGCCGGGCGCGCCGGACGCGGAACCGGGGCCTTCGGGGACCGGCAGGGGCAGGGACGGTGAGCTCATGGGGAGCTCCTCTCGGGGCCGAGGACGGGGTTGGGTGACGCGGTTGGTGGCGCCACCGACCCTGCTCGGCGCGTCCGATCCCTCGCGCCCGTGCCGACGCGTGCCGACACCCTGGTCCGTCCCGCCCGTGATCGCGGGGGCGGCCACTAGCCACCCGGTGTCGATCCTGGGAGGCTCACCTCGCGCTGGCCGGAGAGTCGGTTGCGGGACGGGGCGCGGATGAGCCTGCTCGGGCGGACCGACGAGTGCGCCCTGCTGGACGGTGTGATCGAGGACATCCGCCGGGGCGAGAGCCGGTCGCTCGTCCTGCGGGGCGAGGCCGGCATCGGGAAGACGGCGCTGCTGGAGCACCTGGCCGCGTCGGCGTCGGACCTGACCGTCGTGCGGGCGGTGGGGGTCGAGTCCGAGATGGAGCTGGCCTTCGCGAGCCTGCACCAGCTGTGCGCTCCGCTGCTCGACCGCCTCGACCAGCTGCCGGTCCCGCAGCGCGATGCGCTCCGGATCGTCTTCGGGGTGGCCTCGGGACCCGCGCCGGAGCGCTTCCTGGTCGCTCTCGCCGTGCTCAGCCTGGTTTCCGAGGTGGCCGAGCAGCGTCCGTTGCTGTGCGTCGTCGACGACGCGCAGTGGCTGGACCGGACCTCGGCGCTGACGCTCGCGTTCGTCGCCCGCCGGTTGTTGGCCGAGCCGGTGGGGCTCGTGTTCGCGGCGCGGGAACCCGGCGAGGAGCTCCGGCGCCTGCCCGACCTGGAGGTTCGCGGTCTGCGCGACGACGACGCCCGTGCGCTGCTGGACTCGACCGTCCGGTTCACCCTGGACAGGCCGGTTCGCGAGAGGATCCTCGCGGAGGCACGGGGAAACCCGCTCGCGCTGCTGGAGCTGCCCCGGGGGTTGACCTCGACGCAGTTGGCCGGGGGGTTCGGCATGCCGGACGCCCGCGACCTCCCCAACCGGATCGAGCGGAGCTACATCCGTCGGCTGCGGGCCCTGCCCGACGATGCGCGCCGGCTGCTGCTCGTGGCCGCCGCCGAGCCGGTCGGTGACCCGCTGCTCCTGCAGCGCGCCTGCGAACGGCTGGGGATCGCGATCTCCGCGGTCGACGCGACGGACGGGCTGCTCGCCTTCGACGAGCGCGTGACCTTCTGCCACCCCCTGGCGCGCTCGGCCGTGTACCGGTCGGCCGGCGGGGCGGAGCGCCGAGCGGCCCACGTGGCCCTGGCCGCGGTGACGAGCCGGATCGCCGACCCGGACCGGCGGGCCTGGCACCTGGCCTGCGCCGCCGCCGCCGGGCCCGACGAGGAGGTCGCGCGCGAGCTGGAGCTCTCGGCGGGCCGGGCGCAGGCGC
>NZ_JAHDTH010000337.1 GCF_018531445.1 Pseudonocardia lacus
TCGCGCGCGCGTCGAGCCGGTCCAGGTCGGGGCGCGAGCCGGCGCCGGCGAGGTCGATCTTCGCGGTGACGGCGGTGACGGCGGCGGCGGACCGGGCGGCGGGTGCGGCGGCCGGGGTCCGCTGCTCGGTCGGGCGCACCGCGAGCGCGGCCCCCGCCGCGACCGCGGTCACCGCGTCGTCGAGCCGCACGACGGGGAGCCCGGTCCGCTCCGCGACCATCTCGGCCACCAGCGGGATCCGCGTGGAGCCGCCGACCAGCAGCACCGTCGGGGTGCCGGGGAGGGTCACCGGCTCCATCACCCGGGCCAGCAGGTCGACGGCCCCACCGATCGCCGGGCGGATCAGCTCGACGAGCCCGGCGCGGGTCAGCTCGACGTCGACGCGGATGCCCGGCAGCACGACCGGCACCGCGACCTCGGCCGACCCGCTCAGCGCCTCCTTGGCCGCCGTGCAGTCGCGGCGCAGCGCGGCCACGGCGGCCAGCGTCGCCGGGTCCGACGGGTCCAACCCGTCCCACCGCTCGCCGAGGTCGGCGCGCACCCGCTCGAACACCACGTCGTCGATGTCGACGCCGCCGAGGCGCTCGATCCGCTCCGGCCGGCCGAGCACCGTGAACCCGTGCGGGTCGCGGCGCACCACGGCGGCGTCGCACGCGCCGCCGCCGATGTCCAGCACGGCCAGCACCGCCCCGGTCTCCGGCGCGGCTG
>NZ_JAHDTH010000338.1 GCF_018531445.1 Pseudonocardia lacus
CCGCGGCCCGCGCCTCGCTCAGCAGCACGGCCCGGTCCAGCCCGACCGTGCCCAGCGCGGCGCGCAGCGCCTCCACCTTGTGCGGTCCCCATGACGTGGGGTGGGTGACGGCGAGCGCGGCCGCGGGCCCGCCCTCGGTGGTGGCGACCGTGCGGGCGACGTGCGCGACCACCCTCGCCGCCAGCACCTCGGCCGCCACCGCCACCCCGCCCACGACCAGCGGGGCCCGGTCGCCGATCCGGCGGACCAGCTCCCGCACGACGCGGTCGGGGTCGGACAGCAGCCGGCGCTCGGCGGTCTCGCCGACCGTCAGCCGCCCGTGGGCGTCCACGTGGACGACCGCCGGGACGGTGCCGGTGCCCCCGCCGATCGCGGCGGGTTCGACCGTGCCGTCCGGGCGGGCGACCGCGGCGCTCACGTGGGTGGTGCCCACGTCCACCGCCAGCTGGTACGACATCGCTGCTCCGTTCCGGGTTCGGGTTCTTGCGACCATCCCCCTCAGCACGCGGCCCGGCCATGCCCGGGTTCGCGCTGGTGGGGCGGCACGGGGGGAATCCCGTAGTGGGCCCGGTGGGGGCCGAGCGACCCCCGGTCGGACGGCGAGCGCGGCAGGGGTCGACCCGGATGGCGGGGGCCCCGCGCCGACCTAACTTCGTTCTCGAGCCGGACAGCGGATCCGGCCGGCGAGGCCAGGCCCGACAGCGGCCCGGCCCGAGAACCCCGATCCACAGGAGCACCACCATGAGCAACCCGTTCAACCTCAACGAGTTCATCGCCGACCTGCGCGAGGACCTGGACCTGGACCAGAACCAGGACCTGCTGTCCAACACCGAGCAGCAGTCGGCCCTGGTCGGCGAGCAGGCCAACACCCAGGCCGCCGTGCAGGACCAGGACACCAACACCGTCACCAACACCGAGGCCGGCGACGGCGGCGACGGCGGCGTCGCGCTGGGCGGCTCCAGCGGCAGCGCCGACGGCGGGGCGGGCTTCGGCCTCGGCGGCGTCGGCGGCGGCATCGACCAGGGCGGCAACGGCGACGGCGTCAACATCAACTTCGGTGACGCCGGCGACGCCAACGGCTTCGGCCTCGGCGGCGCCGGCGGCGTCACCGGCGACGGCGGCGACGCCGACGCCAGCGGTGGCGCGGGTGGCAGCGCCGTGTCCAACGTCGACGTGGACGCCGAGCAGGACTCCGACCAGGACTCGGCGCAGGACTTCGAGCAGGAGGCCGAGCAGGACGCCGACACCGACCAGGACGGCGACCTGTCCGCGGAGCAGGAGGCGGACCAGGACGTCGACGTCGACGACCTGAGCGCCATCGGCTGATGAGGCCTCGGGGCCGGTCCCACCCCGGTGGGCCGGCCCCGGCGCCCGGAAGAGGGAGGAGGTGAGCGACGTGCTCGCCCTGTCGGACCTGATCGCGTTCCTGCTGGAGCTCATGCGCGACCCCGCCGCCGCGGCGGCGTTCGAGCAGGACCCGGAAGGGGCGCTGGCCGAGCGCGGACTGGAGGGTGTGACCGCGCAGGACGTGCGCGACGCCCGCCTGGAGCTGTGCGACGCCGGAGGAGCCTCGGCCACGGGGGACAGCGCCCCGCCGTCGGGCGACGACCCGGTGCGGGAGATCAACCACACGGCGTCGAACTACTCGGCCGCCCCGCACACCCAAGCGGCGGTGGCGCACGAGCACTCGGCGCTGGCGCTGCAGGCCGCGGCGCCGGTGACCATCGACGACCGCGACACGTTCATCTTCAACAACCAGTTCTCCGACGACGACACCACGATCGTCAACGACTCGTTCAACGCCGACAACAGCGTCGACAACAGCGTCGACGCCGTGGTCGACAACAGCGTCGTCAACAACGACGTCACCGCGATCAACGACTCGTTCAACGCCGTCGACAACAGCGTGGTGGAGAACGACGTCGTCGCGATCAACGCGGAGAACTCGTTCAACGGCGGCACCGGGCCCGGCGACGTCGACCCGGGTGGCGGCGAGGGGCCGTTCCCGGTCGAGTCGGACGGCGGGACCGGCGCCGAGCCCGACGCGCCCGACGCCGGCGCCACGGAGCCCGACTCCGCGGTCGAGCCCGATTCGGGGATCGACCCGGGGATCGACTCGGAGATCAACGAGGCGTCCGCCGACGCGGCCTCTTCGGAGGCGGCGCCGGACCAGGCCGAGGAGGCGTCCGTCGACGCCGACGAGGCCTTCGACCCGGTCGCCTGAACCCACCCGACACCCCGGGCGACCGCACCGCGGGCGCCGCGGCCGGCAACCGACCCCCGCCGGCCGCGGCGCCCGTCCTCGTGCGCCGTTCACCGCCGATCCCATCCACCGCGATCCCAGGGAGCAGCCATGTCCCCGACCCCGGCCGAGGTCGTCGACCTCGGCCTCGCCGTCGTCGGCCGCCACGACCGGCCCGACCTGACCGCCCGGCTGCGCCAGGCCCGGACCCGGCTGGTCGACGGCCGGGTCCGGGTGCTGGTGGTCGGCGAGTTCAAGCAGGGCAAGAGCCAGCTGGTCAACGGCCTGGCCGGGGCCCCGGTCTGCCCGGTCTCCGACGACATCGCCACGGCCGTGCCGACGGTGGTGCACCACAGCGCGGCGGTGACCGTCACGCTCGTGCGCCGGGCCCTGCCCGCGCCCGACGCGGCGGTGCCGGAGGCGGCCGTCCTCGACGGCTCCGGCCCGGACCCGGACGCCGGGCCGGCGCTGGAGCGCGTCGAGGTGCCGGCCGAGGACCTCGCCGCGCACCTGACCGGCACCGCGGACGGCGCCGACCGGCTCGACCACGTGGAGGTCGGCGTCCCGCGCCCGGTGCTGGCCGGGGGCCTGGAGCTGGTCGACACCCCCGGGGTCGGCGGCCTGTCGTCGGTGCACGGGGCAGCGACGACCGCGACCCTGCCGACCGCCGACGCGGTGCTGCTGGTCTCCGACGCCTCCCAGGAGTACACGGCTCCCGAGCTGGAGTTCCTGGCCAGGGCGGCGGCCGTGTGCCCGAACGTGGCGTGCGTGCTGACCAAGAACGACCTCTACCCGCAGTGGCGGCGCATCGCCGAGATCGACCGCGCCCACCTGCAGCGGGCCGGTATCACCGCGCCGCTGTTCGCGGTGTCCTCGACACTGCGCTGGGAGGCCGTGCTGGCCAACGACACCGAGCTGAACGAGGAGTCCGGGTTCCCGGAGCTGGTCCGCTACCTGCGCCGCGACGTGCTGGGCCAGGCCGACCGGCTGGCCCGGCGTTCGGTCGCGCACGACGTCCTGGCGGTGAGCGGGCAGCTGGTCGGCGGGCTGCGCACCGAGCTGGCCGCCCAGCAGGACCCGGAGGCGGCCCGCGCGCTGGTCGAGCGGCTGGCCGCGGCGCGCACCCGGGCCAACGAGCTCAAGGACCGCTCCGCGCGCTGGCAGCAGACCCTCGGCGACGGCGTCGCCGACCTCAACGCCGACATCGACCACGACCTGCGGGGCCGGATGCGCGAGATCACCCGGGTCGCCGAGGAGGAGATCTCGGCGGGCGACCCGAGCACCACGTGGGAGCAGTTCACGCGCTGGGCCCACCAGGAGGTGGCCTCGGCCGCGGCGGCCAACTTCGTCTGGGCCACCCAGCGCACCCGCTGGCTGGGCGAGCGGGTGGCCGAGCACTTCTCCGCCGACCGCGACCAGCTGCTGCCCGCCCTGCGCGCCGAGCGCTCCGACGCGCTCACCTCGGTGCGCCCGATCGCGATGCGCGCCGAGGAGTCCTTCGGCCTGGGCCAGAAGGCGCTGGTCGGCATGCGCGGCGGCTACATGGGCATGCTGATGTTCGGGATGCTCGGCACGTTCGTCGGGTTCGCCGCGCTGGTCAACCCGCTGGGCCTGGGCGCCGGGCTGTTCATGGCCGGCAAGTCCATCCGCGACGAGCGCAAGCGGATCGTGACCAAGCGGCAGAACGAGGCCAGGGCGGCCGTGCGCCGCTACGTCGACGACGTCACGTTCCAGGTGGCCAAGGAGTCGCGCGACCGGCTGCGCGGCGTGCAGCGCGACCTGCGCGACCACTTCACCGCCCAGGCCGAGGAGATGAAGCGGTCGCTGGGGGAGTCCCAGCAGGCCGCCGAACGCGCGCTGAAGGCGTCGCAGGGCGAGCGGGAGCGGCGCATCCCGGAGATCCGCACCCAGCTGCAGGAGCTGGAGGCGCTGCGCCAGGCCGCCCGCGCCCTGGTCGCCGCGCCGCGGCCCGCGCCCGCGCCCGCGCCCGCGCCGGAACCGTCCCCGAGCGGGGCGGGC
>NZ_JAHDTH010000339.1 GCF_018531445.1 Pseudonocardia lacus
ATTCCGGGGTTCGGGGTGGTTCCGGATGCGGGTGCGCGTCCGGTTCCGACGGTTCCGGTTCCGACGGTTCCGGCTCCGGGCGGTCCGGCGGCCACGGCGGCGCCGACCGCGCCGGGTAGCGCTCCGGCCGTGACCCGGACCCCGGCGCCCACCGCGCCGGGTGGACCCGGGTCGGCGCGGGGGCTCGCCCGGTGGATCTGGCCCGCCGGGGTCGTCGCGGGGGCGGCCGCGGCACTGGTGGCCGGGCTGCTCGTCGTGCGGCGCCTCGGGGCGGGTGGGCGCGGCCCCGTCGGCGGCCCCATCGGCGGCGCTGTCGGCGACGTCGTCCGGGCCGGGCTGGGCGGGGCGCGCTGGGTGGAGCTGCAGGTGCGGGTGGGGGTGGTGCTGGCCGGGGTCCGAGCGCTGGCGCTGCTGGGTGCGGTGGTCGCGCGGGTGCGGTCGCCGTTCGTGCGCGGTGGCGCGGCGACGGCGCACCTGGCTCGCGGTCCGCCGGCGACGGCGCAGGAGTGGGGTGCCGCGGTCGCCGAGCGCGAGGCGCGGATCGCCGGGCTGCCCGCGGATCGGTGGACGGTCGAGCAGTTGCCGCGCCGCGACGCGCTGGTCAAGCGGCTGCACCGGGTGGTGCAGCGGCTGGGGCGGGTCGGGGCGACCTCGCCGCACCGCGCGGAGTTGCTCGCGGAGGGCGCGGCCTTGCTGGCGGCGCTGGACGTGCAGATCGCGACCGCGGCGAAGGCCGGGTGGAACGCCCGGTGGCGGGGCGGCATCGAGCGCCTGCACCGCTGGCTCTACGTGCCGATCACGTTCACCGTGACGGGTCAGCTGCTGTTCGGGATGTACTCGATGGCGCTGTTCGGGGGAGCGCACCACGTGGCCGCGCTGGTGCCCGACGGGGTGCTGTTCACGGTGGCGCTGTTCGGCCAGGTCGTGGGCATGCTGGTGGTGGGGCCGCTGTGGGACAAGCTGTCCGCCCGGCTGCTCACGGTGACCTCGTTGGTCGGCACGGCGGTGGCGCTCGGGCTGTTCGGGGTGGCCGGCGACTGGGTGCCGGGCTACTACCTGGCCGCGGCGCTGGCCGGGGTGGCCGGTAGCGGCAACTTCTACGTGCTGGCCAACCTGCAGGACTGGGTCGGGCGGACCACCGAGCTGCGTCGCGCCCAGGGCGAGAAGCCGCGGCTGAGCGACGGCGTCATCGGGCTGTCGATCCTCGGCGTGGTGACCGCCCTCTCCGGGATGCTCACGACCGCCGAGGTGCTGGAGCCGATCTCGTTGCCGCTGGCCACCGGCGTCGGCGCGGCGGTGGCTGCGGTCCTCGCGGTCGCCGCGTTCCTGGTGACCCCGGCCGAGCGGTTCGACCGGGCGGCGGCGCCGTCGCTGGCGCAGCTGTTCATCCGGCCGTTCAGCACGGTCCTGCACAACCGGTACGCGCTGGCCGTGGTCGCGGTCTACGGCACCTACGCGTTCACGCTGGGCGCGATCGACTCGGTGTGGCGGTTCTTCTTCGCCGCCATCGGCGCCCCGGGCTGGCTGACCATCACCGCAGGGTGGGCGTTCGTGGGCGGTGGGCTGCTGCTCGCCGGGATGTTCGTCAGCGGTGACCTGCGCAGCGGAGCCGGGCTGCTGCAGACGCGCCCGCGCGAGTTCGTGGTCTCCGCCGCCGCGCTCATGGCGGTCGGCGGCGGGGTCGTCGCGGCCAGCCAGCTCCTGGGACTGCACCCGATGATCGGCGTGGTCGTCGGGCTCTACATGCTGGAGGTCACCTCCACCGGCAAGCTGCTCGGGCTCAACGTGGTGATCAAGCAGACCGATCGGCTGGCCGCGTCCGAGAAGCAGGCGACCAAGACGGCCGGTGGTCTGGTGAAGGCGGTCGCGCAGGTCCTGGGCGCGTTCGGCGCCACGACGGCGTGGGCTTCGGGCGGGTGGAGCCTGGTCTCCGCGCTGGTGGCGGTGGGCGGAGCGCTGACGTTCGCCGCGGCCACGGTCGTCGACCCGCGCTGGATCGCCGGATTCGTGGCGAAGGTGCGCGGGGCGCCGGCGTGGTTCGCCGCACACCGGGCCGCGCGGGTGGGCGCTGCCGTCGCGGTCGGGATGCTGCTGGTGCTGGTGCTCGGCGGTGACGCCCACGCGGCGGCGCTGGGCGCGCCAGGCGGCGGAACCCCGACGGGGCTGCGGGACGTGGTCGTGGCGGTGGCGTCGGTGGTCGCGCCGGCGGTCGGCGCGGTGCTGGCGCTCCGGCACATCGTCCTGCCCTCCCCGCGTTCGTCCGGCGGTGCCGAGGCACGGGCCCCGCCGCGGTGGGTCCGGTGGGTGGTGGTCACCGCAGCGGTGACGGCGGTCGTGCTGGTCGCACTGGCCGGGACCGCGCACGCCCACCCGGCGGGGGCCGGGGCGGCGGCCGCGCTCGGCTCCGATGGCCTCGGCCCGGTCGTCGCCGTGGTCGCGGTCGTCGCGGCGCTCCCGGTCGTCGCGGTGGTCGTCGGCGCGCTGCTGCGGGCGAGGGCCCAGCAGGCTGCGCGCGCGGCGGAGCAAGCGCGTTCTGCCGGGGCGCTCGCGGACCTGCGCGCCGACGCGTCGGCCATCGGGCGGCTGGTGCTCGGGCTGCGCCAGGACGCCGAGCTGGCCGGGCTGCGCGCGCGGCTCGACGAGTTCGCCGCCACCGTCGCGCCGGAGGACCGTGGCGTCGCCCGGATGCGCGCCCACCTCGACGCCCTGGACGCGCTCGGGGCCCTCCTGGCCGCGACCGGCGACGCCGACCGGGCGGGCCTGGGGTGGCGGGTGCTGGACACCTTCTCCGACCTGCCCGGCTCGTTGCTCGGCTCCGACGAGGCACGCCGGGTCGTGTTCGCCGCGCTGACCGAGGCGTGGGCCGGGGCGGGGCCGGATGCCGCGGCGCCGCAGGTGCTGCCCGGTTGGCTGTCCGCGGCCCTCGGCCGGCCCGCCGGGCTGGAGCAGCGCTGGGCCGCCGCGTCCGGCCGCGCCCGGCTGGCGCTCGCCACGGCGGTGTTCGTCGATCAGGGAGCGGTCGACGACCGCTGGTCGGTCCTGCTCGACCGCATCGACGGGCGGCTGGGCGACATCGAGGAGCGGATGCACCGGGCGCTGGTCGCGCTGGCGGCGGACGAGGCCCTGCTCGACGACGTGCGCGGCATCGAGCTGCTGCTGGACGTGCTGCGTGCCCTGCCCGGCTGGGGCCTGGCCGCTCCGCCCGGCGCGGCGACGCGGATCGCCGCCGCCGAGCACCTGCTCGCCGACGTCCGCGCCGCGAACGACATGGTCTACACCGACTGGAGCGAGCCGACCGAGTTCTGGGCCGACGCCTGGGACGTGCTCGTCGGGTTGGCCGCCCGGCCCGCCGGGCGGCCGTCGCCGCTGCGCGCCACCCTGCTGCGCCGACTGGCCGCGTCGCTGGACATGGAGCTCGGGGCCCCCGCCGACTACGGGTTCACCAACACCCCAGAGTCCCTGTGGCGGGCGCTGGGCACGACCGCGGGGGAGATGGGCCGGCTCGCGAGGGTGTGGCGGTGGATCACCGTCCGCGAGCGGCTCGTCGTGGCCATGCTCGCCGTCGCCACCGACGTCCGCTGGGTCGGCGGCCTCCCGCACGACCTGGTGAGCCAGGACGCCCTGCTCGACCTGCTGCGCTGGCACGTCGACCCCCGGTTCGCCCCCTTCGTCGACCCGGCCGCCCAGCTACGGGCCGCAGCCTCCGACGGCGTCGACGGCGCCGCCCGCGAGGCGGTGCTCGGGGCGTGGACCACGCTCGTGGGCTCGGTCGTGCGGCTGCCGGCCGGGCTCGACCCGGTGGTCGCGGCACGGCTGCCGGGGCTGCTGGACCAGCTCGGCGGGGCGATGTCGGCCGACCCCGCGGCGCGGGCCGGACTGATCGCCGGTGAGGCCGAGGGCATGCGTCTCGCGGTCGTGACGGAGTTCGCCCGCGAGCTGCTGTGGATGCCGGTGGACCGCCTGCCGGTGCCGCTGTCCGCACCGGTGTGGGACGTGCTGATGGGCCACCACGACGTCAGCCTCGAGATCACGACGCAGGTGCTGGGCGCCTACCTCCGTGCCGGCGGCGGGAACAGCGGCAACCGGGCGGCCCTCGCGATCCTGCACCGGCTGTGGGGCACGGCCGAGGGCGCGTCCCTGCGCGAGCGGGCCCCGCACGACGTCGTCCGGCGGATCGCCGTGCCCGGGCGCCCCGGCGAGCACCGCGAGGTGCTCGTCGGCGTCGCCCGGGACGTCGTGGAGATCCTCACCCTCGGCCACCCCCGGTTCGGCGGATCGTGCCTGGACTGCGTGGTCGGCGAGGCGCGCGCGGCGGCGCAGGCATACCTGCTGCACGCGGACATCGCCGTCGTGCAGGTCTGGGCGCGCAACCCGGACGGCAGCCGCGGCGAGCGGCTGTCCCGGTTGGCCGTCCTGGAAACCGAGCACGGGATCTACTCGCTCAGCAAGCGGCCCTACGCCACAGGGAAGGAGGACTTCCGCGCCGAGCTGGTCGACTTCCTGCGCGGGTGGGCCGCGACGGGGGCCGGGGCGGTCGTGCTCGACCCGGCCCAGGACGAGCTGCTGCCGCCGGGGGTCGGCCACCTGCCGGAGCGCGAGGTGACCGTCACCGTGGCCGCGGTGCCCGTCCCGGGGCTGCGGCTGTGGGCCGACAGCCTGGGCAACGGGATGCACGAGCTGCCGTTCGAGCACCAGGTCCGGCTGCGCAGGCTGCCGGCCCCGCCGCGCGCGGCGGGCCGGACGGGGAACGGGCCGGCCGCGTTCGCCGGACCGCTGGCGCTCGTGGTGCCCGGGGCGACGGCGGTGCCGTCGACCACGGGGTGGCTGCTGCTGGGCGCGCTCGCGGT
>NZ_JAHDTH010000340.1 GCF_018531445.1 Pseudonocardia lacus
CGCTGGTCGCGCTGCTCGCCGCGCTGGTGGCGGTGACCGGTGCGGGCCTGGCCGGCGCCGCGCTGCCGGGCGTGCGCCGGGTCGTCGTCCCGGCCGGGTGGGAGTCGTTCGCGACCACCCCCGCGTCGGCGGCGGCCTACGTCCTCGTGGTGATCGCCGCCGGGTGGGGCCTCGGCCGGGCGATGCGGGCCCGCCGGGCGGCCCGCGCGGAGCTGGCCGGTCTGCGTGCCCGGCAGGCGGTGGCCGAGGAACGCCTGCGCATCGCCCGCGACGTGCACGACGCCGTCGGCCACAGCCTGGGCCTGATCACCATGCGGGCGGCGGTGGCCCGCCACCTCGCCGACAGCCACCCCGAGCAGGGCCGGGCGGCGCTGGAGGCCATCGAGCAGACCGGGCGGGAGTCGCTGGAGGAGGTCCGGGCCGTGCTCGGCGCCCTGCGGGTCGGCGCGCCCGTCGCCGATCCGCTGCACCGCCTCGTCGAGCAGGCCCGCGCCGCCGGTGTCGACGTGGACGTCGGGTCGGCCGACCTGGAAGGCGCGCCGGCCGAGGTGCGGGCCACCGCGCTGCGGATCGTGCAGGAGGCGCTGACCAACGTGCGCCGGCACGCCGGGCCGACCCGCTGCCGCCTCGACCTCGTCACCGACGCCGACGGCCTCACCGTCGCCGTCGTCGACGAGGGCCCGCAGCCGGGGGTGCGGGTGGCGACCGGGCACGGCCTGCGCGGCATGCACGAGCGGGTGGCCCGGCACGGCGGCACGCTCGCCGTCGGTCCGGAGCCGGGCGGCGGGTTCGGCGTGCGGGCGCGGCTGCCGTTCGCGGAGGTGGGCCGTGACTGAGTTGGTGACCGAGCCGGCGGCCGAGGTGGTGGCGGAGCCGGTGAGGGTCCTGCTGGCCGACGACGACCCGGAGATCCGCGCGACGCTGCGGCTGCTGCTCGACGTGACGCCCGACATGGCGGTGGTAGGTGAGGCAGCCGATGGGCACGAGGCCGTCGCACTGGTGGCCGCGGCCACTCCGGACGTCGTGCTGATGGACGTGCGGATGCCGCGGATGGGCGGGGTCGAGGCCACGCGGCGGATCGTGGAGTCGGGCGCGGACACCCGCGTGCTCATGCTGACCACGTTCGACCTCGACGAGCACGTGCACGCGGCACTGCACGCCGGGGCGGCCGGCTTCCTGGTCAAGGGCGCGCCCGCGGCCCGGCTGCTCGACGCGATCCGGGTGGTGGCGGCGGGCGAGGCGCTGCTGGCGCCCACCGTCACCCGGCGGCTGATCGCCCGGTTCACCCGCGCCCCGGACGCGGCCGTGCTGGCCGGGGTGACACCGCGCGAGCGGGAGGTGCTCGCGCTGATCACGGAGGGGCTGTCCAACGCCGAGATCGAGCAGCGGCTGTGGCTGAGCCGGGGCACGGTCAAGACCCACATCGGCCGGTTGATGAGCAAGCTCGGCGCCCGCGACCGGGCCCAGCTGGTCATCGCCGGCTACCGGGCGGGGCTGGCCGAGATGTAGCGGTGGACTCGATCGAGAGCAGTGCTCTTGACAGGGAATCGAGAGTGGGGTTCACTGTTCCTAACAGAGAGCACTGCTCTCGAACTGAGGAGGAACCCCATGACCACCGCCCAGCGCAACCTCGTCCCCAGCCGCGGCGACCGCGTCTTCAACTCCGTCATGCAGTGGGTCACCCGCCGCGGCATCAGCGTGATGGGCTCGCGCGTCCTCGCCGTCCGCGGCCGCTCCAGCGGGCAGTGGCGGACCGTCCCGGTCAACCTGCTCGTCCTCGACGGCGAGCGCTACCTGGTCGCCCCGCGCGGCCACACCCAGTGGGTGCGCAACATGCGCGCGGCCGGCGGCGGGGAGCTGCGGCTGGGGCGCAAGGTCGAGGAGTTCACCGTCGAGGAGCTGGCCGACGCCGACAAGCCGCCGATCCTGCGGGAGTACCTGCGCAAGTGGGCGTGGGAGGTCGGGCGCTTCTTCGAGGGCGTCGACAAGGGGTCGCCGGACGCGACCCTGCTCGAGATCGCGCCCGGCTTCCCGGTGTTCCGCCTGGTCGGTCGCTGACCGGCGGCGAGAGAATCGACCGGCGCCGGCGAGGGCTCCCCAGTCCCGCCGGCCCGGTCACGGTCTTCAACGCCGCGCGGCGGCCGCGGTTACGGGTCGTGCGGAGAATCTTCGCCGAGCCCGGTGATCTAGCCCACAGGTCGTTCGCGGGGCACACTCTGCTCGTGCGCGATGAGCTGTGGGTGGCCGAGGTCGGCGAGGGCAACGCCCGCTGGTTGGCCACGGAGAGCCGCACCGCCCGGCTGGCCTCCGAGTACCGTCCGCGCGACCTCGGCGGCGGCCGCATCGAGTACGGCCACCACGCCCTCGACGCCGCCCGCGAGCTCGGCGAGGAGGAGGACGGCTACCTCACCGACGACGCCGACGGCCTGCGCGTGTGGATCGGCGAGGACGCCTTCGAGCTGGAGCAGACGCGCTGACCCGCGCCCGGGCCGGCCCGTCACGTTCGAGCCGCCCGCGTCGTCCGGGGACGCCGCCGCACCGCCACCTGCCACTGGTTCAGGCAGTCGGCGCGGCCAGGAGGCCGGCGAGGGTGCTGCCGGTGCGGTCGAGGACGGCGGGGTCGTCGGCCGCGCGGGCCAGCAGGATCGCGCCCTCCAGGGTGGCGATCACGAGCTCGGCGACGTCGTCGGGGCAGCGCCGGGCGAGCTGGGCCGACCACGACGAGAACGCCTCGTCGGCGGCGCGGCGGGCCTGGGCCGAGAGTGCCGAGGCGTCGACGACGCCGGCGGCCACCGGGCACCCGTAGTCGGTGCCGCGCTCGCGCATCAGCCGCGCGTAGCCCGCGAAGAAGCCGCGGACCAGCTCGGGGAGGGGGCGGTCGGACGCCGTGCGGTGGGCGAGCAGGGCTCGCACGTCGGCACCGTTGGCGGCGGTGGCGGCCGCGACCAGCTCGGCCTTGCCGCCCGGGAAGTGGTGGGCGAACACGCCCTTGCCGACCCCGGCCCCGGCGCAGACCTCGGCCACCCCGACCGCGCCGACACCCCGCCGGCGGAACTGCTCGACCGCCGAGCGGATCAGCCGGTCGCGGGTGGCGGTGCGCCGGCCATCGGGCTGGTCGTGGGGCATGCGACCACCCTAAACTGCTCGCACGATCGTACGAGCATTGGAGGGCGCGGTGCTGACCATCGACCGGCGCGACCGGTGGGCGTTGCTCACCCTGGACAGGCCCCGGCAGCGCAACGCGCTGTCGATCGAGCTGCGCGACGCGGTGTCCGATGCGCTCGACGACCTGGCCGGCGACGAGCGGGTGCACGGCGTGGCGATCACCGGCGCGGGCGGCACCTTCAGCGCCGGGTGGGACCTGCGCGAGTTCGAGCGCGCCCGCACCGACCCCGACCTCGCCGCGCGGATCTGGGCCTCCGGCGACCGCTTCCACCACACGCTGCTCGGCTTCCCGCTGCCGCTCGTGGCCGCGGTCGACGGCCCGGCGCTGGCCGGGGCGTTCGACCTCGCCGTCTGCTGCGACGTGCGCCTCGCCTCGACCACCGCCCGCTTCGCCCACCCGGAGTTCTCCTGGGCCGACGTCGTCTACGCCCCGCTGGAGGCGGCCGTGGGCGGTGCGGTCGCCCGCGACCTCCTGCTCACCGGCCGCCCGCTGGACGCCGGCGAGGCGCTGGCGGTGGGCCTGGTCTCGGTCGTCGTCGAGCCCGGGCAGCTCGCCGCGCACCTCGCCGGGGTGATGGCCCGCATCGCCGCCGCCCCGCGCGATGTGCTGCGCCGCACCAAGGCCAAGGCCGTCCGCCGCGCCGCGGTCGACCTCGCCCCCACGCTCCAGCTCTGACGCCGGCTCCCGCCCTGGCTCAGGAGCGGGGGGTGAGGCGGTGCAGGGCGGCGGGCAGCGGCCGGGTGTGCAGGACGCCGAGCTGCTGGGTGGCGCGGGTGATGGCGACGTACAGGTCGGAGGGGGAGCCGGCGAGGATCTCGTCGGGCTCGACGAGCACGACCACGTCGAACTCCAGGCCCTTCGCCTCGTGCGGGGCCAGCACCGTCGCGCCGGGGACGTCCGGCAGCGGCACGGGGGTGATGACGGCCGTCGTGCCGGGCCCGGCGGCGTCGGTGACGGCCGCACGCACCGCCGCTCCCAGCTCGTCGGGGGCGACCCGCCGGGCCCACGGCACCGTCCCGGTCGAGCGGACCGGGCGCGGCGCGGTGTGCCCGGGCAGGTGCTCGGCCAGCACGTCGGCGGCCACGGCGGCGACCTCGGCCGGCGTGCGGTAGTCGACCGAGAGCCGGCGCAGCGTCCACCGCCCGGGCAGCGCGCCGTCGGCGACCTGCTCCCACGCCCGCACCCCGCCCGCGGCCCGGCGCTGGGCCAGGTCGCCGACGACGGTGAAGGACCGGGTGGGGCAGCGCCGCACGAGCATCCGCCAGTCCATCGCGGACAGCTCCTGGGCCTCGTCGACCACGACGTGCCCGTAGATCCACTCGCGGTCGGCGGCGGCCCGCTCGGCGGTGCTGCGGGTGTCGAGCTCGCGCTGCCGGTCGGCCAGGACGTCGGTGGAGACCAGGTCGGCGGTCAGGATCTCGTCGTCGTCGGCG
Source organism: Pseudonocardia lacus (assembly GCF_018531445.1). Taxonomy (GTDB): domain Bacteria; phylum Actinomycetota; class Actinomycetes; order Mycobacteriales; family Pseudonocardiaceae; genus Pseudonocardia; species Pseudonocardia lacus. The sequence continues at coordinate 4,600 of NZ_JAHDTH010000340.1, forward strand.
AACGCCTCGTCGTCCAGCATGACCCGCACGTCCTCGGCGACCTTCGCGACCTCGGCGGCGCGGGCCCGCTCGCGCTCGGCCGGGCGCCGGTCGGGCTCGCGGCCGAGCAGCTCGAAGGCCTCGTCGAGCAGCGGCACGTCCGAGACGGTCCAGGCGGCCCCGTCGGCCCGGTGCAGCGCGGCGCGGTCGGCCGCGGCAGCGCGGCCGCC
>NZ_JAHDTH010000341.1 GCF_018531445.1 Pseudonocardia lacus
GGTGCGCTCGATCTCGGCGCGGATCTGGTTGACCCGCCCGGCGATCTGGTCGGCGTCGCCGGCACCGTCGACGATGGTGGTCTCGTCCTTGGTGACCACGACCTTGCGGGCGCGGCCCAGCAGCGACAGGTCGGCGTTCTCCAGCTTGAGGCCGATCTTCTCGGAGATCACCTCGCCGCCGGTGAGGATGCCCATGTCGGTCAGCATCGCCTCGCGGCGGTCGCCGAAGCCCGGGGCCTTGACGGCGACGGACTTGAAGGTGCCGCGCACCTTGTTGACGATCAGGGTGGCCAGGGCCTCGCCCTCGACGTCCTCGGAGATGATCGCCAGCGGCTTGCCGGTCTGCATGACCTTCTCCAGCAGCGGGAGCAGGTCCTTCACGGTGGAGATCTTGGAGGAGACCAGGAGGATGTAGGGGTCCTCCAGCTCGGCCTCCATGCGCTCGGCGTCGGTGACGAAGTAGGGCGAGATGTAGCCCTTGTCGAACCGCATGCCCTCGGTCAGCTCGAGCTCCAGACCGAAGGTCTGGCTCTCCTCGACCGTGATGACGCCTTCCTTGCCGACCTTGTCCATGGCCTCGGCGATGAGCTCACCGATGGTCGAGTCCGCGGCGGAGATCGAGGCGGTGGCCGCGATCTGCTCCTTGGTCTCGACCTCCTTGGCCGACTTCAGCAGGGCCTCGGAGACGGCCTCGACGGCCTTCTCGATGCCGCGCTTGAGGGCCATCGGGTTCGCGCCGGCGGCCACGTTGCGCAGCCCCTCGCGGACCAGCGCCTGGGCCAGGACCGTCGCGGTGGTGGTGCCGTCGCCCGCGATGTCGTCGGTCTTCTTGGCGACCTCCTTGACCAGCTCGGCCCCGATCTTCTCCCACGGGTCCTCGAGCTCGATCTCCTTGGCGATCGACACACCATCGTTGGTGATGGTGGGGGCGCCCCACTTCTTCTCCAGCACGACGTTGCGGCCACGCGGGCCGAGCGTCACCTTGACGGCGTCGGCGAGGGTGTTCATGCCGCGCTCGAGCCCGCGGCGCGCCTCCTCGTCGAAAGCGATCATCTTCGCCATGGGGGTGTTGTCCTCCGATTGGGATGACACGAAACTCGTGTGTCGAACACGGTGCCCGCGACGGACGACCGGCAACCCTGCGCCGGTCTCACCTGCTCGACTACTGGCACTCTACAGTGCCGAGTGCCAGTCCGTTTTAGCACTCACCCCTGTCGAGTGCAAGCGCGCTGGTGATCGTCGGCCGGACGCGCGGGAGGCCGCCACGAACACCCCCGGCGAGGTGGTCGCGGCGGCCTCCGGGACCGTTCGGCGAGCCGTCAGATCTTGCGGACGGCGTCGGCCTGCGAGCGGCCGTCGCGCCCCGCGGTGGTCTCGAACTCCACCCGGTCGCCCTCGTCCAGCGTGCGGAACCCGTCCGACTGGATCGCGCTGTAGTGGACGAAGACGTCCGGCCCACCGTCGGTGGCGATGAAGCCGAAGCCCTTCTCCGCGTTGAACCACTTGACCGTGCCCTGAGCCACGGCACCTCCATGTCACTCGCTGACCGACGCCGCCGACGCTACCGGAGTTGATCGGGCAGGATGCGGTTCCGTGGCGAGCACCCCGAGGACGGTCGACGAGCACCGGGCCGTGGTGGCGGCCCTCCTGGGCCGCGCGGCGGCCGTCGAGGACGCCCCGGTGGCCGACGCGCTGGGCAGGGTTCTGGCGGCCGACGTGACGGCGGCGGTGTCGCTGCCGTCGTTCGACAACTCGGCGATGGACGGCTACGCCGTGCGGGCGGCCGAGTTGGCGGGCGCCACGGCCGACGCGCCGGTGGTGCTGCCCGTGGCGACCGACATCCCGGCCGGGCGCACCGATGTGCCGGTGTTGGAGCCGGGCACCGTGCACCGGATCATGACCGGGGCCGTGGTGCCCGCGGGCGCCGACGCCGTGCTGCCGGTCGAGCGGACCGACGGCGGGGTCGAGCGGGTGGCGCTGCGGGCGGCCCCGGTGCCGGGCGCGTTCATCCGGCGGGCGGGTGAGGACGTCACGGCGGGTGACGTCGTGCTGAAGGCGGGCGCGGTGATCGGGCCGGCGCAGGTGGGGGTGATCGCCGCCGTCGGCTCGGCGACCGTCGCGGTGCGCCGCCGCCCGGTGGTGCTGGTGCTGTCCACCGGCTCCGAGCTCGTCGAGCCCGGCCGCCCGCTGCGCACGGGCCAGATCTACGAGTCGAACGGGCCGATGCTGGCCGCCGCGGTCACCGAGGCGGGCGGGCGGGCCGAGCTGCTGCGCTTCGTGCCCGACGACGTCGGGCAGTTCCTCGACCGGCTCCGCGAGCGCCTCGCCGGCCGGTCCGAGGCCGACCGGGTCGACCTGGTGCTGACCTCGGGCGGGGTGAGCGCGGGCGCCTACGAGGTGGTCAAGGACGCGTTCACCGGGCGCGGGGTGGAGTTCGTCAAGGTGGCGATGCAGCCGGGCGGGCCGCAGGGCGCGGGGCGCGTCGACGACCTCGGCGGCGTCGCGGTGGTCACGCTGCCCGGCAACCCGGTGAGCTCGCACGTGTCGTTCGAGGTCTTCGTGCGCCCCGCGCTGCGCGCCGCGATGGGCCACCCGTTCCCCGAACGGCCGATGCGGACCGCCGTGCTGGGTGAGACCTGGACCTCACCGGAGGGTCGGCGCCAGTTCCGCCGCGGCGTCCTGAGCGCCGATGGCGCCGTCGTCCGGGAGGTCGGCACCTCGGGTTCCCACATGTTGGGAGCGCTGGCCCGGGCCGAGTGCCTCGTCGTGGTTCCGGAGGACGTCACTGACCTGCGCGAAGGCACGAAGGTGGAGATCCGTTCACTCGATGGGTGACCCGGATGGGTGACTGTGTCCTACATCACAAGCGGTCAGTGCAACATTCGGCGCGATCCGCACGTCTAACTGGTGAGCGTTCGGCCGATCGGTTGCACATCATGGGCTTACCTGGCCGTGATGTGGCGGTCCGACGAGCGCTCGGTGATACTTGCAGCACGGCACCGTTCACACCGGTCGCCGCAAAGGGCCTACCGCCCGTCGCTGGGGAGCGGACGAGCGGTTCCACGGCCGGGGTCGTCGTCTCGGGGGATGGCGGCCCCGGCCCTTTGCGTTTGCGGGGGTCCCCAACTCCCGGGACGGCGCCCCGGTCGAGCGGTACCGGAGTGGCAGATCGTGACGAACCGCTCTCGCGTACCGTAACCGGCGCCACCGCGACCCGTCCGGGTCGCCCCTGCCGAGGAGCTCGACCCAGCCCGATGCCCGACTCCGGGAACGCCACCTCGCTCTCCCACATGGCCGGCCTGGTCCGCGCCGCCGTCCCACCGATGCACCCCGGCGGGCGCCCGGTCGTGGCCGGTGTGGCCGCCGCCGCGGGCCTGGCCCGGCTGCTCACCGGGCGCGGCACGCTGATCGGCGCACTGGCCACCGCGGCGACCGCGGCCTTCTTCCGGGTGCCGCACCGGGTCGCCCCGCCCCGCACGGGCGTCGTGCTCTCCGCCGCCGACGGCACGGTCGCCACCGTCGGCGAGGTGCTGCCCCCGCCAGAGCTCGACCTGCCGCCCGTCCCGGTGCCCCGGGTCAGCGTCTTCCTGTCCCTGCTCGACGTGCACGCCCAGCGGATCCCCGTCGACGGCGTCGTGACGGCGGTCGAGTACCGGCCCGGCACGTTCCTGTCGGCCGACCTGGACAAGGCCAGCGAGGACAACGAGCGCAGCGCCCTGCTGCTGGAGACCCCCGACGGCCACCGCATCGGCGTCGTGCAGATCGCCGGGCTGCTGGCCCGCCGGATCGTCTGCGAGGTCGGGCCCGGTGACAAGGTCGCCGCGGGGCGGACCTACGGGCTGATCCGCTTCGGGTCCCGCGTCGACACCTACCTGCCGCCCGGCTCGACCGTCGAGGTCTCCGTCGGACAGCACACCGTCGGCGGCGAGACCGTCCTCGCCGCGCTGCCCGACCGGCAGACCGGCTGATGCCCGCCGCCGCCGACTACCCCGGCGTCCGCCTGCTGCCGAACGCGGTCACGGTCGTCGCGCTCTGCTCCGGCCTGTCCGCGGTCTACTTCGCGTTCAGCGGCCGCTTCGCCCTGTCGGTCGCCGCCGCCGGCATCGCCGCGCTCTGCGACGCGCTGGACGGCAGGCTCGCCCGCTTCCTCGACGCCAGCACGAAGATCGGCGCCGAGCTCGACTCGCTGTCGGACCTGGTCGCCTTCGGCGTGTCCCCGGCGCTGGTGCTCTACATCTGGGAGCTCAACGACCTGCGGTTCGGCTGGGCGTTCGCGCTGATCTTCGCGGTGTGCATGGCGCTGCGCCTGGCCCGGTTCAACACCCTGATCGACGCCGAGGACGAGTACCCCTTTACCAAGGAGTTCTTCGTCGGCGTCCCGGCGCCGGCCGGTGCGCTCGCCGCGGGCATCCCGCTCTACGCGTACCTGCACTTCGGGCCCGGCTGGTGGTCGACCTCGCTGGTCGTCGGGCTGTGGATCGTGCTCATCGCGGCGCTGACGGTGAGCAGGCTGCCGACGCTGTCGTTCAAGACCGTGCGGGTGTCGCCGAACTACATCGCCCCGCTGCTGGTGCTGGTCGGCGTGGCCGCGGCGGTACTGGTGACCATGCCGTTCCTCGGGCTGGCCGTGGTCGCGGCCGGCTACCTCGCGATGATCCCGTACACCGTCTACCGGCACCGCTGGCTGGCCCGCCACCCCGAGACGTGGCACGTGGTCGGCCGCGACCGCCGCGCCGTCGCCAGGGCGGCCCGCTCGGCGCGCAGGCTCGGCCTGCGCCCGCCGCTGCGGCGCAGGGTGGCC
>NZ_JAHDTH010000036.1 GCF_018531445.1 Pseudonocardia lacus
GCCGCGGCGCCGCGCAGCACCCCGAGCACGTGCCCGCTCAGGGCGCGCACGTCGAAGCCGTCGCACGGGGTGGGGCGGGGCAGGTCGTCGGGGGTGAGCGCGCCGAGCAGCGCCGCCGCCTGGTCGGCGGTGCGGCGCAGCAGCGGGCGCGGGTCGGTGTCGGGCGGCTGGGCGGTGTCGCGATCGAGCATGCCCGCAGCGTGCGCCCGGTTACCTGACAGCTGCGGTCAGGTTGGCCTGCGCGCGCTCAGCCGCCGGGGGAGAACGCGAGCGCGGCGGCCAGGAACGTGTCGTTCTCCGCGCGGGAGGCCACGGTCACCCGCACCCCGTCGGGCTGGAACGGCCGGACGACGACCTTGTGGTCGAGGCAGTGCGCGGCGAACGGGGCCGCCTGCTCGCCCAGCGCCAGCCAGACGAAGTTCGACTGCGTCGGCGGCACCGTGAACCCGGCCGCGACCAGCGCGTCGCGCACCCGGACCCGCTCCTCGACCACCTCGGCGCAGGAGGCCAGCAGGTTCTCCGCGTCGCCCAGCGCGGCGATCGCGGCGGCCTGGGCCAGCGAGCTGACGCTGAACGGCGAGCAGACCTTGCGCAGCGCGGTGATCACGTCGACGCCGCCCACCGCGTACCCGACGCGCAGCGCGGCCAGCCGGTAGGCCTTGGAGAACGTGCGCAGCACCACCAGGTTGGGGTGGCGGTCGACCAGGGAGAGCCCGTCGACGACGTCCGGGTCGGTGACGTACTCGTGGTAGGCCTCGTCGAGGGCCACCACGACCTCCGGCCCGACCGCGGCCAGGAAGCGCTCCATCTCCTCGCGGGTGACGACCGTCCCGGTGGGGTTGTTCGGGCTGCAGACGAACACCAGCCGGGTGCGCTCGGTGACCGCCGCGGCCATGGCGTCGAGGTCGTGGCGGAACCCGCCGTCCAGCCCCACCGTCACCGCGGTGGCCCGGCCGATCTGGGTCACGATCGGGTAGGCCTCGAACGACCGCCAGGCGAAGATCACCTCATCGGTGGGTCGCAGGCAGGTGGCCTGCACGAGCTGCTGGCACAGGCTGACCGACCCGCAGCCCACGGCGATCCGCTCCGGCGCCACCCCCAGCTTCTCCGACAGCCGCCCGGTCAGCCCGGTGACGGCCAGGTCGGGGTAGCGGTTGCCGCCCGCGGCGGCCTCGGCGATCGCCTCCAACACCGCTCGCGACGGCGGCAGGGACACCTCGTTGCTGGCGAGTTTGATCGCTCCCGGGATGGTGCGGCCCGGCACGTACGCCGGAAGGCTGTCCAGGTCGGCGCGGATGGAGGTCATGGGTCGAACGGTAGCTGCCCGGCGCCGACCGGGGCCCGGGCCCGTGCGACTCTGTGGTCATGACCGAGATCCGTACGGAGGCCGTTCCGCTCGTCGACGGCAGCGTCCTCCGGCTCACAATCGCGGAGCCGGTCAGCTCGATCCGCGGGGGGATCGTCGTACTGCACGAGGCACGGGGTGTGACCGACACCGTGCGCGGGCTGGTATCGGGTCTCGCCGGGGACGGCTGGCTGGCCGTCGCGCCGCACCTCTACCACCGGGACGGCGCCGACGAGCTCGACGGCGCCACCGACGCGCACGTCCGCGAGCACGTCGACCGGCTCGACGGCCAGCAGGTGCTGGCCGACACCGACACCGCGTTCGGCTGGCTCGCCGACCACGACGTCACCGCCGACCGGATGGGCGTGATCGGCTTCGACCTGGGCGGCTCGGTGGCCGTCATGATCGCCGCCGAGCGCACCCTGGGCGCTGCCGTGACCGTCGGGGGCGGGGGCGTGCACACCCCGGCCGGCCGGCTCGACTCGCTGATCGAGGTGGCCTCCGGGCTGACCTGCCCGTGGCTGGGCCTCTACGGCGAGCCCGACGGGACCACCGAGGAAGGCGACATCGACCGGCTGCGCAAGGCCGCGCAGGCGTCCGAGGTGGCCACCCAGGTCGTCGTCTACCCGCGCACCGGGCACCGCTTCGACGACGACCCCGCCCACGCCGACGACGCCTGGCAGCGCACCCTGAACTGGTTCGACTCGCACCTGCGCTGAGCCACACCCACCGCGGGTGCGACGTGGGTCGCGGGCACTGTCTGCCGCCCGCCGGCTGATGCATGCTGGCCGGCATGACGACCGCCGAGACCCCCGACGTCCTGTGGGCCCCGGACCCCGCGCACAGCGGCCCGATCACCGAGTTCGCGGCCCGCGTGCGGGAGCGGGCCGGCGTCGACCTGCCCGACTACGCCGCCCTGCACGAGTGGTCGGTGACCGACCTGGAGGGCTTCTGGTCGGCCGCGGCGGAGTTCCTCGGCGTCCGCTGGCACGACGAGCCCACCGCCGTCCTGGGCTCGCGCGCCATGCCGGGCGCCGAGTGGTTCCCGGGCGGCACCCTGAACTACGCCGAGCACGCCCTCACCCCCGGCCCGGGCCGCGAGGACGCCGACGTCGCGGTCCTGTTCGCCCGCGAGGACGGCCTCGAGCGCGAGGTCACCCACGCCGAGCTGCGCGAACAGGTCGGCCGGGCCCGTGCCGGGCTCGGCCGGCTCGGCGTGGGGCGCGGCGACCGGGTCGTCGCGCTCGCCCCGAACTGCGTCGAGACGCTGGTGCTGTTCCTGGCCGCGGCCAGCCTGGGGGCGATCTGGTCGTCGTGCTCGCCGGACTTCGGCGCCCGCGCCGTGCACGACCGCTTCGCCCAGGTCGAGCCGGTGGTGCTGCTCGCCGTCGACGGCTACCGCTACGGCGGCAAGGCGTACGACATCCGACCCACGGTCGACGCCCTGCGCGCGAAGATGCCGACCCTGCGGACCACCGTCCTGCTGCCCTACCTCGACGAGTCGGCGACGCTGAACGGCGCCGAGGCGTGGGCGTCGCTCGTCGCGGAGCCGGGCCCGCTGGAGTTCGAGGCGGTGCCCTTCGACCACCCCCTGTGGGTGCTCTACTCGTCGGGCACCACCGGCCTGCCCAAGGGCATCGTGCACGGTCACGGCGGCATCGTCCTGGAGCACCTCAAGGCGCTGCGCCTGCAGATGGAGCTGGGGCCGGGGGAGCGGTTCTTCTGGTTCACCACCACCGGCTGGATGATGTGGAACTTCCTCATCGCCGGCCTGCTGGTGGGCGCCACGGTCGTGCTGTTCGACGGCAGCCCCGGCCACCCCGACCTCGGCGCCCTCTGGCGGCTCGCCGAGGAGCACCGGATCACCTACTTCGGGGTCTCCGCGCCCTACGTCCAGTCCTGCCTCAAGGCCGGCCTGCGCCCCCGCGACGAGGTCGACCTGTCGGCGATGCGCGCCATCGGCTCCACCGGCGCCCCGCTCTCGGTCGAGGGCTTCCGCTGGATCGGCGACGCCGTCGGCGAGCACGTGCAGATCTGCTCGGTCTCCGGCGGCACCGACGTCTGCGCCGCCTTCGTCGCCGCCGCCCCCACCGTTCCCGTCTGGCTGGGCGAGCTGTCCTGCGCCGCCCTGGGCGCCGCCGTGGTGGCCTACGACGACGAGGGCCGCGAGGTCGTCGACGAGGTGGGCGAACTCGTCATCACCCGGCCCATGCCGTCGATGCCGGTGGCGTTCTGGGACGACCCCGACGGCAGCCGCCTGCGCGCCGCCTACTTCGAGGACTACCCGGGCGTGTGGCGCCACGGCGACTGGGTGCGCAGGACCCCCCGCGGCTCCTACGTCATCTACGGCCGCAGCGACTCCACCCTCAACCGCGGCGGAGTCCGCATGGGCACCGCCGACTTCTACGCCGTCACCGAGGGCTTCGACGAGGTGCTCGACTCGCTGGTGATCGACACCACCGAGCTCGGCGCCCGCGACGAAGGCGCCCTGCTGTGCTTCCTCGTCCTCGACGAGGGCGCGTCACTCGAGGGGGTGGAGCCCGAGCTCCGCCGCGCCCTGCGCACCGAACTCTCGCCCCGCCACGTCCCCGACCGCTTCGTCGTCATCGACGCCGTCCCCAGGACCCTCAACGGCAAGAAGTGCGAGGTACCGGTCAAGAAGATCCTCGCGGGCGCCGACCCCGACCGGGCCGTCAGCCGCGACGCCCTCCAGGACCCCGACGCACTCGCCCCGTTCCTCGCCCTGCGGACCCCGGGCCCCCGTGATCGGGCTTGAAGGGCCTGTGTACCCTGGTGAGCGTTGGAGGGCCGAGAGGCCCCGGGAGGCTTCGCCTAGTCTGGTCTATGGCGCCGCACTGCTAATGCGGTTTGGGGTAACCCCCCATCCCGGGTTCAAATCCCGGAGCCTCCGCGCCGGCGGCCGGCTGAGTCGGCCGCCGATAACTGAAGATCATGCGCCCGTAGCTCAACGGATAGAGCATCTGACTACGGATCAGAAGGTTAGGGGTTCGAATCCCTTCGGGCGCGCCACGAAGCCGCAGGTAGATCGTCCAGACAGCGATCGCCTGCGGTTTCTTGTCGGTCAGGACGGCAACGGTGCGCGGTGGCGTACCAGGTCCGAGCCTCCAGGGGCGGGCCTCGGCCCAGCGAGCGGGGGCACTTGCTGATGCAGACGCCACGCCGCGTTCGTGATGTTGCCGGTCGCCACTACGAGCAGGCGCTGTGGGCGACCCGCCGAGCAGGTGCCCGTCGCGGAAGTCCCGGTCCTTGGTCACCACGACCCGGTCGTCGCGTCGGTGGTGCGGTTGCCGTCGGGTAGCTGAGTCGTGTGGACGGCGTCGTGGCCCGCCTCGGTCAGAATGTCGCGAGGCGAGCCGGAAGCTGAGCGTCGACGAGGGACTTCACGCGCCGAGGGGGACCACCCGCTGGCGGCCGACGGCCACCGCCGCATACTCCAGCGCGGCCAGCACGTCGTCTCGTTCGAGGTCCGCGTAGTCCTCGAGCACCTCGTCGACCGTCATGCCCGCCGAGAGCAGCTCCAGCAGGCTCTCGACGGTGTGGCCGGGCGGTTGGGGACCGCCCGGCCGAGTCGGCCGCGCCAGTCGAACCGGAGCCGGGCGTGGTCAACCGTGCCCGGTCAGCGGTACGTGCCGAAGAACTCCCGGACGTCGGCGAGCAGCAACTCCGGCTCCTCCAGCGCGGCGAAGTGGCCGCCGCGGTCGACGTCGGTCCACCGCACGATGGTGTTGTCCAACTCCGCGTACCGCCGGATGGCCACGTCGTGGGCGAACACGATCACCCCGGTGGGGACGCCGGAGTTCACCGCGGGCTCCCAGGACCGGGGCTGCGCGTAGCCGACGTAGGCCGCCGAGCCCGCCGTGCCGGTCAGCCAGTAGAGCATCACGTCGGTGAGCAGCCGGTCGCGGTCGACGATCTCCTCCGGGAGCGTGGACCGCGGGTGGGTCCACTCCCGGAACTTGTCCATGATCCAGGCGAGCTGCCCGACCGGGGAGTCGACCAGCCCGTAGGCGAGGGTCTGCGGGCGGGTCGACTGGACCGCGATGTAGCCGAACTCCTCCTGCATGAACGCCTCGATCCGGGCCACCCGGTCGCGCTCCAGGTCGGTCAGCGCCGCGCGCTCCTCGGCCGACTGCGGCATCGACGGCAGGCCGGTCCCGCCGTTGAGGTGCACGGCGACCACCCGGTCCGGGACCACCCGTCCCAGCTCCGTGGAGACCCCCGCCCCCACGTCGCCGCCCTGGGCGCCGAACCGCTGGTAGCCGAGCCGGCTCATCAGCTCGGCCCAGGCCCGGGCGATCCGCTCGGTCGTCCAGCCGCCGTCGGACACCGGACCGGAGAAGCCGAAGCCGGGCAGCGACGGGATGACCACGTGGAACGCGTCGGACGCGTCGCCGCCGTGCGCGACCGGATCGGTCAGCGGGCCGACCAGGTCGAGGAACTCGACCACCGAGCCGGGCCAGCCGTGGGTGAGCACCAGCGGGAGCGCGCCGGGGTGTGCCGAGCGGGCGTGCAGGAAGTGGATGCGCTGACCGTCGATCTCGGTGGTGAACTGCGGTACCGCGTTGAGCTCGCGCTCGGCCGCCCGCCAGTCGTAGCCGTGCCGCCAGTGCCCGACCATGCCGCGCAGCCAGGTCGTGGGGACCCCGGTGTCCCAGCCGTCGCCGGGCAGCGGGGCGGGCCAGCGAGTGGCGTCGAGCCGGGCAGCCAGGTCGTCGAGCTCGGCCTGCGGGATGTCGACGCGGAACGGGTGCAGGTCCTCGGTGTCGCTCATACCGATGACAGTAGGAGCCGGTTAGGACAGCTTGTGTCCTAACCGGATGCCAGAATCGTCGACATGGCGGAGAGCTCGGCGCGGCTGCTGCGCCTGCTGTCGTTGCTGCAGACCCAGCGCACCTGGTCCGGTGGCGAGCTGGCCGAGCGCCTGGAGGTGGACGTGCGGACGGTCCGCCGCGATGTCGACCGGCTGCGCTCCCTCGGCTACCCGGTGCACGCCACGGCGGGGACTGCCGGCTACCGGCTCGGCGCCGGCACCCGGCTGCCCCCGCTGCTGCTCGACGACGACGAGGCCATCGCGGTGGCGGTCGGCCTGCGCGCCGCGGCGACCGGTGGGGTGACCGGCACCGAGGAGTCCTCGGTGCGGGCGCTGGCCAAGCTGGAGGCGGTGCTGCCCGCCCGGCTCCGGCACCGGGTCGCCACCCTGGCCTCGGTCACCGTGAGTCTGCCCGGCGGCGGCCCCTCGGTGGCGCCGGACGTGCTGGTGGCGGTGGCCACGGCCTGTAGGGCCACCGAACAGTTGCGGTTCGACTACGCCGGTCACGACGGCACCGCGACCGTCCGGCGGACCGAACCGCACCGGCTGGTGCACACCGGGCGGCGGTGGTACCTGGTGGCCTGGGACCTCGACCGGGACGACTGGCGGACCTTCCGCGTCGACCGGCTGCACCCCCGCGTCCCCACCGGGCCCCGCTTCACCCCGCGCGCCCTGCCCGACGACCTGCCCCTGTTCGTGGCCGGCGGGATCACCACCCGGCCGTACCGCTACCGCGCGCGGTTCACCCTGCGGGTGCCGGTCGAGGTGGCCGCGGACCGGATCGCGCCGACCGTCGGCGTGCTCGAAGCGGTCGACGAGCACTCCTGCACGCTGCACGCCGGATCGAACTCGCTCGACGAGCTGCTGCTCTACGTCGGGCTGTTCGGGTTCCCGTTCGAGGTGCACGAACCGCCCGAACTGGTGGCGCACGTGCAGGAGCTGGCCACCCGGCTGGCCGCTGCCGTGCACGGCCGCTGAGGACCGCTCGCAGCGCAAACGGGTTGCGGGCGCCGGGGCACCCGCTGCTACCGTGCTCGCGATCGCGACCCGGCCCTTGGAGGTGAGACCCATGTTCGGTGCAAGCACGTGGGTGCTCCCCTCTCCGTCTCGATCGGGCGATTGACGTAGGTGTCGCCAGGAGCGCCCCACCAGGCACTCCTGAGAGGGCGAACCTATGGAATCTGCGCAGTTCAGCGCGGGCGCACCGGCGACGATCGGCAGCCGTGCGCTGATCACCCGCGTCGACGGGACCCGGTGGCACGCCGTGGAGGACGACCGGGTCGTCGGCCGCGGCGAGGCGTCGCACCGGCCCGACGGCCGGGTCTTCCTCAGCATCGACACCTGGCTCGGGGCGGTCTTCGATCGGCTCGCGGCCGCGATGCTGGCGGACCTGGCGGGTCCGGTGCGGACGCTGGTCGACGAAGCCGACCACGACATCACCTCCCGCTGGGAGCGGGCCGGGCTGGCGGTCCGGCGCCGTGAACGGCAGTACCTCGTGGCCACCGACCCGCCGGCCACCGGGCTCGACACCGCGCCGACGCCGTCGGGGGTGACGATCCTGCCCCTCGGCGACGCGGACGAGCGCCCGCTGCGTGAGCTGTACGAGGCGATCCGCGCCGAGGTCGACGCCGGCCCGGGCTGGGACACGATGCCGGTCGAGATGCCGCCCCGACCCGCCGGGGCGCCCCTGGGCGCGTCGACGTACGCCGTGGCGGCGGGCGCCGACCGGTACGAGGGGCTGGCCCGGGTGGTCGCGCGCCGCCGGCACGCCCGGATCGGGCTGGTCGCGGTCCGCGCCGGCCAGCGCCGCCGCGGCATCGCCCGGGCGCTGCTGGCCGAGGTGCTGGGCGGGTTGCACCGTGGCGGGATCGAGGCGGCGACGGCCGACGTCGACGCGTCCAACAGCGCGGCCACGGCGCTGCTCGGCGGCATCGGCGCCCGGCACGTGGGTGGCGTCGTGGAACTGGGGCGCGGCTGATGGCGAAGGCAGCCGGGGCCATCGAGGTCCGGGGCACGGTCGTGGAGTGCCTGCCCAACGCCATGTTCCGGGTGGAGTTGGAGAACGGGCACAAGGTGCTCGCCCACATCAGCGGCAAGATCCGCAAGCACTACATCCGGATCGTGCTGCTCGACCCGGTGCTGGTGGAGCTGAGCCCGTACGACCTGAACCGGGGCCGGATCCTGTTCCGGTACCGGACGTAGCGCGAGCCTCCCGCCCGCTCCGTCGAGAACGACGTCATCGTTGATTGGACCGGTCCAATTTCACGACAACGTCGTTCTCGACGGGCCTCGAGCTCCACCGGCGCGGGGAGTGGCTGACCAAGAAGCACTCCGGATACGACACGCCCTGGTACACCGACCACCACAACACGCTGACCATCGGGAACGACCCGCCGGTCGAGCCGCTGGGCGACCCGTTCGACGACATCGCCGCGCGCGGCTCCCAGACGCCGATCGTCTCGGCGACCGACCCGACGCTGATCGCGCAGGGCCAGGGGAGGGCTGGTTCTACGCGCTCGGCGACGCCACGCCGCTCTACAACTGGGACGACGCGCAGCGCGACGACGTGCGCCACGCCAGCCGGTCGGTGGTCTGGCTGCAGCCCGACCACGTGGTCGTCTACGACCGGGCCGAGACCGCGACGGCGAACCGCTTCAAGCGCTTCTGGCTGAACGTGCCGGCCCGGGCCGAGGTGGCCGGGCCGCTGGCGACGGTCCGCACGCCCGGCGGGCAGCAGCTGTTCAGCACGACGCTGCTGCCGGCCGGGGCGGTGATCACCTCGGAGCCGGCCGCCCCGAACGCGGGCACGACCGCGCTCGGCGAGCCGATGAGGTTCCAGGTGCGGGTCGAGGCGCCCGGCGGGCCGCCGTCGGTCCGGTTCCTGCACGTGGTGCAGGGCGCGGACGGTGGTGCCGCGGCCGACCCGGCGACGCTGGTGGAGTGCAGCGGCGGTCGTCCGTACGCGGGTGCCGCGGTGGCGGGCACGGCCGTGGTCTTCCCGGTCGACGTCGGCGCGGAGGTCGACGCGACCACCGTGCCGGTCCCGTCCGGGGTGAACCGGGTGCTGGTCACCGGGCTGGCCCCGAACGCCGGCTACGAGGTGGGCAGCGGCGGCGGACAGGTCACCGTGACCAAGGGCGGCGCGACCGCCGCGGACGCGGCCGGGGTGCTCGTCGTCACCCCATGAGATCGACGCGGAGTAACGCCGGGTCGTCCGCGTCCGAACCGACGGGCGGAGCGGAACCACGCGCGGACGGGATGGCCGATGGGGGCACGTGACGAACGGTTCGGTCACGTCCGGGTCGAGGTCGACCGCGCGACGGGGCTGGTCGAGGTCTCCGGTGTCGCCGTGCCCCGGGTGCTGCTGCGCCGCCGCGGGGCCGAGCCGTGCTCCGCGCGCTTCCCGATCGGCACGCGCGACCCGGCCCGCCTCGACCTGCTCGCCGCCGGCCACCGGTGGGTGGTCGCGCCGGCCCGCGGCGGGCTCACCCGCCGATCCCATCGCGTCGAGGCCCGCCGCGGCGCGGTCCGGCTGCGGCTGGTGCCGTGCGCGAGCGGGCGCAGCAGGCTGCTGCGCGACGGCCGTGAGCTGGGCCAGCTCCGCTCGGTGCCGCACAGCGGGTCGAACCCCGAGGTGTCGGCCCGCTGGCGGCCGTCGGGGCGGGTGGAGCCCGTCGACGCGGCCGTCGGCTACGCCCTCGCCGCCGGCTTCGGCACGGGTGCCCGCCCCTGGTTCGCCCGGCTCGTCACCGCGCTCGTACGCGGCTGACCACCCGCGGACGGTGTCGGACGCCAGCTCACGGCCGGTCGGGACTCAGCGCCCGGTCAGCCCCACCACCGCCGCGACGACCCGCGGCCCGTAGCCGAGGTCGGGGTCGTTGTGCCCGACCCCGGGCACCTCCACGAGGGCGGCGCCGGCCGCGTCGGCGACGGCGGCGCTCTGGGTGAACGGCACCGTCGCGTCGTCCGGCCCGGCCACGACGACGACCGGCGCGGCGACCGCGCCGATCGCGTCCCGGACCGGGAACCGGTCGCGCAGCAGCAGGGCGCCGGGCAGGAACGGGTAGTGCACGGCGGCCATGTCGGCCAGCGAGGTGAACGGGCTGCGCAGCACCAGCCCGCCGACGGGCCGTTCGAGGGCGAGCCGGGTGGCGACGCCGCCGCCGAGGCTCTCCCCGAACAGGACCAGCCGCGCCGGGTCGACGCCGCGCTCGTCGACCAGGTGGGCGTGCGCGGCGCGGGCGTCGGCGGCCAGCCCGTCCTCGGTGGGCGAGCCGGGGTTGCCGCCGTAGCCGCGGTAGTCCAGCAGCAGCACGGCCGACCCGGTGGCGGCGATCGCCCTGGCCAGCGGGGCGCGGACGGCCCGGTTGCCGGCGTTGCCGGGCAGCACGAGCACCGTCGCCCCGGTGGGGCGCGCGGTGGGCGGGGCGTACCAGGCGGTGAGGTCGAGGCCGTCGTCGGTGCGCAGGACGACCGCCGAGCCGCCGTCGAGCACCTGCTCGGCAGCCGCGGTGGGCGCGCCGGAGGGCAGGTAGACCAGCCGCCGCTGGAACGCCCAGGCCAGCGCGAGCACCAGCACGGCGACCACGAGCGCGACCGCCCCGACCCGCACCGCCGTCCCCACCGACCCAGTGTCTCCCGGCAGACGCCGTCGAGAACGAACTTGTCGTGATCATCCAGCCCTGTTGATCACGACAAGTTCGTTCTCGACGGGGGGCCGGACGGGAGGGTCAGGTCGAGGGCGGGCGCGAGCGCCGCTGCGGGCGGCGGGTCTTGGGTTGCGTCGGGGCCGGTCGCGACGGCCGCGGGGTGAGCGGGCGCCGCACCGGGGCGCCGGCCGCCACCTCGATCTCCTCGTCCTCGTGCCGGATCGCCAGCGGCTCGCCGTCGAGCACCTCGTAGGTGGCGCCGTCGTGGCGCACGGTGACCCGCATCCGCCGGCCGTGGAACCCGAACCGGAACGCCAGCCGGGACAGCCCGTCGGGCAGCGCCGGCCGGAACGACAGCCTCCCGTCGACCTGGCGCAGGCCGCCGAACCCGGCCACCAGCGCGATCCACACCCCGGCCAGCGCGGCCAGGTGCAGGCCGTCGCCGCTGTCGTGGTCGGCGTCGCGCACGTCGGCCAGCGCCGACTCGGCGACGTAGTCGTGGGCCAGGTCGAGGTGCCCGACCTCGGCCGCGAGCACCGCCTGCACGCACGCCGACAGCGACGAGTCCCGCACCGTGATCCGCTCGTAGTAGTCGACGTTGCGGGCCTTCTGCTCGGCGGTGAACGCGTCGCCGCGGGCGAACATCGCCAGCACGAGGTCGGCCTGCTTCACCACCTGCTTGCGGTAGAGCTGGAAGTACGGGAACCCCGACTGCAGCGGGTAGGAGTCGGCGTCCATCCCGTCGAAGTCCCACACCGGCTGGTCGGTGAACCCGGCCGACTGCGGGTGCACGCCGAGGTCGGTGTCGTACGGGACGAACATCGCGTCCGCGGCGGCGAGCCACTGCCGGCGCTCGTCGTCGTCGACGCCGAGCCCGGCGGCCTCGTCGGGGAAGCGGCCCGCCCAGTGCGCGGCGCCGCGCAGGTTCCGCTGCGCCATCAGGTTCGTGTAGACGTTGTCGTCGCCGATCGCGCTGTACTCGTCGGGGCCCGTCACGCCGTAGATGTGGAACGCGCCGTCGCGGGTGGTGTGGCCCAGCGACGCCCACAACCGCGCGGTCTCCACCAGCAGCTCCAACCCGACCGTGCGGGAGAACTCCTCGTCCTCGGTGGTGTCGACGTAGCGGATCACCGCCTCGGCCACCGCCGCGTTCACGTGGAACGCCGCCGTGCCGGCCGGCCAGTAGCCCGAGCACTCCTCGCCGGCGATCGAGCGCCACGGGAACGCGGCGCCGCGCAGGTCGAGCTCGGCGGCCCGGGCGCGGGCCTTGGGCAGCGTCGCGTACCGCCACCGGAGCGCGTCGCGGCTGACGTGCGGGCGCAGCGCGGTCATGACGTGCAGCACGAACATCTCGGTGTCCCAGAACGAGTGCCCCTCGTAACCGGTGCCGGTGAGCGCCTTGCCGGCGACCGCGCGGCCCTCGGCCCGGTCGGTGGCCTGCAGCAGGTGCCACAGCGCGAAGCGCACGGCCTGCTGCAGCTCCGGGTCGCCGTCGACCTCGACGTCGGCGTGCTCCCAGAACTCGTCGAGGATGGCGCGCTGGTCGGCCACCAGCCCGTCCCACCCGGCCGCGCGCGCGGTGGTGACCGCCGCGGCCACCTCGTCGCGCACGGCAGGCAGCGCCCGGTGCTCCGACCAGGCGTAGCCCAGGTACTTGACCAGCACCAGCTCCTCGCCGGGCTCCAGTCGCACCGCGACGGTGAACCGGGCGGCGTCCTCCTCGCTCTCGCTGTGCACCTCCACGTCGCGGGGCGCGTCGATCTCGTGCTCGGCGGCGGCGCCGAGCACGAACCCCGTGCGGCGGGTGCGGTGCAGCAGGGTGAGCCGGTCGCCGGAGGTGCGGTGCTCCAGCGGTTCGAGGGGGTGGCGCAGCAGGTCCTTCGTGTTCAGGTGCGACGGGCGCAGCGGCTGCTGCTCGTTCGCCACCAGCGCCGACTGCAGGACGACGTCGACGGCCCGGTCGACGGCGCGCACCGCGTAGCGGACCGCGGCGGCCGTGCGGTGCCGGAACGACACCAGCCGCTCGGAGGTGACGTCGACGACCTCGCCGCCGGGCGAGCGCCACCGCAGCTCCCGGCGCAGGGTGCCGGCCCGCATGTCCAGGACCCGCTCGTGGCCGGTCAGCTCGCCCTCGCGCACGTCGAGGGCGTGGCCGTCGAGGAAGAGCCGCACCAGCGCCCCGTCGATCGTGTTGACCAGGGTCTGGGTGGCCTCCGGCTCGCCGGCGCGCTCCTCGGTGTAGACCATGGTGCGCAGCTCGTGCAGCCCGGCCAGGTAGGTGCCGGCCTGGGCGACGGGTTCGCCCTCGTCGAGCACGCCGCGGATGCCGAGGCAGCCGTTGGACAGGGCGAAGGTGGTCTCGGTCTCGGCGAGGTCGTCGTGGCGGGGACCGGCGGGTTCGCGCAGGACCCAGGGTTCGACCGCGTACGCGTCGGGGCGGGGCACTCCGGTCCGTTCCCGAACCGGATGCGTTTCATGCCCCGCTGGGCGGTTTGCCGGCGATCAGGAGCGGTGGGCCGGGTCGTCGTAGCGGTCGCAGCGCAGCGGCAGGACCGTCGGGGCGACCGGCGGCAGCCACGAGCGCGGTGCGCGGGAGAGGCTCACCCCGAGTGCCACCCACAGCAGCCCCAGCCCGGCCCCGGCCAGGTGCCCGGCCAGACCGTTGCCGATGGCGTAGGCCGGCAGCACCGCGAGGACGGGGTAGGTCCCGCAGGCCAGCGGGAGGAAGCGCCCGCGCCCGGCCCAGCGCCGGGCGCGCAGCACGGCGGCCCCGGTCAGCACCATGCCCGCCCAGGTGCCCACGGCCCCGACCGGGAACAGCGGCGACACCGACCGCGACGCGTCGATCGCGGCGATGGAGTGCGCGAGCAGGTCGGTCACCGCGCCGGCGATGGCCACGGCCAGCCCGACGATCGCCAGCCGGCCGGAGCCGGCCAGCTCGGAGGCCGCCAGCCCGCCGAGCGCGGCGACCAGCAGCAGCAGCGCGACGGCGCTCAGCGCCATCCACGGGGAGAAGCCGTGGGTCGCGAGCGGGAACGCGCTCGCCGTCAGGCCCAGCGCCAGCAGCATCAACCCGGCCGCGGTCGCGCAGACCCCGGCGGCCCGGGTGCCGGGCACCGGGGGGATCGCGCGGATCACGGTGCCCCGGCGCCGGAGGCGGGGAAGGTCGGCATACCGCGATGGTAGGAACCGCACCCCGTCGGGCACATCGGTGTTGCTACCGATCCGGGAAGGTTGGCGCAGGACGTCACGGCGGCTACCCGACGAAGATGCAGAACGGGTGCCCGGCCGGGTCGGCGTACACCCACAGCGGCTCGTCGGGGTCGTCGGTGCGGTCGAGCAGCACGCGCGCGCCCAGTGCGAGCGCGCGCTCGTGCTGGCGGGCCAGCTCGTCGGTGTCCGGGACGGTCATGTCGAGGTGCAGCTGCTGGGGCACGTCGTTGGACGGCCACGTCGTCACGGGCAGCTTGTCGACCTGCTGGAACGCCAGCGGGAAGCTGCCGCCGCGCAGCACCAGCCAGTCGGCGGTGTCCGGCTCGCCCGGGGCCGGCGGCTCGTCGCCGGGGCGGTAGTGCAGCCCGAGCAGCTGCCGGTAGAACTCGGCCAGGGCGCGGACGTCGGTGGCGTCGAGGACGGTCGTGCTGAGCACGGGGTAGGTGGCGTCGTCGGTCACGCCTCGGAGCCTGGCACGGCCGGGCCCGGCGCGCAGGGCAACTCGGTGGCCCTCCGGTGCGGCCGCTCCCTACGATCCGCCGCATGTACTTCTTCCGCCTCCGCTGAGCGCCGCTCGCGGTCCACGGGACGCACCCCGCCGCGGGTGATGCGGGACGACCGACGGTCGTCCCGGGTCGCGGCGTGGGAGAACGACGGTGGGTGGTGGAGCGTTCCTGGTCGCCCGGAGCGTGCGGGGCATCGAGGACGTGGTGGCCGCGGAGATCGGCCGGCGCGGGGTGGGCGAGGTGGTGGCGACCGGCCACCGCGAGGTCCGCTTCCGCGCCCGCCGCGCCGCGGACGTGGCCGGGCTGGCCACGGCGGACGATGTGTTCGTGCTGGTCGCGGACGTCGACGGGATCGGGCGGTCCCGCGCGGGCCTGGCCCGGCTGGCGGCCGCGGTCGCGGCGTCGGACCTGGACGCCGGGTTGGCGGTGCGGGCGGAGTGCGGGGGGCCGCCCGGGACGACGGTCGAGGTGTCGGCGTCGTTCCTGGGGCGCCGCTCGTTCACCCGCTTTGACGTGGAGGACGCCGTCGGTGCGGCGCTGGCCGCGCGGCTGCGCCTGGCCTACCACTCGCGGCGCGACGGGCGGCGCCCGCCGGAGGGCGGGGTGAGCTGGCGCGTCACCCTGGTCGACGACCGGGCGTCGGTGGCGGTGCGGGTGGGGGCGCGCCCGCTGCACCGCAGGGCGTGGAAGGTGGCCTCGGTGCCCGGGACGCTGCACCCGCCGCTGGCCGCGGCGATGGTGGCGCTGGCCGGCGTCGGCCCGGGCGACGTCGTGCTCGACCCCTGCTGCGGGGCGGGCACGGTGGCGGTCGAGGCGGCGCGGGCCGGGGCGGTGGCCCTGGGTGCCGACCTCGACCCGGTGGCGGTGGCGGCGTCGGCGCGCAACGGGCGGGGCAGCGCCGTGCGCTGGCTGCGGGCGGATGCCGGGGCGCTGCCGGTGGCCGCCGGGTCGGTGCGCCGGGTCCTGCTGAACCCGCCGTGGGGGCGGCGGGTGGAGCCGGCCGGGATGCTGGCGCGCCGGCCCGACCAGCTGGGGCGCGAGGTCCGGCGGGTGCTGGCGCCGGGCGGGTCGGCCGTCGCGCTGGTCCCGGACGGGGCCGGGGTGGCCGGGCTGCGGGTCGAGCGCCGGGTCCCGGTGGCCCTGGCCGGCTCCCGGCTGGCGATCCTGGTGCTGGGGTGAGCCTCAGCGGGCGTCGTAGGCGTTGCGGGCCTCGACGACCTCGCCGATGTGGGTCTCCGCCCAGTCCTCCAGGCCGCGCATCAGGTCGAGCAGGCTGCTCCCGAGGTCGGTGAGCGCGTAGTCGACCCGCGGCGGCACGACCGGGTGCACGGTGCGGGTGAGCAGGCCGTCGCGTTCGAGCGCGCGCAGCGTCTGGGTGAGCATCTTCGGGCTGACCCCGTCGACGCGGGCGGCGAGCTCGGAGTAGCGCAGCGAGCCGTCGGCGAGCGCGATGACGACCAGCATGCTCCAGGTGTCGCCGATGCGGTCGAGCAGCGTGCGGCTCGGGCAGGTGCGGTCGTGGACGTCGCCCTTCACCAGTTCACTATCCCGCAGGTGCGTACTGCACTTCAAGGTGCTCACTCTCCGTCGGGAAGTGTGCGGCGACCAGCGCGGTTACCGCCGGTGAGCCGCCGATCGGCGGCGCCACCGGCATGAGGAGTGATCAGATGACCGTCGTCGTCACCGGGGCCACCGGGCGGTTCGGCCGCCTCGTCGTCGAGGAGTTGCTGCGCCGCGGCGTGCCCGCCGGGAACGTGGTGGCCACCGGGCGCGCCGTCGAGCGGCTGAGCGACCTGGCCGAGCGCGGGGTCGTCGTGCGCCGGGCCGACTACGGCGATCCGGAGTCGCTGCTGGCCGCGTTCGCGGGGGCCGAGCGGCTGCTGTTCGTCTCGGGCAACGAGACCGGCAAGCGCATCGAGCAGCACCGCGCGGTCGTCGCGGCCGCGGCGCGGGCGGGCGTCGGGCTG
Organism: Pseudonocardia lacus; assembly: GCF_018531445.1. Lineage (GTDB taxonomy): Bacteria > Actinomycetota > Actinomycetes > Mycobacteriales > Pseudonocardiaceae > Pseudonocardia > Pseudonocardia lacus. The sequence goes on from NZ_JAHDTH010000036.1 coordinate 16,512, forward strand.
GTGGCCTACACCAGCATCGTGCACGCCGACACCTCCGACCTGGTGCTGGCCGCAGAGCACGCGCGGACCGAGCGGATGCTCGCCGAGTCCGGCCTGGCGCACGTCCTGCTGCGCAACGGCTGGTACGTCGAGAACTACGACATCCCCGCCGCCGTGGCCCACGGCCTGTTCGGCGCGGCGGGCGAGGGCCGGATCAGCGCCGCGCCCCGGGCCGACTACGCCGTCGCCGCCGCGGCCGTGCTCGTCGGCGACGGCCACGCCGGCCGGGTCTACGAGCTGGGTGGCGAGTCGTTCACGCTGGCCGAGCTGGCCGCCGAGGTCTCCCGGCAGTCCGGTCGCGATGTCACCTACACCGACCTGCCCGAGCACGAGTACGCCGCGTCGCTGGTCGGCGCTGGGCTGCCGGAGGCGCTCGCGGCGGTCCTCGCCGACGCCGACCGCGGCGCGGCCAAGGGCGGGCTGCACGTCGAGACCGACGACCTGGTCCGCCTCCTCGGCCGCCCGGTCACCCCGCTCGCCGACGTCGTCCGCGCGGCCTTGTCGTGACCCCTCGCCGTCGAGAACGACGTTGTCGTGAAAGTGGACCGGTCCAACGGACGACAACGTCGTTCTCGACGGTCACCCACAGGGGGACGACCGCTGTTCGTCGGACCGAGAAGGGGCAAGACTGCGGAGTTCTGTTGCGACGAACGGTGGAGTAGACGGATGCATGGCTACGAGGACGAGACCGTCCGCCAGGAAGCGTGGGACGCCCCGCCGTCGCGGCCGCGGATCGACGCCGCCCGGCTGTGGTCCGGCGGGGCCGCCACGGCGGTGGTCGCGGCGCTGATCGGGCTGGTCGGCGTGCTGGTGGTGCGGGCGGTGTTCCAGGTGGCGTTCTCCGGATCGCGGGAGGCCGGCGCGGTGGGCGACTCCAGCACCGTGGTGCTGTGCGTGACGGCCGCCGTCGCGGCGCTGGCCGCCACCGGCCTGGCCCACCTGCTGCTGCTCGGCGCCCCGCGCCCGCTGGCGTACCTGGGCTGGATGATCGGGCTGGTCACCGCGATCGCGGCGGTGCTGCCGTTCCTGTCCGGGCGCCCGCTGCCCGAGGTACTGGCCCAGTCGATCATCCACCTGGTCATCGGGCTGGCGATCGGTAGCCTGGTCGGCGGCGCGGCCGCCACGGCCTCCCGCGAGGTCCGGCGGTTCGACGCGACCCGGTAGGCGCCGTTCGGCGCGCGGTGGTGGCCGGGGGTTCGGGCACGGGCGGAGGATCGGGTGCGCACCCGCGTCCCTGGAGCGCCCGATGGACGATCACGCCATCCTCACCACCGGCTTCGACCGGGTGGTCGCGGCCGATGTCGCCCTGGTCGGCGGCAAGGCGGCCAACCTGGGCGAGCTCACCCGGGCCGGCCTCCCGGTGCCGCCGGGCTTCGTCGTCACCACGGCCGCCTACGACGCCTTCGTCGCGGCCAACGACCTCGCGCGCGCCGTGGTCGACGCGGCCGGCGAACCCGACGCGGACGACACCGCCGCCTTCGAGCGGTCCGCCGCGCGCATCGGCGGGCTCTTCGCCGGCGGCGACGTCCCCGCCCCGATCGCCGACGCCGTGCGCGCCGCCTACCGCGACCTGGGCGGCCCGCCGGTGGCGGTCCGCTCGTCGGCGACGGCGGAGGACCTGGCCGGGGCCAGCTTCGCCGGCCAGCAGGACACCTTCCTCAACGTCCGCGGCGAGGACGCCGTGCTGGGCGCGGTCGTGGACTGCTGGGCGTCGCTGTGGACGGCCAGGGCCATGGCCTACCGCCGCCGGCAGGGGATCGCGCCCGGCGGGGTGAGCCTGGCCGTCGTGGTGCAGGAGATGGTGGACGCGGAGGTCTCCGGCGTCATGTTCACCGCCGACCCGGCCACCGGCCGCCGCGACCGGGTCGTGGTCAGCGCGGCGTGGGGGCTCGGCGAGTCGGTGGTCGGCGGGGTGGTGAGCACCGACGACCACGTGGTCGACAAGGGCAGCGGTCAGGTGGTGTCCCGCCACGTCGCCGACAAGGCGGAGATGACCGTCTACGCCGGCACCGGGACGCGGCAGCAGCCGGTACCGCCCGGGCGCCGCCGCGCGCCCGTGCTCGGCGACGGGGCGCTGGCCGAGCTGGTCGGGCTGGCCCGGCACATCGAGGAGCACTACGGCGCGCCACAGGACATCGAGTGGGTGTGGACGGCCGGGCGCGCGTCCGTCGTGCAGTCGCGGCCGATCACGGCGCTGCCCGAGCCGTCGGCCGACCCGCCGACCTCGTGGCCGGTGCCGCACCGGGGCGGGCTGTACTTCCGGGCCAGCATCGTCGAGCAGATGCCCGACCCGCTCACCCCGCTGTTCGCCGACCTCATCGGGGGATCGGTGGTCCGCTCGCTCACCGCGCTGATGGCCGAGGTGTTCGGGTCGGACCTGCGTGCCGGCGACATCGACTTCCCGACGATCAACGGGTACGCGTACTACTTCTACCGCAACCGCGGGATGCTCCGGATGGTCTCCGGGACGCCGACCGCCCTGCGGGCGCTCGTCGCGGACTCGGGGGAGGCCGCCGGCGCCCTCGGCCCGGTGGGGTGGCGGGAGCGGGCGCACCCCCGGTACGTGCGGACGGTCGAGAGCTGGACGGGCGAGGAGCCCGCGGCGCTGGCGTCGGAGCGGCTGCTGCGCGGGGTCGAGGAGCTGCTCGACGCCGGCACCGCCTACTACACGGCCGTCCAGTCGGTCATCCCGCTGGCCGCGGCAAGCGAGCTGATGTTCCGCGCCTTCTACGACCGGCTGGTGCGCCGGCCCGGCGACCCCGCGGGCGACACGTTCCTGCTCGGCTTCGACAGCCAGCCGATCCGCGCCGAGAAGTCGCTGTACGACCTGGCCGCCGCCGCCGGTGAGGAGCCGCGGCTGGCCGCCGCGCTCACCTCGGCGCCCGCGGACGTGCTGGTCGACGGCGTCCTGCGGGACGTGGCGCCCGACGGCGTCGACAAGGCGGCCTGGACGGCGTGGAGCGCAGGCTTCTGCGCCCACCTCGACCGCTTCGGCCACACGGTCTACAACCTCGACTTCGCCGACCCGGTGCCGGCCGACGCCCCGGGCCCCCTGCTCGACACCGTCCGGTTCCACCTGGGCGGTGCGGGCACCGATCCGCACGAGCGGCAGCGGCGCACGGTCGAGCGCCGCGAGGCGCAGACCGCTGTCGTGCGCGCCCGGCTCGATCCTGCCCGCCGCGCGGTGTTCGACCGCCTCCTGCGCTGGGCGCAGGAGACCGGTCCGGTGCGCGAGGACGCGCTGGCCGACATGGGGCTGGCCTGGCCGCCGATGCGGCGGATGCTGCGCGAGCTGGGCCGCAGGCTGGTCGCCGACGGCGTTGTGACCGCGGTCGACGACGTGTTCTGGCTGCGCCACGACGAGCTGCGCGGTGCTATCGACGGCAGCGCTATCGACGGCAGCGCACCCGACGGGCTCCCGGCGGCGATCGACGAGCGCCGGATGCTGTGGCGCGGTCGCAAGCGGGCGACCGCGCCCCAGATGCTGCCCCGCTCCGAGCTGGCCGAGCGGTGGCTGCGGGGGGTCCTGCCGGCCGGCGACCAGAACCAGACCGGCGCCACCATCCGCGGGGTCGCGGGCGGCTCCGGGGCGGTCACCGCCCCGGCCCGGGTGCTCACCGGCCCCGCCGACTTCGCCGCGATGCGCCCGGGGGAGGCGCTGGTCGCCCGCATCACCACGCCGGCCTGGACGTCGCTGTTCACCATGGCTGCCGCCGTCGTGACCGACGTCGGTGGCCCGCTCAGCCACAGCTCGATCGTGGCCCGCGAGTACGGGATCCCCGCGGTGCTGGGCACCGGCTCGGCGACCGCGCGCATCCGCACGGGCCAGCAGGTCCGGGTGGACGGCGACGCGGGCACCGTCACCCTCCTCGACGACGACGGGCGGGCCCCCGCCGACGAGCCGGGTTCCCCGCGCGGCCGGCGCAAGGTGGTGCTGGCCGCCGCGGCGGCCGCGGTCGGGTTCGCGCTCGTCCGCCGGCGCCGCCGGTGAGGTTCGCACCGGAACGGCGTCAGGTCGAGTAGACGGCCCGGAGCCGGCGGGCGACCCCGGCCGTGCTGAGCACGTCGGTGCTGTCGGCGAACTGGTCCACCGACCCCACCGGCGGCAGGCCGAGCAGCCACGGGTCGGTGAGCCCGCGCCGGCAGGCCGCGGCGAAGCGCTCCGCGCCGAGCACGGCGAACCCGCGGCCGTGGAAGGGGCGCACCGCCGGGTCGACCGGCTCGGTCACGCCGGCCGCGTTGTGGGCCCGCGCGACGACGCCGTAGGCCTCGACGAGCGCGGCTTCGCGGGCGGGGAAGGCGTCGGCGGCGAGGACCCGGTCGAGCGCGGGCCCGAGCGCGGCGGCGATCGGCAGCCGGGCGAACGCGGTGCCGAACCACTTGGTGTACGGCCAGTACCTCCCGTCCAGCAGGAACGCTGCCCGCATCAACTCGCGCACCAGCCGGGCGGCCACCAGCCGCGACCCGGGCTCGTCGCCGACCTGGGCGGTCCGCCCGACGAACGCCTCCTCCTGGCCGATCCGCGTCCACTGGCAGGCCAGCAGCCAGCGGTGCACCTGCGGCGGGAACCACGCCAGCGCCTCCTGGACCCGCCGCAGCCCGCCGTCGTGGTCGAGGTGGACGGCGCCCGCGGTGACCTCCAGCAGCGCCTGCTGCGGGGTCGTCAGCCAGTCCGTAGTGGTGACGCCGTCGCGGGCGTCGAAGCCGAGCCGGTCCCGCAGCCACGCGCCGAGCTCCGCGACCTCGACGTGGTGGCGCACCGGGACGGCGTCCCAGCCGAACCGCACGGGCCACCCGCGGAAGCTGTCCGGCAGCCCGGCGTCGAGCACCCGGCGGGCCCGGTCGACGAGGTGGGCGGCGACGAAGACCTGCATCCGCGGTCCCCAGCCGTGGTCGGTGGAGACGGGTGTGTCGTACCCGAGCACGTCGGAGCCGGTGCCCAGCAGCGCGGCCGAGTGCGGGAGGTCGGCGAGCAGCGGCCCGACGACCTCGGCGTGGAAGGCCGCGCTCAGCTCCCGGCCGGGTACGAACCGCCCCGACGGCCCGTCCGCCATCAGCCCAGCACCGCCAACAGGCCGACCGCCGCGGCCGCCGTGCTCGCGCCCACCGTCGCGGCCAGGTGCCCGGCCGCCGCGCCCCACCGGTGCCGCCGGACGAGTCCCACGGTCTCCCAGCAGGCGGTGGAGAACGTCGTGTAGCTGCCGCAGAAGCCCGTGCCGGCGACCGTCAGCAGCGCGCCCGGTGCCGAGTGCGCGAGCGCCAGCCCGGTGAGCGCGCCCAGCAGCAGCGAGCCGGTCACGTTGACCACCAGGATCGGCGCCGTCGAGGGCGGCGGCCACCGTCGCCGCAGTGCCTGGTCGAGCCCGTAGCGGGCGAGCGCGCCGGCCGCCGCGGCCGCGGCCAGCGCCACCACGATCACCGGGTGCTCCCGAGCGCTCCGGCGGCGGCCACCCCGGCGCCGACCGCGAGCAGGCCGCCCGCGGTGCTCGCGGCCGCGTACCCCACCGCGAGTGCCGCGGCGCCGTCGCGGATCAGCAGGTCGACCTCGACGGCGAACGTGCTGTAGGTGGTGTAGCTGCCGAGCAGGCCGGTCCCCAGCCCGAGCCGCACCACCCGGCGCCGGCCGACGTCCGGACCGCGCCGGGCCAGGTGCTCCAGCAGGAACCCCAGCGCCAGGCAGCCGGACAGGTTGGCCAGGAAGGTGCCGGTCGGCCAGCCGCCGGGCGGGGTGGGCAGGGCCTGGCCCAGCCCGTAGCGGGCCAGGCAGCCGACCACCCCGCCCGCGGCGATCGCGGCCAGGGCGGTCGACCGGGACGGGGCGGGCGGGCGCACCCCCGAACTGTGCCCGCCCGCCGCCGACCCGGTCGACCGGGGAGGGTCAGCCGAAGGGGTTGTGGGAGGCGCGGTGCCGGTGGGCGCACTCCTCACAGAGATCGACGCTCTCCAACAGGTCCTCCAGGCGCTGGCGCTCCTCCCAGATGCGCCGGCGCTCGGTGGCGATCTCGCGCCAGGCGCGGTCGCGGTGCACCGACTCGTCCCGGCTGCGCAACCCGATGGCCCCCGCCAGCAGCGCCAGCAGCACGACTCCGATCAGGATCATCCCGACGTCCATCCGACAAACCCCCTCGAGAGGCGTCGGCCCCCCGGCCAGTGCCTCCGCGCGTGGCCCGGTTCTGCACAGGGCCTTCAGACCTTGCTAAGAGTGCATGAGGACTGCTCGCGTGTTGAAGTGAGCTTACTGCTACCTAGCTGACTGCGCTACTTCGAACGCGTGCTGCCAGCGAGTTGCATGGCGGTCGGCGACTTGACGATCCGATAGCTGTCCGAGTGGATGTTCACCACGAGCAGCTCGGTTCGATCAGGGAGCCGGACGGGACCCCGGCCCCGGGCCGGCTGTCCCCGCCGCGATGACCTCGGCCACGAGGTCCAGCGCGTCGCGGCGGCGGGCCACCGGGTTGGCGTAGCGCGGGCGACCTGCCCCCGTGCGCAGCCGCAGGCACTCGTCGAGGATGCGGTGCCAGCGCCGGTCGAACGTCTGCAGCGCGTACCGCGCCCCGGCGGACTTCGAGCAGACCAGCCCGGTGTCCAGGGTGTGCTGGATGCGAGCGACGCCGAGCACGCCCCACACCGGCGGCCAATGCGTCAGGCCGAGCGCGCCGGCCGGCGACAGCCGCCGCGAGCAGGCCGCGTGCCAGCGGCGCCAGTAGCCGTCGAGGTTGCCGCGCAGCCAGCCGGTCAGCTGGTCGCGGTCGGCGCGCACGGCCAGCTCGTCGCGGTGCGGGCCGCGGACGGCCACCGCGAGCTGGGCCATCTCCTGCCACAGCACCGGCTGGCCCGCGCCGTCGCGCCCGGTCCGGCCCCCGTGCACGTGGACCAGCCCGGTCGCGTCCGCCGGGTCCCCGGCGAGGTCGGCCCGGGTCAGGTAGACGCCCTCGACCGGTGGGCGTCCACCTGACCCGGGCCCGGCCGTGAGCCCGCGGTGCACGGCCCGCAGCGCCTCGACGGCGTCGTCGTCCGGGTGCGCGGTCACGACCGCGACGAAGTCGACGTCGCTGCGGGTGGCCCCGGAGGGTGCCCACCGGGCCGGGCCGCGGCCGGTGCGGAAGTCGCCCATGGCCACCGATCCGGTCAGGTACAGGCCCTCCACCAGTCCGGGGACCGCGCGATCGAGCTCGCGCAGGAGGGCGTGGACGGCGTCGCCGACCGGGGCGGGGAGCTGCACGGGTGCGATCCTCCCGGCCGGCGGTTACCGTCCGCGCATGGCCTGCCGCATCACCGAGCTCGTGCTCGACTGCCGCGACCCCGAAGCCCTCGCCGCGTGGTGGTGCCGGGTGCTCGACTACCGGGTCGTCGGGCGCGAGGACGACGGCAGCGTGGAGATCGGGTCGGGCGAGCCGTGGCAGCCCACCATCGTGTTCGGCGCCAGCGCGGGGCCCAAGCGGGAGAAGCTGCGGCTGCACCTCGACGTGAACCCGACCGACCGCGACCAGGCCGCGGAGCTCGACCGGCTGCTGGGGCTGGGTGCGAAGCCCGCCGACGTCGGGCAGACCGGCGACGAGGGCTGGCACGTGCTCAGCGACCCGGAGGGCAACGAGTTCTGCCTGCTCGCCACCCGGGTGGCGGCGCCGTCGGGCTGACCCGGGTCACCACCCGCCCTGGGCGAAGACGCCGATGACGTTGCCGGCCGGGTCGGCGACCAGGGCGTGCACCTCCGGCGGCGCGCCGTGGGCCGCCTCGACCACCCGGCCGCCCGCCGCCCGCACCGCCTCCAGGGTCGCCTCGACGTCGACGACGAGCACGTGCACCAGCAGGCCCGGCCGCTCGGCCGCGGGGAGACCGGTCTCCCAGTGGCCGCTGACCTCGCCCACCCCGTCGTCGAAGGAGACCCGACCGTCCTCCTTGCGGCGCAACCGCCAGCCGAACACGGTCGAGTAGAACGCCGCCGACTCCTCGACGTCGGTGGCGGGCAGCTGCAGGTAGCTGATCTTGCCGGGGGCGAACGTGGGCGGCACGGCGGCACCTCACATCGACTATGGTGTTTCCCTAGTGAATGTGTCGAGCATGGCAGCGGGGACCGGCGGTGGCAACCGCCGGCCCTACCGGTCGCCCCTGCGCGAGGAACGGGCGCGACGCACCCGGCGGGCCGTCCTGGCCGCCGCCCACGAGCTGTTCGTGGCGCACGGCTACGCGGCCACCACCATGCGCGCGGTCGCCGCGGCGGCCGGCGTCTCGGTGCCGACGGTCGAGCAGCTCTTCGGCACCAAGCGCGGCCTGCTCGCGCACGTCGTGGACGTGGCCAGGGCCGGCGACGACGAGCCCGTCGCGCTGCTCGACCGGGCGCCGGCCCGTGCGGCGGAGGCGGCCGCCACCGCAGCCGAGTTCCTGGCCGCGGCCACCGCCGAGATCGGCGCGGTCGCGGCCAGGGCATCGGCGGTGCAGGCGGTGTTGGCCGCCGCCGCGGCCGGCGACGCGGAGATCGCCGGGCTGGCCCGGGAGATCGACGCGCAGCGCCGGGCCGTCGCCTCCTGGCTCGTCGACGGCGTGGACCGGCGGGCCGGCCTGCGCGTCGACCGGGACCGGGCCGTCGACGCGGTCTGGGCCCTGCTCGACCCGGTCGTGCACCGCCGGCTCACCGCCGACTGCGGCTGGACGGGCGAGGAGTTCGCCGGCTGGCTCGCCGACGCGCTCGACCGCCTGCTGCCGCCCGGCCCGTGATCGGCCTCAGCCGGCCGCGCCACCGACCCCACCGCCCCCCGGGAAGAGTTCAGGAAAGCCACGATGCTGCCCGCAGAGGGCAGCATCGTGGCTTTCCTGAACTCAGGAGGGGGCGCGCAGGCCGCGGCGGACGGCCTCGGCGACGGGGGTGGGGGCGTCCAGGTCGAGCTCGCCGGTCGGTAGGAGCGGGGGCTGGGCCATGAACCGGGGCGCGGTGCCCCGGTGCGGCTGGGCGGCGTGCACCAGGAACGGGTGCACCAGGTAGACGTCGCCGGGGGCTCCGGTGGCCAGCGCCGTCGGGCGGTGCTCGGTGGCCGGCACGGCCTCGCCCGCGAACGCGAAGAACTCCGCCCCGGCATCGCCGTGCGGGGCCAGCAGGGGCGCCACGTCGAGGTGCGAGCCCACCCGCACCCGGGTCGGCGCGTCCCGCTCGCCGACCTCGGAGAACAGGAACAGCAGCAGCAACGCCCGCCCGCGCGAGCGCAGGTTGAGCCGGAAGCGGGCCGGGTCGTCCGGGTCGGCGAAGCTGCCCTCGACGTGCCAGCCGGCGTCGCCCGGGTCGTCCGGGTGCGGGAACCGGATCGGGAACGTGCCCAGCCCCTGCCGGGGAAGCCACCCACCGGGCCCGACCAGCTGGTCGAACGCGGCGTGCAGCCGGGGAGTGGTGGCGGCCGCCTGGAACGGCGGGTCGCCCCGCCCGGCGATCCGCACGACCGGGTTCGTCCAGGTGCTCGGGTCGTCGGGGTCGGCGCCCGTCTCCGCGCGGACCTGCGCCCACAGCAGCGCGCGGCACTCGTCCGCGAGCTCGGCGGGGAAGGCCCCCTCCAGGCGGACGAACCCGTCGGCGACGAACTGCTCGACCTCGGCGGGGCTCAACGGCTCGTTCACCCCGCCACCCTGCCGTCCCCCGACCCGCACCTCCACCCATTTCGGCCGCAGCCACCGGCGGGGCGGGAGGGAGGGGAATCAGCGGAGGCCGGGACCCTGGCGGAGGCGGCGCAGGTAGTCGTCGGGGTCGAGCGGGTCGCCGTCGAGCGGGCCCGACGCCGTCGACACCCGGGTCGGCGGTCGCCGGCGCACCTGCAGGTACCGGGCGAACTCGGCGTCCAGCAGCGCCTCGCCGCGGGTGAGCGCGGGTAGCCGCTGCTCCAGCGCGTGCACCCGGGCGGCCGGGATCTCGCCGTCGATGACGCAGGTCGTCCCGTCGACGCGCGGCGGTCCCGGCACGCCGTCGAGACGGGCGAGCACGGGCAGCACCGCGACCAGCGCGTCGGCGGGGACCTCCAGCCGGAACCGGTGCACCGGCTCGTGCACGGTCGTCCCGGCTTCGGCGAGCGCCCGGCGCAGGACGAGCGGGGCGAGGTTGCGGAAGTCGGTGGCGGTGCTGGACATCGACTTGTCGAAGGTGCCGTGCGAGTGGCTCTGCCGCGCCCAGTAGCCGGAGCGGGTCATGGTGACGACGCAGTCGCCGACCTGCCAGCCGCGCAGGCCGCGGCGGAGGGTGGCGGTGACGCCGTCGCGGACGGCGGTGAAGAACGCAGGCGGCATCGAGCCGAGCTCGACCTCCAGCGCGAGGCGCACCCCGGAGCCGGGCGGGCCGGGCGCGATCCGCAGCCCGACGGTGGCCAGGAACGGGTTGGTGGCGGTGTCGATGACCTCCTCGGCCGAGCCGGTGCCGACGACGCGTTCGACGCACAGCGTCGTCGTCTCCCGGAAGGTGACGCCGATGCCGAACTCCTCGGCCAGGGTGGTGGTGATGACCTCCTTCTGCACCTCGCCGTAGAGCGACACTGCGGGCTCGGCGTCGCGGTCGTCCTGGCGCAGGTCGATCAGCGGGTCCTGCTCGGCGAGCTGGGCCAGCGCGGCGTAGAGGGCGCCGCGGTCGCCGGGGTGGTCGGGGACGACGACCGATTCGAGGCTGGGCGGCGCGAACTGGCCGCGCCCCGCCGGCCCGGGCGGGGGTGCGCCGATCGGGTCGCCGATGCGGACGTCGCGCAGCCCGACGAGGGTGCCGATGCGGCCGGCGGCCAGGGCGCCGCTCGGTGCGGCGTCGCCGTCGTCGAACACCCGGATCCCGGTGATGCGCCCGGCGGGCAGCCGGTCGCGGACGCGGACGGTGCCGGAGAACAGCCGGGCGTAGGCGATCCGCTCGCCCGCCGCCCCGCGCTCGATCTTGAACACGGTGCCGGAGACGGGGCCGTCGGGGTCGCCGCCGGAGGCCGGCAGCAGCGTCGCGACGCCCTCGGCCAGCTCGGCCACGCCGGCGCCGGTGATGGCCGAGCCGAAGAACACCGGGTGCACGAGGCACCGCGCGGTCTGGGCGGCGAGAGCGCGGCGCGCCTGTTGCGGTGCCACGGCGGTGTCGTCGACGAACGCGGCCAGCAGGTCGTCGTCGTGCTCGGCGAGGCGGGGGACGAGCTCGGCGACCAGCCGCTCGCGGTCGAACGGCACGAACCGGGCGTCCCGGTCGCCCGCGCCGGAGGTCGTGCCCATCGGGACGAGCGCAGGAGTCAGCCGCGCGGCCATGGCCCGCAGCGCCCCGGCCTCGCCGGCGCCCGGCCGGTCGATCTTGTTCACGAAGACCAGCGCGGGGATGCCCAGCCGGCGCAGCGTCCGCATGAGCACCCGGGTCTGCGCCTGCACGCCCTCGACGGCCGAGACCATCAGCACGGCGCCGTCGAGCACGCCGAGCACGCGCTCGACCTCGGCCACGAAGTCCGGGTGGCCCGGGGTGTCGATCAGGTTGACGGTGACGCCGTGCACCGCGAACGACACCACCGCCGACTTGATGGTGATGCCGCGGCGGCGTTCGAGTTCGAGCGTGTCGGTGCGGGTGCTGCCGCGGTCGACGCTGCCCGGCTCGTCGATCACGCCGGCGGCGTGCAGCAGCCGCTCGGTGAGGCTGGTCTTACCGGCGTCGACGTGCGCCAGGATGCCGAGGTTGAGCGAAGCCATGCCGTGTCATGTCCTTGGGGGAGGAGGAGTGCGTGGACACGGGCACAGCTCGCATGGGTCCTCCCCGGATCGACGGACGGCGACGGGCAGTCCACCCGACCGCCGCCCGCCCGGCAACCGGGTTTCCGCTCACGCCCCCGTCGTGGCGACCACCTCCAGGTACTCGTAGACGTAGCGCGGCGGGCCGCCGGCCGGCCCGCGGTCCGCACCGGCGAGCAGCGCGGCCAGGTCGTCGAGCAGGGCGGTGTCGTCGTCAAGGGCGGCGGCGGTCGCGATCACCGGGGCGAAGTCGCGGCGGTAGTGGGCGGCCAGCTCGGCCGCCGTCCCGGTGAACCGCACCGCGCACTCCCGCTCGGTGGTGCGCACCGCCGCGCAGCCCTGGGCGAGCAGGGCGCGGACGCTGTCGGGGTCGCCCCACGCCGTCGGCGGCGGGTCGGTGGTGGGCGCTCCGTGCCGGCCGAGGACCGCGAAGAACCGGCCGGCGGCGCCGTCGGGCGTCCAGTTCGCCATCGCGACCGTGCCGCCGGGTCGGCAGACGCGGCGCAGTTCGGCCGCGGTGGCGGCCTGGTCGCGGGCGAACATGGCGCCGACGCTGGACAGCACGACGTCGAAGGCGTGGGTCGGGAAGGGCAGGTCCTCGGCGACCCCGGTGACCCAGTCGATCGACAGGCCCTCGCCTGCCGCGGCGCGTTCGCCGATCGCCATCAGCTCGGGTGTCGGGTCGACGGCGGTGACGGCGGCCCCGGCGCGGGCGGCGGGCAGGGTCGCGTTGCCGGAGCCCGCGCCGACGTCGAGCACCCGCAGGCCCGGCCGCACCCCGGCCGCCACGACGAGCGCCGGCCCGAGGTCGGCGATGAGCAGGGAGATCGCGTGGTAGTCGCCCAGCGCCCAGAACGCGCGGGTGGACTCGTCGGTACTGGTCATGGCGGCCACGGTCGACCCGCGCCGGCCCCGGGGGAAGTTCGGGAACAGGACTGTTCGCGCGGGCCGCGACCGAGGACCCTGCCGGCATGGGCGGCTATGGCCAGTACTGTCCCATCGCGCTCGGCGCGGAGGTCTTCGCCGAGCGCTGGACGCCGATCGTGCTGCGCAACCTGATGGTGGGCTGCGAGCGCTTCGGGCAGATCCTGGACGGCGCGCCGGGGCTGTCGCGCAGCGTGCTGAGCGCGCGGCTGCGTCGCCTCGAACGGGCCGGGGTGGTCGCCGGCAGCGGTGCCGGCCGCGACCGGCGCTACCGGCTCACCGCGGCGGGCCGGGAGCTGGGCGAGGTGGTGCTGGCGTTGGGGGCGTGGGCCGCGCGCTGGGTCGAGGTGGTCCCCGAGCGGCAGGACCCGTACCTGATGCTGTGGGGGCTGTCGCGGCTGATCCACCCGGAGGCGCTGCCGCACCCCCGGGTGGTCGTCCGCTTCGACCTCGTCGACGGCCGTGCGCCCGACCGGTACTGGATCGTCGCCCAGCCGAGCGGCTGCGAGGTCTGCGTGACCCCGCCGGGCTTCGCCGAGGACGGCGTCGTGCGCACCGGCACGGCGGCGCTGTACCACTGGCACTGCGGGCACCTCCCGCTCGGGCGGGCCGAGCGCGACGGCGCGATGGAGGTCGACGGGCCGCCCTGGCTGCACCGGGTGCTCGCGGGCTGGGGGACGCTCAGCCCGTTCGCCGCCGTCGTGCCCGCCTCACGCGAGCGCGGCCCCCAACTGCCCGGCCCGGCGGGCGCGGCGCTCGAACCACAGGGTGGCCAGCGGCGGGATGCTGCACAGCAGGGCGACGGCCAGCGTCGAGAAGGGCCAGCGCAGGGCGCGGGCCGCCCAGACCGCGACGACGAGGTAGGCCACGAACAGCGCGCCGTGGATCGGCCCGAACACGTTCACGCCGATCTCGTTGCCGACGACGACGTACTTGAACAGCATCCCGATCAGCAGCCCGGTCCAGGAGCAGGCCTCGGCGACGGCGACCACGCGGAACACCTGCCCGGCTCGGGTCGCGGCGAGGGCGGCGGGGGTGTCCTGAGCGGTCATCGGTAGCGGCTCCACGGATCTCGTCGGGCGGTTGCTCGCTCCCACTCTGCACCATCCGTCCGGATTACTTCTACCGGGTGTCGAACTCGCATTCGGGGGCTTGCCGCGGTCGGTCCGATGTGGATGGGTGTGCTGGTGGGGACGCGGGAGCGGGCGGGGGTCGTCGCGGCGTTGCCGGCGGTGGCGTGGCGGTCGGTGGCGGTCGTGCTGGCGGTGCAGGCGGTCGTGCTCACGGCGTCGTCGGGGCGCTACGGCTTCCACCGCGACGAGCTGTACTTCCTGGCCGCGGGCCGGCGCCTGGACTGGGGCTACGTCGACCAGCCCCCGCTCACCCCGGCGCTGGCCCGGCTGGCCACCGACCTGCTCGGGGCGACGCCGACCGGGCTGCGGGTCGTCGCGACGCTGTGCGGCATGGCGACGGCGCTGCTGGTCGCGCTCCTCGCCCGCGAGCTCGGCGGGGGTCGCGGGGCGCAGGTGCTCGCCGCGGCGGGCACGGCGCTGGGCACGTTCGTGCTGGTCGTGACCCACATGCTGTCGACGACCTCGGTCGACCTGGTGATCTGGACGGCGCTGGCGCTGGTGCTGCTGCGGCTCACCCGCACCGGCGACGGGCGGTGGTGGGTGCCGGCCGGTCTGCTGGCCGGTGTCGGGCTGCAGAACAAGTGGCTGGTGCTGCTGCTGTGCGCGGGCTGGGCGGTGGCGCTGCTGGCCGTCGGGCCGCGCCGGGTGCTGCGCAGCGGTTGGCCGGCCGTCGGCGTGGTCGTCGCGCTCGCGGTGGCCGCGCCGTCGCTGCTGTGGCAGGCGGCGAACGGCTGGCCGCAGCTCGGCCTGGCCTCCGGGATCAGCGGGTCCGACGGCGCGGAGAACCGGGTCCTGCTGGTGCCGATGCAGATCGCCTACCTGTCGCCGGTGCTCGTGCCCACGCTGGTGGCGGGGGTGCGGCGGGTGTGGCGCGAGCCGGGGCTGCGCTGGGCGCGGGCGGCGGTGCTGGTGTACCCGCTCGTCGCCGCGGTGGCGCTGGTCGTTGGCGGCAAGCCGTACTACGTGGTGCCGCCGGCGTTAGTGCTGCTCGCGGCGGGCGCGGAGCCCACCGTGCGGTGGCTGGCCGGGAGCGCGTCGCGCCGGGCGTGGGCGGCGGTGGCCGCGACGGTCGGGGTGGTGGTGTCGGCGTTCATCGGGCTGCCGGTGCTCCCGCCCGCGCAGTTCGGGCCGGTGCTGGCGGTGAACAAGGAGGCGGGGGAGCAGGTCGGCTGGCCGGAGCTGGCCGACACCGTCGCCGCCGCGTGGGCCGCCCTGCCACCCGGCGAGCGCACCTCCGCCGTCGTCTTCACCAGCAACTACGGGCAGGCCGGCGCCCTCGACCACTACGGCCCCGAGCACGGGCTGCCGCCTGCGCACTCCGGGCACATGTCCTACGCCGACTGGGGCCCGCCGCCGGAGACCGCGACCGGCCCGGTGCTCGTGGTCGGCGAGGCCGCGGCCCGCTTCACCGGCTGCGCGCCGATCGCGACGCACCGCAGCCCGGACGGCGCCGACAACGACGAGGACGGCACCGTCGTCTCCCGCTGCGCGGCCCCGCCGTCCTGGGCGGCGGCCTGGCCGGGCCTGCGCCACGGCTACTGACCGGGCAGCTCCTCGGCGAGCCTGCGCAGGTGGCGGGCGAAATCGGCGGCGTCGGCGGCCGGCCAGTGCGCCGTCAGCTCGCCGAACACACGCTCCTGCCAGGCCAGTGCGCCGTCGAGCAGCTCACGACCGGCCGGGGTGACGGTCAGGACGGCCCGACGCGCGTCGTCGGCGGCCGCGCCGCGGACCAGGTAGCCGTGGGCGACGGCGTCGGCGACGAACCGGCTCGCCCCCGACCGGTCGATCCCCAGCTGATGGGCCACGTCGGCCACCGACGCCTGGTCGCCCGGGGTGGCGGCGACGGCCTCCAGCACCTGGATGTCCTGCAGCCTGCGCTCCTCGCCGGTCAGCTCCGCGGAGACGCGCAGCGGCCCGCGCCGCGACCAGAAGCGCACGAGGCGGAACAGCGCGGGCCCCCCGCCGTGCCGGTCGTCGGTCATCGACCCTCCCTTGTGCGTGCGATTCGCACACAATAACGTGTGCGAAATGCACGCATCTGTCGGGGCCGTGCCCCGCCGCGCGACCGAGGCGGCCTTCGCGGCGCTGCTGCTCGGCATGCTCATGGCCCAACTCGACGGCAACATCGTCGTCGCCGCCCTGCCGGCGGTCGGCGCCGACCTCCGCGACCCGGACGCGATCGCCGGGGTGACGGCCGCCTACCTGCTGACCGTCACCGCCGCCACCCCCGTCCACGGCCGGCTCGGCGACCTGTTCGGCCGCCGGGCGGCGTTCGCCGCGTCGGTGCTGGTGTTCGCGGTCGGCTCGGCGCTGTGCGCCCTCGCGCCCTCGCTCGGCGCACTGGTCGCGGCCAGGGCGCTGCAGGGTGTCGGCGGCGGCGGGCTGGTCGTCTCGGCCGTCACCGCGCTCGGCGAGATGTTCGACCGGGCCGAGCGGGTGCGCCGCCAGGTCTGGGTGACCGCGGCCTTCGGCGTGTCGGCGCTGGCCGGCCCACCGGTCGGCGCGCTGCTGGCCGCCGGACCCGGCTGGCGCTGGGCGTTCGTGATCAACCCGCCGCTGTGCGCCCTCGCGCTGGCCCTCGGCCTGCGCGGCCTGCCGGGCCGTCGGGCCGACGCCGCCGGCGGGTTCGACGTGGCCGGCGCCGTGCTCGTCGTGCTCGGCGGCGGCTGCGTCGTCCTGCTCGGCTCGTCCGAGGCGTTGGCCACCGGACCCGCCGCGGTGCCGCTCGTGGTGGGCGCGCTGCTGGCCGGCGCGCTCTTCGCCCGCCGGCAGCGCCGCGCCCCGGCCCCGCTGTTCCCGCCCGCGCTGCTCGCCGCACCCGGCCTGGCTCGCACGATCGCCGTCACCGGCCTCGGCGGGGTGGCGCTGTTCGGCAGCTTCACGTTCGTCCCCGCCGCGGTCGCCGCCGGCACCGGCCTCGACACCGGCGCCGTCGGCGCGTCGCTCGTCGCGCTGACCGGCGGGCAGCTGGTCATCGGCCTGGTGTTCGCCGCGCTGGCCCGGCGCTGGTCGCGGATGGTCCCGTGGGGTCGGCTCGGGTTGGCCACCGGGGTGGCCGGCCTGGCCGCGTTGGCCGTCGTGCCGCGGACGGGCGGCCCCGCCGCGCTGGCCGTCGCGCTCGCCGGGATGGCCCTCACCGGCGCCGCGCTCGGGCTCTGCCTGCAGGCCTACACGCTGCTCGGGCAGGCCTGCGCGCCCCCGGAGGCGTTCGGCGCCGCGATGGCCGCCCTGACCTTCGCCCGCCAGCTCGGCGGAGCCATCGGCGCGGCCGCACTCGGCTGGCTGCTGCTCGCCGTCCCCGACCGGACGACGGGCCTGGCCGCCGTGCTCGCCGCGGCCGCCCTCGTCCTGGTCGTCGCGCTACCGCTCGCCCCCCGCCGGGCCGACGAACCCGCCCACTGACCCCGCGTAGCGGGCGACCAGCTCCTGGCCGATCCGGGCCAGCTCGGCGGCCAGCGGCGGCGAGTCCTCGACCTCGACCTGGCCGCCCCACCCGGCCAGCCGCTGGGCGATCATCAGCGGGGTCGGCGCCGACAGCCGCACGCGCACCTGCCCGTCGTCGGCGGGGCCGAGGACCTCGCACTGGCGGCCGAAGTGGTCGCGTAGGACGTGCAACACCTCGGCGCCGATCAGCACGTCGGCGTCGAAGCCCGCGCGCCGCTGCTCGACCCGATCGACCACCCGCTCCCACTCGGCGGCCAGGTCGAAGTCGTCCGGGCGGTCGGCGGGCTCGTCGGTGACGGTCGCCCGGACGACGCGGTCGACGCGGAACGTGCGCCGCCCGGCGTCGGTGCCGGCGACCAGGTACCAGATGTCGTCCTTGTCGACGAGGCCGAGCGGGTCGACGCGGCGGGTGGTCGGTTCCCGGCCGGGTCGCGCGTAGGCCAGCTCGACGCGCCGCCGCCGGACGACGGCCGACTGCAGCAGCTCGACCAGCTCGGAGCGCTCGCGCCCGTGCTCGCCCCAGCGCGTCGGGTCGACGACGACGGCGTCCGCGGCGGCCTCGGCGTCGGCGCGGAAGGTGTCGGGCAGGGCGCGCACGAGCTTGCGCAGCGCCGACCGCGCGGGGGCGCCCGCGTTGCCGGTGGTGGGTCCGAGCAGCAGGAACAGCGCCTGCGCCTCGCCGGCGGTGAGCCCGGTGAGGTCGGTGCGCGCGCCGCCGATCAGCTGCCAGCCCCCGCCCCGGCCGGGTTGCGGGTAGACCGGCACCCCGGCGGCCGAGAGCGCCTCCAGGTCGCGGCGGGCGGTCGCGACCGACACCTCCAACTCGGCGGCCAGCTCGGCGGCGGTCACCCGGCCGCGGGCCTGCATCAGCAGGAGGGCGGCCACGAGGCGGTCTGCGCGCATATCGCCGATTCTGCCCGGAAAAGTGCTCATTCGATGAGCACTTCACCTCGGCATGATGGCTCCAACAGCGAATCGACCGGAAGGGCAACACCGATGCTGCGAGGACTCGCGACCGTCAACTTCTACGCCGACGACGTCACCGAGGCGGCCCGCTGGTACGCCGACCTGCTCGGCGTCGAGCCGTACTACTCGGTGCCCGGCCCCGACGGGAAGCCGGCCTACGTCGAGTTCCGGCTGGGCGACTACCAGCACGAGCTGGGCTTCATCGACCGCCGCTTCGCCCCGCCCGGGGCGGGGAACCCGGCCGGCGGCGCGCTCGCCAATTGGCACGTCGACGACATCGAGGCCGCCTTCGCCCGGCTGCTCGAACTCGGCGCCACCGAGTACGAGCCGGTCACCAAGCGCAGCGCGAGCTTCGTGACGGCCTCGGTCGTCGACCCGTTCGGCAACGTCCTGGGGATCATGTACAACCCGCACTACCTGGAGATCCTGGACAAGACCGGGCCGGCCTAGCGGATCACCGGTCCAGGCGCAGGACCATCGAGCGCAGGCCGGTCGCGATCCAGGACTCGTAGTCCGCCAACGACCAGCCGCGCTGGGTGAGCAGCAGCCAGACGTCGGGCGAGTTGAGCGTCCAGATGACGTCGCGGGCGTGCTGGGAGTCCAGCCCGGGCCGCAGCCAGCCGCGGTCGGCCCACAGCCGGGCGACCAGGTCGGCGCCCTTCAGGCGCTCCGCGTCGACGGCGGCGACGAAGGCGTCGAGGTCGGGGTCGCCGCCCCGGGCGCCGGCCACGATCCGCATGAGGCCGCCGGCCCGGGCGGTGAGCCCGCGGCACAGCGCCGCGTACGCGGCGACGGCCTCCGCGGGGCTGTCGGCGTCGCGGACGGCGACGGCCTCGGGTCGGGCGCTGACCGGTGCGGCCTCCTCGTCGCCGGCCATCGCCACGTCGTAGACGTCCTTGAGCAGCCGGGCCTTGTTCCCGAACCGCTTGTAGACCGTCTCCTGGGACACCCCGGCCGTCCGGGCGATCCCGCGGATGGTGGTGGCGGCGTAGCCGCGCGCGAGGAAGGCGTCGCGGGCGGCGGCCAGGACCTTGGTCCGGGTCGCCGCGGCGGCGGCCGCGCGGGTGCTGTTGTCGTAGGTCATCGGGCTCCAGGGCTTGCGGGGAATTTCGATACAGCTTACTGTATCAACTCGATACAGCAAGCTGTACCGAACTGGAGGACGGCATGACGACCACCACCGACCGCACCGCGATGGCCGACACGGCCACCCGCTTCATCCGCCTGATGGTCGACGGCACCCTCGACGACTTCCGCCGGGTCGTGCACCCCGACGCGATCAACCGGGAGGCCTCCTCGGAGCCGCCGAACTGCCGGGGCCGCGGCCCGCGGGCCTTCTGGGGCACCGCCCAGTGGCTGCGCTCGGCGTTCCGCGACATGGCGTTCCCGGTCACCACCGTCGTGGTCGAGGGCGACCTGGCCGTCACCCACGGCACGATGACCGGCCGGCACACCGGCGACATGGTCATCTGGACGCCGCAGGCGACGGTGGAGCGCGCGTTCGCGCCCACCGGCAAGCGCTTCGAGGTGCACCAGGCGCACTTCCTGGGCTTCCGCGACGGCATGGTCGTCGAGCACTGGGCCGTGCGCGACGACCAGTCGCTGGCGCTGCAGCTCGGCTGGGTCCCGCCGAGCCCCGCCTACCTGCTGCGCTGCAGCCTCGCCACCCGGCGCGCGCGCAAGGCGGCGGGGACGGCTACCTGAACACCAGGCCGTCGAACGTCCCCGACCGCCGCCACCTCTCGATGTGGGAGAAGTACGCGGCGGGGCCCTGCGGGTGGCCGACGTTGAGCCGGGCGCGCGGGCCGGGGTCCTGGCCCTCGTTGTTGTAGTAGCCCGGCGTGCAGTCCAGCGCGCCCGCCATCATCCGGCCCGGCCCGGTGAGCAGCAGTTCGACCCAGGCGTTCTCGGCCTCCTCGGTGCTCTCCACCTCGGTGGCGCCCACCTCCAGCGCGTGGGCGATCACCGCGGCCACGGTGCGGCCGTGGTCGGTGAGGTTGCTGGGCACGTTGGAGATCAGGTTGGCGGCCTGGGTGGGCTGCACGACGAACATGTTGGGGAAGCCGTGCACGTGCAGGCCGTGCAGCGTGCGCATGCCGTCGGCCCAGTAGTCGGAGATCCGCACGCCACCGCGGCCGGTGACCTCGTAGCCGGCGCGGCGGGTCCACTCGGTGCCCACCTCGAACCCGGACGCGTAGATGATCAGGTCGACCTCGTGCTCGACGCCGGCCGCGACCACGCCCCGTTCGGTGATCCGCTCGACGCCCCGGCCGTCGGTGTCGACGAGCCGCACGCCGGGTTCGTTGAAGGCCTGCAGGTACTCGTCGTGGAAGCAGGGCCGCTTGCACAGCTGGCGGTACCAGGCCTTGAGGCGGGCCGCGGTCGCCGGGTCGGCGACGATCGCGTCGACCCTGGCCCGGATCTGCTCCATCTTCTCGAAGTCGGCGTCCTCGAACGCGGTCAGCATCGCCAGCGGCGTGCGCTCCTCGCGGGGCAGGGACGCGAACTTCGAGCGCATCCGCCGGGAGATCTCGGTCCAGCCGTCCATCACCAGGTCGACGTCGGCGGTGCCGCCGGCCTGGTTCAGCGTGAAGTTGTCCAGCCAGCGCTGCTGCCAGCCGGGCGTGGCGATCCCGGCGAACCACTCCGGGTCGATCGGCCCGTTGTCGCGCACGTCGATCGACGACGGCGTGCGCTGGAAGACGAGCAGCTCGCGGCAGGCCCGGGCCAGGTGCGGCACGGCCTGCACGGCCGTCGCCCCGGTGCCGATGATCGCCACCCGCTTGTCGGCCAGCCGGTCCATCGGCGTGCCGCGGTGGTCGCCGCCGGTGTAGTCGTAGTCCCAGCGGCTGGTGTGGAACGAGTGGCCGGCGAAGTCGGCGATGCCCGGGATGCCGGGCAGCTTGGCCACGTGCAGCGGCCCGATGCCCATCGCCACGAACTGCGCGGTGAACCGGTCGCCCCGGTTGGTGCCGACGACCCAGCGGGACGCGTCGTCGTCCCAGGTGAGGTCGGTGACCTCGGTGTGGAAGAGGGCACCGTCGTGCAGCCCGAACCGGTCGGCGATCCGCCCGCAGTGGTCGAGGATCTCCGGGCCGTGGGCGTACTTCTCCGACGGCATGTGCCCGGTCTCCTCGAGCAGCGGCATGTAGACCATCGACGCGGTGTCGCACTGGGCGCCGGGGTAGCGGTTCCAGTACCAGGTGCCGCCGAAGCCGCCGCCCTTCTCGACGATCCGGACGTCGGTGACGCGGGCCTCCTTCAGCCGCGCCCCGGTGACGAGCCCGGCGAAGCCGCCGCCGATGAAGGCGACCGTCACGTGGTCGGTCAGCGGCTCGCGCTCGACGAAGGGCGTGTGCGGATCGTCCAGGTAGTGCGCGAACGGTCCGTCGGCGAGCCGGACGTACTGGTCGTTCCCGTCGGCGCGCAGTCGCTTGTCGCGCTCCTGGAGGTACCGCCTGCGGATCGCCTCCTTGTCGATGGCGGTGTCGATGGCGGTGTCGATGGCGGTGCCGTCCGGCCTGGTCGGACCCTCCGTGACGCTCATGCACGCTCCGCTGGTCGCCCTGTCGCCTCTGATGAGTGCCAGCATGTCACTCATCAGTGACATCGGACAAGGACCGCCGCTACGATCCCCCGGTGCCGGACGCCACCACGACCCCGCTCGCCGTGGAGCACCGCGACGCCGCCCGCGCCCGGATCCTGCACGCCGCCCGCGTGGTGCTGGCCGACCGCGGCCTCGCCGCCACCGTCGACGACGTCGCCGACGCGGCCGGGGTCAACCGGCGCACCGTCTTCCGCCACTTCACCACCCGCGACGCCCTGTTCACCGCGGCGATCCGGGAGGGCGTGCGCCGCTACGCCCAGCAGATCCCGCCCGCCCCCGCGGACGGCGACCTGCGCGCGTGGCTGCTCGACCTGCTGCAGGTCACGCACCGGCTCAACGCCCGCAACGGCCGCGTCTACTGGGAGCTGGCGGTGCTCCCGCCCGAGGACCTCTCGGGGGAGCTGGCCGAGGCCGCGGCGGAGCGGCGGGCCAGCCGCAAGCAGTTCGCGTCGAAGGTGACCGCGCGGGTGTGGCAGGCCCGCGGCGGGCCGGGAGAGCCGCCGGAGTGGCTGGTCGACGCGGTCGCGGTGCAGCTGTCGAGCTTCTGCACCCAGTCGCTGGCCGGCGACTTCGGCCGCACCCCCGACGAGGTGGCCGCCGTCTCGGCCCGGGTGGTCGAAGCCGTTCTCGTCGCCGCGCTCCCGGAGGACGGCGGGGCGGTCAGGCGGGGCGGTAGCGGAGGGCGTCCATGATCAGATCGAGCAGGCGGCCGGCCTGCTCGCGCTGCTCGGGCGCCCCGGCCGCGAGCGAGACCCCGCTCAGCGCGGTCAGCACGTCGCCCGGGTCGACGTCGGGGCGCACGGCACCGGCCGCCGCGGCCGCGTCGATCAGGGTGGTGATCGCGTCGAGCAGGCGCGCTCGGCTCTGCTCGTAGGGGTTGGTGCCGGAGGCGATGACGGCGCGCAGCGCGTCGGCCATGCCGCGCTTGGTCGTCATGTAGTCGACGAAGCGGTCCATCCAGGTGCGCAGCGCCTGGTCGGGGGGCTGGTCGGCGAGCAGGCCGGGGACGGCGTCGCAGAGCCGGGTGAGCTCGCTGCGGTAGGCGGCCTCGACGAGCGCCTCGCGGGTCGGGAAGTGCCGGTAGAGCGTTCCGATGCCGACGCCGGCCGCTCTGGCGATGGCCTCCAGGGTGACCTCGGCGCTGTCCGGTGCGGAGAAGGCCTGGACGGCGGCGGCGAGCAGGCTGTCGCGGTTGCGGCGCGCGTCGGCGCGCAACGGCCGTTCGCCGGTCACCATCGCCCCTCCCGCTCGTCGTCGGACCATCGTCGTCGGTGCCAGCGTAGGCCGGAATGAACCGGATGCACCTCCGGTTGTGTCGGGGCATACGCGGAGGTTCCTCCGCTTGGACGGAGAGGACGACATGACCGGCTCAACCCTCACCAGCACCCCGTTCACCGCCGCGTCGACCGCGGCCGACGTGATCTCCGGCATCGACCTCACCGGCCGCCGCGCCATCGTCACCGGCGGCGCGTCCGGCATCGGCGCCGAGACGGCCCGCGCGCTGGCCGGCGCGGGCGCCGACGTGACCATCGCCGTGCGCGACATGACCGCGGGCGAGCGCACCGCCACCGACATCGCGCTCGACACGGGCCGGGAGATCACCATGACCCCGCTCGACCTGGCCGACCGGTCGTCGGTCTCGGCGTTCGTGGCCGCGTGGAGCGGGCCGCTGCACATCCTGGTCGACAACGCCGGCGCCACCGCTCTGCCGCTGGCGCGCACGCCCGCCGGCTGGGAGATGCAGTTCGCCACCAACCACCTGGGCCACTTCGAGCTGGCCTGCGGGCTGCACCGCAACCTGGTCGCCGCCGACGGGGCGCGGATCGTGTCCGTCAGCTCCTGCGCCCACCTGCGCGCCGGCGTCGACTTCGACGACATCCACTTCGAGCGCCGCGCGTACGACCCGTGGCTGGCCCACGGCCAGTCGAAGACGGCGAACGTGCTGTTCGCGGTGGAGGCGACGCGGCGGTGGGGCCACGAGGGGATCGTGGCGAACGCCCTGACGCCCGGCCTGGTCCGCACCGACGTCCGACGCCGTGCCGACCGGGTGGGGCCGGCCCGCCTGCGGACCGCGATCGGCGGCAGCGGCGCCGCCTGGAAGACCCCGCAGCAGGGCGCCGCGACCTCGGTGCTGCTGGCCGCGTCGCCGCTGGTGGACGGGGTGAGCGGGCGCTACTTCGAGGACTGCGTCGAGGCCGGCCCGCACGAGCCGGGCACCCGCACCGGCGTCGCGGCGCACGCCCTCGACCCGGAGGCGGCCGCCCGGCTCTGGGACCTCTCCGTCCGCACCCTCGCCTGACAACCCCGTCGAGAACGACGTTGCCGTTCTTTGGACCGGTCCACATCGGCCGCAACCTCGTTCTCGACGGAGCCCGGGTAGGGAGAACCCCACCCCGAGCGCGGAGGTGGACCGGGCTGTCCGGCGGGGGTCGCGCCGGTTGGCTGGCCCCCATGACGACGACGACTCCGGGCCGCCCCCGCACCGCGGGGAGCGGGTCCCTTGTCCGGGAGATCGGCCCGTTCCTGGCGTTGGCGTTCGGGCTGAGCTGGGTGCCGTGGGCGGTGGCCGTCGCCCTCGGCGGCGACATCGCCGACCCGCTGGTGTACGCGCTCTACGGCTTCGGCGGGTTCGGCCCGACCCTCGCCGCGGGCGTGCTCGCGCTGCTCGGCCGCGGCACCGGGCGGCGGGTCGAGTGGGCAGCGGCGGCCAGGTGGCTGCCGGTGGCGCTGCTGGTCGGGGCCGGGCCCGCCGTGCTGGCGGCCGCGGTGGCACCCCTGTTCGGCGCGGCGCCGGTCGATCCGTCCGCGCTCGGCGACCTGGCCGCGAGCGTCGGGGGCCTGCTCCCCATGCTCGGCCTGTTCCTGATCACCGGGCCGCTGGCCGAGGAGTTCGGCTGGCGCGGGCACCTGCAGCCGCGGCTGCGTCGCGCGCTGTCGCCCGCCGCGACGTCCGCGGTGGTCGGCGCGTTCTGGGCGCTCTGGCACGTCCCGCTGTTCCTGCTGATCGGGACGAGCCAGTCGGCGATGGGCCTGTTCTCGCCCTCCGCGCTGCTGTTCTTCGCGGCGATGCTGCCGCTGTCGGTCGGGTACTGGTTCGTGTCCGAGCGGCTGCGCGGCGGGGTGCCCGCGGCGGTCGTGGTGCACACCGCCGGGAACATGTCGCTGACGCTGCTGGCCGTCACCCGGTCGGTGCCCGGGGGATTGGTCTTCGTCGCGGCCGCGGTCGTGACGGCCGGGGTGCTGCTGCTGGTGACGCGGCGCACCTGAGGGGGGTGCGAGGGGCCCGCGTCGGACGGCGCGGGCCCCTCGCCACGTGTGCTTGGCTCACCCGGTGTGGCAGCTGCGCGAACTCGACCTGGGCGACGACCGCACCGCGCGGGAGGTGCACGGGATCGGGCTGCGCGCGTACGCCGTCGAGGCCGAGCTCATCGGCCATCCGGGCATCCCCGCCCTCACCGAGTCGCTCGACGAGATGCGCGCGTCGCCGCTGCGCTGGCTCGGCGCCGTGCACGGCAGCCGCCCGGTCGGCTTCCTGGCCTGGATCCGCAGTCCGGCCGACGAGCTCGACCTCGTGCGGCTCTGCGTCGACCCGCGGTGGTTCCGCCGCGGCATCGCCCGCCGGCTGCTCGGCCACGTCCTGGCCGCCGAGCCCACCGGTGACGTGCTGGTCTCCACCGGGGCGGCGAACGAGCCGGCGCTGCGGTTGTACCGCTCGCTGGGGTTCGCCGAGACGGGCACGTTCGAGCCGGAGCCCGGTCTGCGGGTGACGGAGCTGCGCCTCGGCCGCTGACCGCTCACTCCGCGGCGCGCCGCTCCCGCCTGCCCCGGGCCAGCTCGGTGGCCAGCGCGTCGAGCGGCTGCTGCCAGAACCGGCGGTAGCGGTCGAGCCAGGCGTCGATCTCGCGCAGCGGTTCGGGGTCGACCGAGTACAGCCGGCGGGCGCCGTCGGCGCGGACGGTCGCGAAGCCGTTCTCCCGCAGCACCCGCAGGTGCTGGGAGACCCCCGGCTGGGAGATGCCGAACTCGCGCTGCACGACCGCGCTCACCTCGCCGGCGGGCAGTTCGCCGTCGGTGAGCAGTTCGAGGATCCGGCGCCGGACCGGGTCGCCGAGGACGTCGAAGGCGTGCACGCCCCCCAGCGTTGCAGCCTGCGGTTATATAAGCCAGTGGTGGTTCAATCGGTGAGCGCGCCGCGCAGGGCGCCGACGGCGGCGGCCACCAGCGGCTCCCGCTCGTCATCGGGGCAGCCGGCCTCGACCCAGGCCAGGCACGCGGCGTCGAGGAAGCCGAGGTAGCCGCGGAAGGCGTGGTCGGGGCCCGGGCCGAGCAGCGCGCGCAGCAGGTCAACGTAGTGGGTGCGCAGTTCGACGCGCAGGGCCTCGGCCTCGGGGGGCTCGCCCCACGGCGTCCGCAGCGGTCCGGCCCAGCCGTGCCGGAACTCGGCGACGAACCCGAGGTAGGTCCGCGCCGACGCGGCCACCCGGTCCAGGGGCGCGGTGCCGGCGGGCAGCGCGGCGTCGGCGGCGCGCTGGCGCTGCAGCAGCAGCGCGATCGCCGACCGCACGACCTCGACGTAGAGCGTGGCCTTGCTGCCGTAGTAGCGCAGCACGAGCGCCTCGGACGCGCCCGCCGCCTCGGCCACCCGGCTCAGCGCGACCTGCTGGTACGCCGCGGCGCCGAACGCGTCCTGGGCCGCGGCCAGGATCGCCGCCCGGCGCTGCTCGACGTCGAGGCGGCGGCGGGGACGGCGGTCGGCGCGGGTCACCCGGCGAACGCTACCCTCTTATTGAGCTCGACTCAGTAGGAGGCCCGGAATGACCGATCGCGAGCGGCACGCCATCTGGTGGCACGTCTACCCGCTGGGCTTCCTGGGGGCCGAGCAGCAGGCCACGGACGGCCCGCCGGTGCACCGCCTGCGCCGCCTCGTCGACTGGCTCGACTACGCCCGCGACCTCGGCGCGTCCGGCCTGGCGCTGGGCCCGGTGTTCGACTCCGGCACCCACGGCTACGACACCGTCGACCACTTCCGCATCGACCCGCGCCTGGGCACCGACGAGGACTTCGACGCGCTGGTCGCCGCGGCGGGCGAGCGCGGGCTGCGCGTCCTGCTCGACGGTGTGTTCAACCACGTCGGGCGGGGGTTCCCGGCCTTCCGCCAGGTGCTGGAGGAGGGCCCGACGGCGCCGACGGCGTCCTGGTTCCGGCTGAGCTGGCCGGACGGGCCGGGCGCCGAGCCGGAGTACGCGACCTTCGAGGGCCATCGGCAGCTGGTCGCCCTGGACCACGCCGAGCCCGCCGTCGCCGACCACGTCGCCGCGGTGATGAACCACTGGCTCGACCGGGGCGCGGCCGGCTGGCGGCTGGACGCGGCCTACGCGGTGCCGACGTCGTTCTGGGCGCGGGTCGTGCCACGCGTGCGAGCCGCGCACCCCGACGCCTACCTGGTGGGCGAGGTGATCCACGGCGACTACGCCGGGTTCGTCGCGGAGAGCGGCATCGACTCGGTGACCCAGTACGAGCTGTGGAAGGCGGTCTGGAGCTCGCTCAACGACGCCAACCTGTTCGAGCTGTCCTGGGCGCTCGACCGGCACAACGAGCTGCTCGACTCGTTCGTGCCGCTGACCTTCCTGGGCAACCACGACGTCACCCGGATCGCCAGCCGGCTCACCGACGAGCGCCACCTGCCGCACGCGCTCGCGGTGCTGTTCACGGTGGGCGGCACGCCGTCGGTCTACGCGGGCGACGAACAGGCCTTCCGCGGCGTCAAGGAGGACCGGGAGGGCGGCGACGAGGCCGTGCGCCCCGCCTTCCCCGACTCGCCCGACGACCTGGCGCCCTTCGGCTGGCCGACCTACCGGCTGCACCAGGACCTCATCGGCCTGCGCCGCCGGCATCCCTGGATGCACCGGGCCCGCACCCGCGCCGTCGAGCTGGCGAACGAGCGGCTCTGCTACGAGGTCCGCGACGGCGACCGCGCCCTGCTGGTCGCGCTGAACCTCGGCGACGACCCGGCCGAGCTGCCCGCACCCGGAGCCGGTGCGCCGCTGGCCGGCGCGGCGACGGTGCTGCCGGGTGGTCGGGTGGCGGTGCCCGGACACGGGTGGGCGGTGCTCTCCACCGATGAGTAGCACCGCAGGTGATGTGCTCCGCCGGTCCCGGCCCGGGGCGCCCGCCCCGGGGTAACCTCGGTGCCGTGATCGGCGCGAAGGCGCGGGTGCGGCTGATGCGAGTGGGCATCCGCACCTTGTTCGGGCTCCCCCGCGGGATGAAGCGGCTGCTCGCCGGGCGCCCCGTCCAGCACGACGGCCAGACCCTCGACCAGGACCTCCAGCTCCTCGGCCGGGTCAGCGAGGTCCTCTCCGGGTCCGGCTCCGACGCGCTCGACGCCGCGGCCGTCGCCGAGCAGCGCCGGCAGGCCGACATCGCCGCCGAGGCCGTCGCCGACCCCGGCCTCGACGACGTGGTCACCACCGACTGGGAGGTCCCCGGGGCCGACGGCCCGCTGCTGGCCCGGCTCTACGTCCCGCCGTCGGAGCCGGAGAGCCGCGCGCTGCTGGTCTACTTCCACGGCGGCGGGTTCGTCGTGGGCAGCCTGGCCTCCACCGACCCGCTGTGCCGGCTGCTGGCCGCCCAGTCCGGGGTCCGCGTGCTGTCGGTCGACTACCGCCTCGCCCCGGAGCACCCGTACCCGGCCGCCGTCGACGACGCGCTGGCCGCGTACCGCTGGGCCCGGTCCACGGCGCGCTCGCTCGGCGCCGAGCCCGAGCTGATCGCCGTCGGCGGCGACAGCGCCGGCGCCAACCTCGCCCTCGTCGTCGCCCACCAGCAGGAGGAGGGCGCCGTCCCGGCGTTCGTGCTGGCGCTGTACCCGGTCACCGACGCCGAGCGCACGGGCGGCTCCCGGGAGGCCTTCGGCAGCGGGTTCGGGCTCACCGCCGAGCAGCTCGCCGAGCTCGAACGCCTCTACCTGCCCGACGGCGTCCCCGACGGCGACGTCCGCGGCGCGATCCTGCGCGCCGACGACCTGAGCGCCATGCCCCCGACCTACATCGCCACCGCGGGCTTCGACCCGCTGCGCGACGAGGGCGAGGAGCTGGTCGAGCGGCTGCGGGCGGCCGGGGTGCCGGTGGTGGCGCGCCGGTTCACCGGGCTGGTGCACGGCTACGCGAGCTTCACCGCGATCAGCGCGGCGGCCCGCGACGCGACGCTGGACGCCGCGAGCGCCCTGCGCTCGACCATGGCGCTCATCGAGACCCGCCGCTCCGCCGCCCGCCGCGCCTCCCGCCGGCGCTGGGCCCCGTTGCGCCGCTCCGCCGGCTCCCAGCCGCGCGGCGCCTGACGCCGCCCGGGGTTCGACCTCGGAGGTGTCAGGCCTTGAGGACGGCCGCGGCGAGGGCGTCGGGGTCGGTGAGCAGGGCCTCGTGGCTGCCCGGGATCGGCACGGCCGCGACGCCGAGGCGCTCGGGGAACCGCGGCGCCCACGCGTACTCGCCGGGCGGGAGGGCGATGTCGTCGACGCTGAGCAGGTACGTCGCCGGCACACCGAGCGCGGCGGGGTCGAGCGGGGCCACCGGCGTCGTGAAGTACTGGAACGGATGCGGCACGAGCAGTGAGTGCACCGTGCGCTGCACCGGCTCCGGGGCGTCCTGGATGAAGGCGCCGGCGAACACCTCGAACGGCATCGCGACCGAGTTGCTGCCCGAGGCGGCGGCCAGGTCGCGGAACAGCTCCTGGTAGGGCGGCGGGACCTCGTCGACGAGCGGGCGTCCCTCGGCCGGCACGAACGCGCTCCAGTAGACGAGGCGGTCGAGCCGGGACGCCAGCCGCGGCGCCGCGCCGGTGATCACGTACCCGCCCCAGCTGTGCCCGACGAGCGCCACGTCCCGCAGGTCGCGCGACTCGACGAAGTCGACCACGAAGTCGACGACGTCGCCCAGCTGGTGGGCGGTGGGGTCGTCGCCGTCGGCGAGGCCGGGCAGCGTGGGGGCCAGCACGCGGTGCCCCTGGGCGCGCAGCCGTTCGGCGACCGGGCGCCACGCCCACCCGCCGTGCCACGCGCCGGTGATCAGGACAAAGGTGCGGGCCACGGCTGCTCCTTCGCAGGTCGGGCTGATCGACGGCTGGATCATGGTGCGGCCGGGTGGTGGCCGTCAACGCGGCGGCACGGCGGCCCGGTCCGAGGGGGAGGTCGCGGCGGACCGCGGGCTCGACGCGCCACCCGACGTCTGTGTCGGGCCGCGTGCCGGCGGCTACCGTCACCCCTGACGGGACGACGGGAGGGGGAGCAGTGGTGGACCGCCGGGACATCGGCCAGACGCT
Source organism: Pseudonocardia lacus (assembly GCF_018531445.1). Classification (GTDB taxonomy): domain Bacteria; phylum Actinomycetota; class Actinomycetes; order Mycobacteriales; family Pseudonocardiaceae; genus Pseudonocardia; species Pseudonocardia lacus. Next base: position 46,653 of record NZ_JAHDTH010000036.1, read on the forward strand.
GCCGTTGATGGGTGCGGGCACGGAGTTCCTCGGCCGGGCCGTCGACGCCCTGCCCGACGACGCCCTGCGCGAGCCCTGCGCGCTGCCCGGCTGGACGAGGGCGCACCTCGTCGCCCACCTGGCCCGCAACGCCGAAGCGCTCACCCGGCTGGCGACCTGGGCGCGCACCGGCGTCGAGACGCCCATGTACCCCGACCGGGAGACCCGCGCCGCCGAGATCGAGGCCTCGGCCAAGGCCCCGGCCGAGACCCTGCGCCGGGAGCTCGTCTCCACCGCCCGCGACCTCGACGCCGCCCTCGCCGCCCTCGACGCGACCACCTGGCAGTCCACGGTGCGCAGTGCGCTGGGTCGACCGCTGCCCGCGGCCGAGGTGCCGTGGATGCGGATCCGCGAGGTCTGGCTGCACGCCGTCGACCTCGACGCGGGCGCCGAGCTGACCGACCTCCCGGCCGAGGTGGTCGATGCCCTCCTCGACGACGCCTCCGTCACCCTGTCCTCCCGCGACGGCTGCCCGTCGGCGGTGCTCGCGCCGACCGACCGGGAGCAGCGCTGGCAGCTGGGCGAGCCCGGCAGCCCGGTCGCGGTCAGCGGGCCCGCCGCGGCCGTGATGGGCTGGCTGATCGGCCGGACCGACGGCTCCGACCTGACCGCCACCGGCGGCCCCCTCCCCACCCCACCCCCCTGGCTCTGACCGCCCGCCCTCGCCCCTCCGCCGCCCTCTCGCGGGAGGGAGCGGGAAGGAATGTTGCGTGTGCAACTACCGTTGCCGCGCGTAGGAACCGTCGACAGGAGGATGCGATGCCGCAGCCACAGGGTGCCGAGCTGGACGCCGTCCGGGAGCGTCGCGCCGCGCTGAAGGGGAAGTACCTGCGTCCGGTGGGGGAGCGGCCCGCACCGCCCACGCAGGGCGTGCACCACGCCGCGTTCGTCGCCCGCGACGTCGAGAAGACGATCGAGTTCTGGCAGGAGACGCTGGGCTTCCCGCTGGTCGAGCTGGTGGAGAACCGCGACTACGCCGGGTCGAGCCACTTCTTCTTCGACATCGGCCACCAGAACCTGCTCGGCTTCTTCGACTTCCCCGGCCACGACCACCCCGACTGGGTGGAGACGATCGGCGCACTGCAGCACCTGGCGCTCTCGGTGACCGCCGAGCACTTCGACGCCATGCGCGCCACCCTGGACGCGAAGGGCATCGAGTACCTGGGTCCCGACCGCGGCGTGCACAACAGCCTCTACTTCCGCGACCCGAACGGGCTGGGCGTCGAGTTCTACCGCGAGGAGCTGGGGCGGTTCGAGGGCGAGCCGCTGCTCGACGCCTGATCGCGGGCGGGTTCGCCTACACCCCGTGACCCCGGTCCCGGTGGCGGGTTCGCGTCGACTTGGTGACGACCGGAACTTCCGGCGCACCCCCGCACGTCGAGTCGAGGAAGGGCGACGCGGCGGCCGTGCGTATCGTGACCTCCGCCGGGCGCCCGGGTGATCAACGGGGGGAAGGTACGGGATGGACCGCAACTACGGACGGCCGGGGGGCCCGCCCCCCG